>JAFUNV010000170.1 GCA_017472865.1 Ruminiclostridium sp. | reverse complement strand
GTGCAGGGGGATGAAATCTCCCTGCAATTCCGCGCCCGCGGCGCGGAAACCTGCACCAGCACTATAAATAAAAAATGTGTAGAAAAAGGAATAAAAATGACAGAAACAAAAGCAAACTTACAGGAAAACAAAATGGGTGTAATGCCCGAAGGGAAGCTGCTGCTTTCCATGTCGCTGCCTATCATGATTTCCATGATAATTCAGGCGCTTTACAATATCGTTGACAGTATTTTCGTGGCGCAGATAAGCCAGGACGCGCTTACAGGCGTTACGGTAGCTTTCCCTATGCAGAACCTTATGATTGCGGTAGGCTCGGGTACCGGCGTCGGTATCAGCGCTTATCTTTCAAAGAGCCTGGGCGAAAAGAAGCATGAGCTGGCATCGAGAGTTGCTAAAACAGGACTTCTGTTGGCAGGATTCAGCTGGATAGTATTTCTCCTCGTGGGAATTTTCTTCGCCGGACCCTTTATTGCTTCCCAGACAAGCAGTCAGTCTGTAATTGAATACGGGTCGGAATATCTTTTTCTTTGCTCCGTGATGTCCTTCGGACTTTTCGGGCAGATGACCCTTGAAAGATTGCTCCAGTCAACAGGTAAGACTATTTTCACCATGATAACTCAGGCGACGGGTGCGGTTATCAATATAATTCTCGACCCTGTATTTATTTTCGGTTATTTCGGGCTGCCTGCAATGGGCATAGCGGGTGCGGCAATAGCTACCGTTATAGGTCAGACGATTGCGGCTCTGCTGGGCATTATCTTCAACCTTAAGATAAACAGGGAGCTGGATTTCTCCTTCAAGGGCTTTCGTGTGGATTTTTCTATCATAAAGCGTATTTATGCGGTGGGCATTCCCTCAATCGTCATGATGGCGATTTCTTCGGTGATGACCTTTGCCATGAATAAGCTGCTTGACAGCTTCTCTACTGTTGCCACAAACGTTTTCGGTATTTATTTCAGGCTGCAGAGCTTTGCGGTAATGCCTGTCGTGGGGCTTAACAACGGCATGGTGCCTATAATTTCCTACAACTACGGCGCGCGGAGAAAAGACCGCATTATGAAAACCATAAAGTACAGCATAACCTTTGCTCTTTGCATAACAATAGGCTGTATGCTGATTTTCCAGTTCTTCCCCGAGCAGCTTCTGCTTATGTTCGCTACCGAGGGTCAGTCCAATGCGCAGCTGCTGGAAATGGGCGTGCCTGCCCTCAGGACTATCTCACTCAACTTTATTTTTGCAGGCTTCTGTATTGTCAGCGGTTCGGTTTTCCAGGCGCTGGGCAACGGCGTTTTAAGCCTTATCGTATCGGTTGCGCGTCAGCTTGTGGTGCTTGTTCCCGCGGCGTATATCCTGGCGCACTTCGGCGGAATTTCCGCACTCTGGTGGTCTTTCCCACTGGCGGAATGTATGTCCGTTGTGTGCAGTGCGGTATTTCTTGTGTACATTTATAAGAAGATTATAAGTAAGATATAAAACAAAGAGAGGACGACAGGTGATGTGTCGTCCATATAGAAGTTTTTAATCCCGCCGTTTTGCAACTGCGGGATTAATTATTTCTTATAAAAGGCGGGAATTGCTTACAGGGGCACCCTGTGCCATCCTCTTTTTTATTTAGACTTTTCGCCAAGCTTCTTTTCTGTGTGGTTCTTAAGTCTTTCGATGTTTGAACGATGCATGAACACCAGCAGAAATCCGATTACTGCCGCAAAGATAAAGCTGAGCCAGGGGTTCGGATTTTTATTCAGGTAAGCGCATATAACCACGCCGAAGGGATAACAGCTTGCCGCTATTATTGAGCCTAAGGAAACGTAACGTGTGATTGCTACGAATACCCCGAAAATTCCCAGAAGGATAAGAGCGGTTACGGGGTTTATGGCAAGCATGGTGGAGAAGGTGACAAGTATGCCCTTTCCGCCCTTGAAGCCGTAGTATATGGGGAAAATATGACCCAGTACCGCAAAAACGCCTGCAAGATAGTTTATCCACTCGTATCCGCCTGCGTGGTCGTAGGTGTCAATTCCCAGCACGCCCTTGAAAATAAAATGGACTATGAGGATTGAAATTACGCCCTTTAAAATATCTCCCAGCAGTACGAAAAGCGCTGCAAGCTTGCCCTGGGTGCGGAGAGTGTTGGTAAGCCCCGCATTGCCGCTGCCGATTTTGCGTATATCCTCGCCCGATTTGATTTTTGTAACTATAATCGCCGAGTTTACGCCAGAAATAAGATAAGGAATTATCACCGCCGCCGCAAAGCAGAGGATAGTTTTTAAAATTGCCATGTTTTTTCTCCGAAATTATTATTAATGTAGGGACGGATATTATCCGCCCGCTGAACAAGCACGAACATATTATGACACGGGCGAACACAGTTCGCCCCTACTTTTATTATACATTGATATCCGCCGTCACACTTGTTTCAGTAAAACACAAGGCTTTGAAAGGCGGAATTGCCAAAGGCGGCTTGCCTCATTCTCCGCGCTCGCGGACAACTATGCGGATAGGCGTGCTGTCTAACTGGAACGCCTCGCGCACCTGGTTTTCGATATAACGCTGATATGAGTAGTGGAATAAATCCTTGCTGTTGCAGAAAACAACGAACGTGGGCGGCTTGGTGGACGCCTGTGTCATGTAATAGAGCTTAAGGCGCTTGCCCTTGTCCGAGGGCGGCTGAACACGTGCAGTAGCGTAAGCCAGCAGGTCGTTGAGCATACCTGTTGTAATTCTGCGTGAGTTCTGCTCCGCAGTGTACTTTATCATCTCAAAAAGCTTGTCTATACGCTGGCCTGTAAGTGCGGAAATAAACACAAAGGGTGCGTAGGACATAAAGGAAAAGTCCACTTCAAGCTTCTTGCGGAATTCGTTCATGGTCTTGTCCGTCTTTTCAATGGAATCCCACTTATTTACGGCAATAACGCACGCCTTTCCCTGCTCGTGGGCATAGCCCGCAACCTTGCTGTCCTGCTCGGTATAGCCCTCGTTTGCGTCAATCATTATAACGCAGACGTCGGCACGGTCAATTGCCATGTAGGCACGCAGCACGCTGTACTTTTCAACGCTTTCCGTCACTTTCGACTTTCTTCTGATACCTGCGGTGTCGATGAATACGTACTTTTCGCCGTCGCGCTCGATAACTGTATCAATAGCGTCACGGGTAGTACCTGCAATGTCGGAAACGATAACTCTCTGCTCGCCCGCAATCTTATTGATAAGGGAGGATTTGCCTGCGTTGGGCTTACCGATAACCGCAACCTTTATCATGCTGTCGTCGTATTCCTCAACGTCCTCTTCGGGCATACTTTCAAACGCCGCGTCAAGCAGGTCGCCTGTACCGTGGCCGTGTACGGAGGAAACGGGGATAGGCTCGCCTAAACCTAAATTGTAAAATTCATAGATATCCGCAGGGGGCTCGCCGAGGGAGTCGCACTTATTTACGCAGAGGACAACGGGCTTTCCGCTTTTTAAAAGCATGGAAGCTACGCTCTGGTCGTTGGCGGTCATGCCTGTGGTGATATCCACCACGAAAATTATGACATTCGCACTGTCGATTGCAAGCTGTGCCTGGGCTCTCATCTGGGACAGGATAACGTCCTTTGTGTCAGGCTCGATACCGCCTGTGTCAACCAGCATAAAGGGCTTGTTTCTCCATTCTGCCCTGCCGTAGATACGGTCGCGGGTAACGCCGGGGGTGTCCTCAACTATGGAAAGTCTCTGTCCGATAAGCTTGTTGAACAGGGTGGATTTTCCGACGTTGGGTCGTCCCACGATAGCTATAAGTCTGTTCATTTATATCAGTCCTTTCTTTGTTCTCAGTTCTTTATTCCGCCTGTTCTGCGCTGAAGCCTTACGTCTGTGCCTGCAAAAATAAGCTCGTCCATGGTTGCAAGCCGAGATACGGTTCTTTCGCCGTAACGGGTGATAAGCTCGCTTATTTCAAGGTTTGTGCTGACGATAGTGGGCTTGGCCGCATTCATGCGGTTATTTATAATGTTATAGAAGAGCGAGGAATAGAATTTGCTTTCAAACTCCGCGCCTATGTCGTCAAGTATAAGCAGGTCGCTGTCCATAAGCATAGGGACGGTGTTGCCGTCTTCTCTGCCGAAATGCTCCTGCTCCGCCTTTCTGAAAAGGTCGGGGGCAGAGCCGTAGATTACGCTGTAACCCTTATTTATAACCACGCCCGCAATGCTGAGTGACAGGTGGGTCTTGCCGAGGCCTGTTCTGCCGCGCATGAGGATTCCGTCACAGGGGAGGTGGAAATTTTCCGCATAATTACGGCAGTAGTCCAGATTTTCTGCCATGATTTCCCGTGCGGTAGCTCCCATAGGGGTAATCTGCTTGTCGTCGTAGTACATAAGGCTGAAATCGGAGAAATCCGAAAGATTAAGGGGGGAGCTTCTGTTCAGGTCTGCCGCCGCCGCACGCTTTACCGCTTCCATGAAGCATTCACAGCGTCTGCCGTCGTAAACGCCTGTGTCACGGCACAGGGAGCAGCTGTAATGAAGGTCAAGATAATCGGGAGCGTAGCCCATACGCACTAGACTCTGGCGGAGCTGTGTCTGGAGGCGGAGATTTTCCGCTTCAAGCTCTGCAAAAGCGGCTTCAAACTCTTCCTTGCTCTTATGTTCGTTTATAAGGCGGAACAGCTTGCCTGTTGTTCCCGCAAGAGAACGGTTGAGGGCGTAGATTTCGGGGAATTTCTGCTTTATTTCACGTTCGTTTGCCGCAAGAACACGCTCGTTGCCTGCTCTGCGTGCATTTATTTCATTTTCCGCCGTGCGGTAGAATTTTTCGTCAAAGCTCATTTCTTTTTCCTGTACCTTTCGTATGCCGCCTGTTCAAACATTGCCGCGTCAAAGCTTGCGCCCGAGGTTACAGATTCCGTAACGGGGGCTGACGCCTTGGCCAGTGCGGCTTCCTTGCTTTCCTTAAGCTGACGTATGCGCTCTTCCGCCGCAGGAAGGCTCACTACTCCGTTTTCAAACCAGTCGAGAGCGACTTTTTTAAGATAATTGGGTGTAAGCTTGTTTACTACCTTATCGGGTGTGGATTCCTGCTGTCCTACGTCGTAGCAGTACTGCACCAGCATAAGCGCAACCTCGGTGGGCAGTCCCGTTTCCTCGGTGATGGTCATGAGCGCATTGCGCTCGGCGTGGGTGGCAGGCTTGCCTCTGAGCTGTTCAAAGGTCTGGCAGAGGCACTTGAACGCCTGTTCGTTATTTACCTTTTCGGCAAAGATTTTCGGCTTTACCTGGGGTTCGGCGGTGAGCTTAGCCCGTACTTCCGCCGCACTGCGGGCGGGAGCAGGCTCGGTATATCTGACCGCACCCTCGGCAGGTACGAACTCTTCACCGTTTTCAGCGATAACACCTGCGTTCTGCCAGTATATGAGTGCGTCGCTTACGGTGCCTGTGCCGACGCCCGTAACCTCTGAGATTTCTTCGTTGGTAAGGAATTTATCGGGGTTTGCAAGTATATACAAAAGCACTTTTATATGGTCGCCGTTGGTGATTTTAAGGGTTTCTGCAACACAGGACGGAACAGCAAACACCCGTCCCCATACGCCGAGATTGATTTTATATGCCATGCTTTTTCCCGATTCCTTTCTGCCGTTATGAAAAATACGGCGTGATTAAATAAATTATATCATAGTTTTCGGTAAAATGCAAGATTTTATTGATAATTGTAAGGTATTGCCCATGTGCTTCGGTGGCATTGCATACAAAAGTTATTAATCCCGCCGTTTTGCAACTGCGGGATTAATTATTACTTATAAAAGGCGGGAATTGCCCCAAGGGGCTCCCTTGTTTTATTCTGCCATTTTGCTGAGTACCTTATCGGTGCTCCAGAAGAAATTCTCGCTGCCGATTTTTTCTTCAAGTCCGCAGCGGCGGAACATTTCTCCCACGGCAGGGTTTACGCAGGAGAAGTATATCGTCTTGCCCTGTGCGGCAAGCTCGTCGCAGAGTTCGCTGAAGGCGTTTACGCCAGAGAGGTCGGCAATCGGCACGCCTCTTACGGAGAAGATAACGTATTTCTCGTCGTCGGTTACTACCTCGCGGAGCTTCTGGCTCAGCTTATTGGCTGTACCGAAGTAGAGGGGGCCTGTGATATATGCAACCTTGGTTTTTCTGTACTTTGCAAGGGTGGTTTCGCTTGCGTTCTGCATATTTTCGGTGTGGATATCGCTGATATTTACGGTCATTTCCGAAACCTTCAGCACGAACATGATAACCGAGAAGAGTACGCCGATTAAAATTGCGATAGTAAGGTCGAAGATTACGGTTGCAAGCATTGTAATAAGGAACTGGAACATTGCGGTCTTGATTTTTCTGCCGAAGATATCCTTGATTACTTCAAACTCGTTCATTCTTACAGCGGTTACGATAAGCACGCCTGCTAAGGCTGCGAGAGGGATACGGGACATAACTCCGCCGAGGAGGAACATGGAGAGGAGCAGCACGGCGGAATGGATAACGCTGGTGAGACGGGTCTGGCCGCCTGCTTTGATAGCTACGCTTGTACGGGCGATAGCTGCGGTAGCGGGTACGCCGCCGAAGAAGGGAATAATGATATTACCGAGGCCCTGTGCTACAAGCTCCATATCGGAATCGAGAGGCTCGTTCTTCATTCTGCCTGCGGAAGCGCCGCAGAGGAGGCTTTCGATAAGGCCTAAGGCGGCGATACTTACAGCAGGTACGATAAGGTTATTTATCTGTGACCAGTCGATTGCGGAAAGGTCAAGGCGGTTATCTAAGAAAAGGGTTTTGGGGATTGCGCCTACAACGGCAACGTCGAAATTAAAGATAAAGTTTGCGGCGGTTGCAAGAATGATTGCTACGAGAGAAGAGGGCACTATGCCGTTGAGCTTTTTGGGGTAGATGAACATGAACAGTATAACTGCCGCGCCTATTAAGAACGATGTCATATTGAAGCTCTGCTCAAGGGTGAAGTAGCTTATAAGCTTATCAATTGTGGATTCGCCCTCGGAAGAAAGGCCTGTAAGATTATTTATCTGGCCGAAAGCGATGATGATTGCGATACCCGAGGTAAAGCCTGTGATAACAGGGGTGGGGATAAAGGAAACCAGTGCGCCCAGCTTGAAAATTCCGCATATCAAAAGTATTACGCCCGAGATAAGGCAGGCGATGAATACGCCGTTGAGACCGTGCTGGGCTACTAAAGAAATAAGGATTGCGGACATTGCGCCTGTGGGACCTGAAATCTGGTATGACGCGCCCGAGAACACGCCCATGATTATACCTGCAAGAAGGGCGGTTACAAGTCCGGAAGCTGCGTCGGCACCGCTGGATACGCCGAAGGCAAGGGCAAGCGGTAATGCTACGGCGGCTACGGTTACGCCCGCCAGCAGGTCTTTGCCGAATTTTTTACCGTTATAGCCTGAAAATTCTGTTTTCAGGCGGGATACATAGCGTTGTAAGAGGTTCATTTCAGTTTTCTCCTATATATTTATATTGTTCAACGGTATTTTATTTTACGCTCTTTATGCGCTTTTGTCCATATCCATAAAGCAAGAATTTTGATGTCAAAAAGGGTGGAAAATTGGGTAATTTTATGTTCAGAGCGCGCCGAAGGCGCGCGACTCTGTGCCCGCAGGGCACAGAACAGGCGGCGGAGCCGCCGTGGGGGTGTCGGGGGCGGAGCCCCTGACGTTCCGCGCGGTAAGCGCGGAAATCTGCACAGACACTATAAATTCAGAAAACACAATATAAAGAAATAACGTATAAATTATATTCAAATCCGTTGGCGAAGCCAACACCACAACTCTTCACTTTTCACTCTTATCTCTTCACTTAAAAAGTTGTCACCCTTTGTCACAGGCAGGACATTGAATGTCACTGAATAAGTTGTTATGATGTATGCTGTAAGGATAAGGCGACACCACACAATTAACGGCTGACGCCTTTGCCACACGCTTGCTTGTATCTTTTCCGCCATACTTCACAAAAATGCTCGCCAATACACAAAGTATTGACTGTGCTTTTTGTATCGTCTGACGAAAAATCTACTACGTAATCGTATGGCAATAATTGTTTGGTGCAGCCTTTGAGAAAAATTCAGTGGGCGGATTTTTCACAGCCTTGCAATAATATTTTTTCAGAAAGGAAAGAAAACATGGAAGAAATCAAAAAGAATTCCGCAGAAGCGGAAAAGCCTGAAAAGGCAGAGGCAGAGCAGCTTTTCACCAGAGAACAGGTTGACGAGCTTATGGGCAGGGAGAGACAGGAATGGCAGCAGAAGCTTGCTGAAGCGGAAAAGCTGGCAAAGATGGACGCACAGCAGAAGGCTGCTTACCAGAAGCAGCAGCTTGAAAAGTCTCTTGCTGAAAGAGAAGCGGCTGTTTCCAGACGCGAACTTGCGGCAGAGGCTCTGGAAAAGCTCGCAGAGTATAAGCTCCCCCGCAGTCTTGCGCCTTGTGTGAATCTTTCGTCTCCCGAAGAATGCGAAAAGAGCATTCAGGGACTCAGAGAGGCTTTCAGCCAGGCAGTGAGCACTGCGGTAAACGACCGCATCAGAGGTACAGCTCCCAAGCGCTCCACAAGCGCAGGCAGCGACGCATTTTTAGACGGGCTTTGTATGTAAGCCGTACGCAATCAGACATAAAAGGGAAAGGAATTTAAAATTATGGCAATCAATTTAGCAGAAAAGTACTCAACACAGGTGGACGAGGTTATCAGAAAGGGCCTTCTCTCCACAGCAGGTGTAAACAATGATGTATCCTTCGGCAACGCACAGACAGTTACCGTATTCTCTATGGATACCGCACCCCTTAACGACTACAACCCCGACGGCGGTATGCAGAGATACGGCACTCCCGTTGAGCTTCAGGACACTACTCAGGAAATGAAGATGACACAGCAGAAGGCGTTCACCTTTACTATCGACAAGACCTTTGAAGCGGATTCTCCCGAGGGCGTAAGAAACGCAGGAAAGGCTCTCCAGCGTCAGATTGAACAGGTTATTATTCCCGAAATCGACCGCTACCGTTTCGAAAAGCTTGCGGAAAACGCAGGTACAAAGAACTACGGCGAGCTTACCGCAGATACCGCTTACACTGCTTTTGTAGCGGCTAACACAGCTATCACCGACGAGGAATTCCCCGTTGAAAACCGTGTCGCATTCTGCTCCAATGCTTTCATCGAGCTTTTAAAGCAGGATACCGTGCATTTCACAAAGGCAACTGAAATTGCTCAGGACAGAATTATTTTCAAGGGTATGGTAGGCGACTGCGACGGTGTTGCAATTATTGCGGTGCCCAAGAGAAGACTCCCCACAGGTGTTTCCTTTATCATCACTCACCCCATGTGCGCGCCCGCACCCGTAAAGCTTCAGGAATACAAGATTCACCGCGACCCGCCCGGTATCGCCGGTCACCTGGTGGAAGGTCTTTTATATCATGACATTTTCGTGTTCGACAAGAAGAAGTCTGCGGTATCCGTTCAGTACGGCGTGGCTGAAACGGTAGAAGCGCTTATGACAGCAGGCGAGGAAGGCACAATCAACCTCTCCGTTACAAGCGCAAAGAACGGCTGTACGGCAGTTTATAAGACAGGTACTTCCGTTTCTGCTCCCAAGCTCGGCGCTGATATTTCCGCATGGGCAGTTCTTCCTGCAGACGGTGCGGTTACAGCGGCAGCAGGCAGCAAGGTATGCGTTGCGCTCAGAAACAGCGACGGCAAGTGCGTAGGCGCTTCCGCAATCATCACAGCGTAATATAAAGACAAAGAGAGAGGAAATTATATGAGCTATACGGCAACGGAGCTTTTCTTGCTCCGTCTGCCCGAAGGCGCCGACCTTGACGAAAACAAGGTCGGCGCTCTTATTTTAAGGGCAGAAAACACTATTCTCGATATTACGGGGCGGAGTACCGTTCCTGAGCAGCTTATTGACGTTCAGGCAGAGCTTGCCCTTATTTATTTCAACCGATGGGGTACGGAGGGAGAAAAAAAGAGAAGCGAGGGAGAAATTACCTCGGAGTTTATTGACGGTTTACCTGCCGACATGGCTTTAAGGCTTAAGAATTACCCCAGAAAGGTGGGAGTAATTCATGCAGCTGGTACAGAACAGGCTTGAAAAGGTTGATGTTTACGAGACAATAAACACCAAAGGTACTTATGTTGGCAGTGAAACAACACCTATGCTTTTAGGCTTTGTCTATGCGGATATCCGCCCTGTAACCAAAGAACTGGACAAGGGTCACGGCGGAAGGGCTGTCAGAAGAAGCGTAAAGCTTATAATGCGACCCGACGCGGGGGTTAGCTGCGGCAGCCTTCTGAAGCTGAAAGGCAACGGACTTTTCTGGGAGGTAACGGAGATAAAATATTATTCCGACCACATTTCGGCGGTGGCGGTGATAAGATGATAAAATTTTCCGAAAATTCAGTAAAGAGGGCGGTTCTCAGGACAGCAGAGGCCGCCTTTTCCGCGGCAAGGAAAAACTGCCCCGTAAAAACAGGACGGCTTAAAAACAGCATTACCGTAGGCATGGAGGGCAGAACGGCGAAAATCTACACCGACGTGGAATATGCGGCAGAGGTTGAGTTGGGCGCAGGCAGGAAAAGACCTAAGCCTTACCTTTCAAAGGGCATAGCGGAAGCTAAAAGGCAGGCGGCGGATATTTTCAGAAAGGAGCTTTTATGACGGATATAAAGCCATTTATAGCAGGGCTTCTGGGTAAGACGGCCAACGTTGAGCTGTCTTTTTCCGAAAGGGATTTTTATCCGCCCGTGATTATTCTCAGCGAGACGGAGAACGAGGCGGAGATTATTATTTCGGGCAGTGAAAGGGTGAGCCGCATTACGGTTCAGCTTGACGTTTACCATAAAACCGTACAGGAAACAGAAGAGCTTGCGGCAAAGGTCAGCGGTATTCTCACAGCGGCGGGTCTGCGACGGAGCTTTTCTGAGGGAATCTACAACGAAAGAAAGCCCAGAAAATGTATGCGCTTCACCTGCGGGATAGATGAAGCAGAGGGGCGTATTCTCGCCTTATAGACAGGGAAAGGAGTTAAAAAATGGAGCTTATTACAAGCGGAACAAAATATTACCTTAACGGTATGCAGCTTTACGGGCTGAAATCCACACCCGATATGGGCGGTATGCGCGAAAAGAAGGAGATTACAAACCTCCTCGACACGGCGCACCGCTATATTGCAGGGCTTTACAAGTACGACGAGCTTACCTTCGGTTTTTACTACAACAGCGACGAAACCAACCTGAACGCTTCGGGTCAGGTGGCGGCGGCGTACAAGACGGCAAGAGCCATAGAATGTGCGGGGACAAGCGTTTCTCAGAAGCTGGAATTCCCCGACGGTACTTATTTCGCCTGGTCGGGTCAGGTGAGCACCAAAATCAAGAGCATGAACCCCGACGGGGTCATGGAATTTACAATTACGTCAATCCCCGATTCAAAGCTTATCCACAGCCTTGACGTACTGACAGAATAATTAAACGGAGGAATATGACATGACGGAAAAAATACCCTTTTACACTCTTACAATCGGCGGAAAAAGCTATATGCTCCGCCTTACGGCAGGTGCGGCGGTAAGGCTTGAGGAAAGGCTGGGCTGTTCGGTTTACGAAGGAATGAAAAGACTTGACCAGGTAAAGACGGTTACGGAATTCCTGCTGGCGCTTATTGAGGGCTTTATGCCCGATATCACCCGCGAGGGCGTTTATATGCTTTTCGATGACTATATCAGCGAGGGCGGCAGCTTACGCAGTCTCAACAATATCATCGCCGATACCATGGAGCGTTCGGGTTTTTTCGACTGCGGCGGAGAGGCGAAACAGGAACAGAGCTTGTAATGCGCCTGCGCCGCCGCGCCGTCGGTTATATTGACGATATCCGTATACTCTGGGAGCTTACGGCAGGTGAAACTGAGGAAATTATCGCGGAGAGGAGCGCCCTTGAAAGAAAACGCCTTGAAGATTCGTACCGCAGGAATGAGCTGCTGGCGTTCAATATAGGCGCGCTCTGCCGTACTGCGGTCAACGCTCCGCGGCAGTTCCCCAGGACACCCGCCGAGGCTTTCGGAAGAAAGGAGTAAAAAATGACGGTTGAACAGCTGAATGTAATAATCACCGCGCAGACGGAGGATTTTCAGCAGAAGCTTGCCGCGGTGAACCGCACCCTTGAAAATACTGTTGCTCTGGCGCAGTCCGCCGCTTCAGACCTTGTGAAGGTAAGCGTTGAGCAAAGCTCGCAGGAGGTTTTCACAAAAAGCTATGCGAAACAGGCAGAGCTTCCTTATACAGGGGCAGAAGTGCCGCAGCTTTCAGCGAATATCCCAAGTGTTTCGGGGGCGGCGGCTTCGGTGCTTACTCTGAGGAGCGGAGATACGCTTATTGAAGCGGTCGGCGGCGGTAAAGCCGAAAGCGGCGGAAAGGAAGCTTCGCCCATCGAGATACACACAACGGTGGAGCTGGACGGAGAGAAGATAGGAGAAGCGGTGGGGCTTTACAACTACTCACGCGGCAGAATTACAAACGGCAGAAGCTAAGGAGAGACTTGAACTATGTATTTTTTGAAGATAGGCAGTGTTGAGCTGCCCGTTCCTTATTATTATTCCGTGGAAACAAACGATATCAACAGCACGGACACCTACCGCTCGGACGAAACAGGAGAGATGCACCGCAGGAGAATACGCCAGGCGGTGCATACCTGTCATGTAAAATGGAGACTCAGCGGCAGCGATGCAATTCCACTTCATACCAGCCTTGAAGATGAACAGCTTTCGGTATCCCTGCTTGACCCTGCATACGGCAGGTGTGTAACTTGTATAATGTATGCCGAAAACCTGAAAAGCGTGTTCTATCAGGAACAGGACGGAGATGAAAAGAAAAGCTGGTGGGAGATAAGCTGTACGCTTGTTGAGTATTAAGGAGGGGTTTTATGTATGAAGTAAGCGAAATTTATCCAGAAATACTGAAAGAGCCTGTTCTGACGGACAGCGTAAAGGTTGATGTCACTCTGAAGGACGGCACGGTGCTGGAGCTTTCGGACGCGGATATTGTAAAGAACTCCCTTAAAATCACTCACGAGCTTTGCCGGGAATACCGCATAGGCACATTTAATCTCGGGGTGCTGAAGCTGGGATTTTTTGACGATGACGCCCTCAGTCATGATTTTTCGGGGGCGGAGATTAAGGTTTATTACAGCGTGGACAGCGCAGTTGATTCGGCGTATGACATACCGATGGGTATATTCTTAGCGGACGGGCAGACGGTGAAGAGAAGAAGAGATACCGTAACCCTTACGGCTTATGATTACGGCATACTTTTTGACTGTACCATAAGTCAGAGCATAAGAGAGATGGAGGCCACGGCGGAGGGCTTTCTCAGCCACGCCTGCAATATCTGCGGTGTTGTATACGGCGGCATTCATGACAAGCTGCCAAACCGCGAGGTAATTGTTACGGCAACATCGCCGCAGATTCAGAGCTACCGCGACATTATCGAATGGTGCGCGGCACTGCTCTGCGGATATGCGGTTATCGACCGTCTGGGCAGGCTTAAAATTATTTCCGCAAGGTATGACGTGGACGAGGAAGACAGCACGGAAATAATTACCCAGAAGCTGTTGGACAGCTCCGAGCGCAACAGTATATATTCCACCGACACCCGTGCGTGGATTGCGGAAATCAGCGCCTACTGCGGCGACAAGCGTAAGATTTACCGTTCGGAAATCACTCAATCAGACGAGCAGGCGGCAAGGGCAGTGTACACCCTGGAGAAAAATCCGCTTTTAATCAAGAAGACTATGGCGGAATGCGACGAAATAAACAGGGCGTGGCTTTCCTACATTGACGGATTCAAGCAGAGAGGTATCACGGCGGAGATTTACGGTGACGCGGCTCTCGACGTTGGCGACGTAATGCGCTGCAGCGGGGGAGATATAGACCAGAGAGGCAGCGTTGTGGGACTGGTCACAAGGAGCGAGTGGTGCTACCGTAATTTCCACAGGCTGGAATGTGCGGCGGCACAGCTTTCCGACGGCTTTCCCGATGAAACGGAAGGGTCGGAGATAACTGAAGATTATTTAACACATGAGCCTGTTGCGGTTTCGTCACAGCTTGAAAAGAAGATTGAAGCGGTGGAAGCGGCAACGGGCGTCGGGGTTTTTGTGAATGAGGCAAAAAACGCGGAAGTCTTCAACGATTATCTGAATTATACTATTTATCATGTGGGAGAGCATGGTGATTATTCCCACAGCGAGGGCTATGACAGTCATGCCCTGGGTGCTCAGTCCCACGCAGAGGGTAATCTGAGTATCGCACGGGGTAAGGCTTCACATACAGAGGGCAGCAATACGTCGACTGACGGAGATTACTCCCACAGCGAGGGTCTGTACTGCAGCACAGATGGTATCGCCTCACACGCAGAGGGCGCAAGCAGCTATTCCGTAGGAGATTATTCCCACGCCGAGGGTTATGCTGCGCGTGCTTACGGCTACGGCTCTCATGCAGGGGGAGTAGGCACCCAAGCTCAGGGTAAGGCGCAGACGGCTATCGGTATTTATAATGTGCCGAAGGGTGACGATTATCTGTTTGTTGTAGGCTGCGGCACAGGAGGCACAAGCAGAGAAAATGCGCTGGAGCTGGACAACAAAGGAAATCTCACCATAAAGGGCAAGCTGACCGCAAACGGCGGAACAGCGGGCGGCTCGGGCGCAAGCTATACTGCGGGTGACGGTATAATTATAAATTCCTCTGATGAAATATGTGCAGATATTGATTATAAAACCATTATTCTGGACGAGAACAATAAACTGAAAGCAGTGGGCGTCACAATTGAAAATGCAGTGATTATCCGCGAGTCTGACTCGGCTTTTCTTGTACATGAATACACCCAGACTGAGTATATTGATGGAAACCGTATAGGTTACACAGGTCCCGATAATCAGATTATAATACAGGGCATAATAAGTTACAAGAAAGGTTCAGAAGCTCCCAACGGTGTCAGCATATCGGAAATTTCAAATAAGTCGGCGGCGGATTTCCCAGATATCCCTGTGTACGGAAGTATGCTGTTCAAAGAAATGGGTGTTCTTAAAACTTCGCCGAATTACTATTGTGCAGGTTTTCATGTAGAGCCAACCGAGTTGGACACAAGCTATAACAAATACCGGCTTGCATTCAAAACAGCTACCGAAGACGGCGGAGAATCCACCACAACATACGGTTACAATCTGAATGTTTATGACAACGACTGCGGGGTTACGTTTGTTTGGGACAAGATTTATCCTCCGGGAACATACGAAGCATCTACCATAAGCAAGTATTTTCCTTACGGGTATGCAGTGGGGCGTCTCTTTGTAAAAAGAAAAAGCACATCGACTGGTAACTATTCTTCCGAAATATCGGAGAATGATTGTGCATTACCGTTTTTATCGGAGGCGGAATACAACGCAGCAGTGGGACTGACCTATGAGTCGCAGACGCTGACACAGGTAAATGAAACGGTAACGGAGGCGTAAATGGACAGTGATATTTTAATTGCGGTTATAAGTCTTATCGGTACTCTCGGCGGGTCGCTGGGCGGTATACTTGTAAGCTCCAAGCTTACAGCCTACCGTCTGGAGCAGCTTGAAAAGCGGGTGGCGGAGCATAATAACTTTGCCCGCCGTATTCCCGTACTTGAAGAGCAGATAAAGGACATAACGCGGCGTGTGGAAGAGCTTTCACACGTATAAAACAAAAACCCGGCAGCTTTGACTGCCGGGTTTTTATGTATTCACTGATTATTCAGCCTGGGGAGCTCCTACGGGGCAAGCGTCAGCGCAAGCGCCGCAGTCGATGCATGTATCAGCGTCGATTGTGTAGATATCGCCGTCCTTGATAGCGTCTACGGGGCATCCGTCAGCACAAGCACCGCAAGCGATGCAAGCGTCAGTAATTTTATAAGCCATGGTTGTCGTCCTCCTTGAAAAATTTTCGGATAGGTTTTATCCTTGACCTTATTATATCAAATACAAAATAAAAATTCAAGAGGAAATTTAAAGATTTTTATTAAAATCAAGGCTTTTTTTCATAAAAAAGTTGTAAATTTCGTTAGGGTAGGCTTACTTGTGTGATGAATAAGAGCGCGCCCGCAGGGCGCGCGTATCCGCGCCGCAGGCGCGGAACTGCTTTTCGCGCAGCGAAAAGCAGAAAGGGGGTGCAGGGGGATGAAATCTCCCTGCGTTCCGCGCCGCAGGCGCGGAATTTAATCCTCCAGCCCTTTTAATGCAGCGATTTCATCGCGGTTGACCCTGATTTTAGCGTCCTTCAGGACCTTCACCTCATCACGCTTTACAGCTATGGGCGGTGCGTCCTGCTTCTTATCCAGACGTACCTTGAGCACGCCTGTAAGGATATTGCTGTCCACAACCACGCCTCTGCCCTCGGCAGTTTCAACGTATGCGTCGATTTTGGGAGTGATTTTCAGTAAATCCTCGTAGCAGTCCTGCTCGTATTTGAGACAGCACATAAGTCTGCCGCAGGTGCCTGAGATTTTTGTCGGGTTAAGGGAGAGGGACTGTTCCTTTGCCATTTTGATTGAAACAGGCTGGAACTCGCCTAAAAAGCTTGAACAGCAGAAGGGGCGGCCGCAGATACCGAGTCCGCCCAGCATCTTCGCTTCATCTCTTACGCCTATCTGGCGGAGCTCGATACGGGTGCGGTAGATTGCGGCTAAATCCTTTACGATTTCGCGGAAGTCAACACGGCTTTCGGCGGTGAAATAGAAAAGAATCTTGCTGCCGTCAAAGGTGTATTCCACGTCGATAGCCTTCATGCTGAGCTTATGCTCTTCGATTTTCTTTACGAAAACCTTCATGATATCCTCTTCCTTTTTCTTGTTTTCGCCGAGGATACGAAGGTCGTTTTCGGTTGCCTTGCGGATTATGGGCTTCAGGGGCTGTACTACGTTTTCATCCTCCACCTTGCGGTTGGCAATAACTACCTCGCCGCATTCAACGCCTCTTGCGGTTTCTACGATAACCTTATCGCCTGCGCTGAATTTTGTCTTGTTGGGTGAGAAGTAGTAGACCTTACCCACCTCCTTGAAGCGGATTCCTATTATTTCAGTCATTTTCATGACGCTCCTTTCTTATTTCTCTGCATTTTCAGCCGCGTCAAACATTTTTGCACAGCAGGCCGCGGCGGCAAGCTGGACATTGGGATTGAAGTCGATTTCGCGGAGCATTCCCAGCGCCGTATCATACAGCACGGACGCCTTTTTCAAGGACAGCAGCCGTGAAATTTCCTCGGTTTCCGAAGAAAAACAGCCGTAGGGTCTGCCGCCTGCACGGACAGCGGCGGCGTTGCCGAAGATATCCGTAAGGTTTTTCAGAATTACGCCCAGTTCCTCGCGGTTTTTCGCCTTGCAGAGTCCCGCCATGCAGTCGTATTCACGGTTGTTGGCGGCGGCAAGGGCGATTTTCTCCGAAATTTTCAGTAAAGTGAGAGCGCCCTCATTTTCGTGGGCGGTAAGGCATTTTCCGATATTTCCGCCGAAGGTGCGGGAGAGCTTTTCCGCTTCATCGGGGGCAATACCACGCTCTGTCAGGGCGGCGGTACATTCCTTTATTTCTGCGGGAGCTATCTTTATTTCCGCAACACGCGAAAAAATTGTTTCCAGTATGCGGCCCTTGTCCGAAACCGTGAAGACAAAGCGGTTGAAGCGCAGAGGCTCCTCGATGAATTTAAGAAGGGCGTTCTGGCAGGACAGGTTCATTGTATCCGCATTTTCAAAGATTGCCACACGGAAGGGTGAATCGTTGGGCAGGGTGTTGCAGCTCGTGATAAATCTTACCATATCGTCTACATTGTACTTTCCGCCCGTCATTTTCTGAAGAGGATATACAACGTCGGGGTGGATATGGGCTTCAATTCTTCCGCACTCGTTGCAGGTCATGCAGGGGGTGCTCTGACCCCTTGTGCAGAGCATGAGCATGGCGGCATAATCAGCCATGGTACGCTTGCCTGCACCCTCGTCGCCCGTAAACATTATGGCGTGGGGCATACGTCCCGAGGACATGAAGAGGCTGAGCTTTTCAGCGGCGTTCTGCTTTCCGTATAATTTCATTACAGCTTCTCAAAGCGCTCGATATCCGTAACGAAGATAGTAGCGCCGCCTACGCTTACCTCGGTGGGGTAATTCACAGGCATAGCGTCGCCGCTGAAGGAAGCGGCGCTGGGGATATACTGGGTGCGCTTTCTGGAATGGGTTTTTATTACTTCGATAGCTCTGTCCACATCGTCGTTTTCACAGCATATTAAAAAGGTAGTATTTCCCGCCATGAGGAAGCCGCCTGTTGAAGCGAGCTTGGTGGCGAAGAAGCCGTTTTTGGTGAGATTTGTGGAAACTGCGTGGGAGTCGTCGTTATTTACAACTGCATATATAAGCTTCATGGTTTTCTCCTGTCACAAAAGGGTTTTGATATACATTATTCAGTATACCATATTTTTATTTTAATTGCAACATTAAAATTTTATCCGTTTTTTTCTTTCACGTCTGATTTATGCTTACCATAGCTTTACTATAGGTAATGTTATTCCGCTTTAATGCGACTGCGCAAAATTTTACCAAATCTCAACAGGTCGGAATAAATAAAATTTACAAAAAAACTGTTGACTTTATGGCTCTGAAAAGGTATAATTGATTTAATATAATTTAATATCATTTTTTTCAAATTTTATAGAAAGAAGGATAAAAATATGGCTTATATTTACCCCGAACCATCACACACCTTTGGTGAATATCTTCTTGTTCCCGGCTATTCTTCCGCCGAGTGTATCCCCGCTAATGTTTCGCTTAAAACTCCCCTTGTAAAGTTCAGAAAGGGCGAGGAAAGCGCAATTTCTATGAATATTCCTATGGTTTCCGCTATCATGCAGTCCGTATCGGGCGAAAAGATGGCTGTTGCTCTCGCTAAGGAGGGCGGTATTTCCTTTATCTACGGCTCCCAGAGTGTTGAGGACGAAGCCGCTATGGTTGCACGTGTAAAGGCTTACAAGGCAGGCTATGTAAAGAGCGACTCCAACCTTGCTCCCGACATGACCCTTGCAGACGTACTTGCGCTCAAGGCAAAGACAGGTCATTCCACCATGGCTGTTACCGAGGACGGTACACCTGACTCAAAGCTTCTCGGTATCGTTACCGGCAGAGATTACAGAGTTTCAAGAATGGATACTGCTACTAAGGTTTCCACATTCATGACTCCCCTTGAAAAGCTTATTACTGCTCCCGCTGAGACAACACTCAAGGAAGCTAACGATATTATCTGGGACCACAAGCTCAATTCCCTTCCTATCCTTGACAAGGACGGCAAGCTTCTTTACTTTGTATTCCGCAAGGACTATGACAGCCACAAGGAAAACAAGAACGAGCTTCTCGATTCCCAGAAGCGCTATGTTGTAGGCGCAGGTATCAATACCCGTGACTATGCTGAGCGTGTTCCCGCTTTAATCGAGGCAGGCGCTGACGTTCTCTGTATCGACAGCTCCGAAGGTTACAGCGAATGGCAGAAGCTTACAATCGACTGGATAAGAAAGAACTACGGCGACACCGTTAAGGTAGGCGCAGGCAACGTTGTTGACGGCGAAGGCTTCCGCTTCCTTGCAGACTGCGGTGCTGACTTCATCAAGGTAGGTATCGGCGGCGGTTCTATCTGTATCACAAGAGAGCAGAAGGGTATCGGCCGCGGACAGGCTACCGCGCTTATTGACGTTTGTGCAGAGCGTGACCGTTACTTTGAAGAAACCGGTATTTATATTCCTGTATGCTCCGACGGCGGTATTGTACATGACTATCACATGACCCTTGCTCTTGCAATGGGTGCAGACTTTCTCATGCTGGGACGTTATTTCTCCCGCTTTGACGAATCCCCCACAAACAAGCTCATGCTCAACGGTACATACGTTAAGGAATACTGGGGCGAAGGTTCCAACAGAGCAAGAAACTGGCAGAGATATGACATGGGCGGCGACAAGAAGCTCTCCTTTGAGGAAGGCGTTGACAGCTACGTTCCTTACGCAGGCTCGCTCAAGGACAACGTTGGTCTTTCTCTTTCCAAGGTTCGCTCCACAATGTGCAACTGCGGTTGTCTTAACATTCCTGATTTCCAGAAGAACGCAAAGATTACTCTCGTTTCCTCTACAAGTATTGTTGAGGGCGGTTCTCACGACGTTATCCTCAAGGAAACAGGCAGAGCAGGCCGCGTAGAATAAGCAACGCGAGGCGTTGCATCCAGGTTCCGCCTTTTATGGTCGGGATTGGGATTGATATGAAGATTGACGGCGGGTTCGGCAGTTGTGCTGAGCCCGCTGTTTTTTTCGCGAGGCGTTGCATCCGTATTTCGCCTTTTATGGTTGGGACTGGGATTGATATGAAGATTGACGGCGGAGACCCGATGAGGTTTCCGCCGTTTTTGTGTGCAATGAGAGCGCGCCGACGGCGCGCGGACCGCGGCGCAGCCGCGGATTGCTTTTCGCTTTGCGAAAAGCATAAGGGGTGTCGGGGAAGGATTCCCCGACGTTCCGCACCCGAAGGGTGCGGAATCTGCATATAAACACTAAAAATATTAAACAGGATATAAAGCCAAAAACAAACGGCGCCCTGCTGGGCGCCGCCGTTAATCAGATTAAGTTGTCTGTCCGCCGTCAGAACTGAGTTTTCAAAAGGCGGTACAAATTGTTTTTAACCCGACTTGCAGGCAAAGTGTTGACAATCACTTGTTTATCGCAAGTCGGAATTGGGTCAAGCGTCACGCTTGCCGCGGCTCGCCGCATTAGCCCTGAGCCATTCTGTCTCTGTATTCGTTGAGAATGGATTCAACCATGTTGTAGTTTTCTTCTCTGAGCTGTGTGAAGGACATATCATAGAAGATAGGACCGTCCATGAGGGAAGCTTCGCCCATACCTTCAAAGATATTGCCGAGGTCGGAGTTAAAGCCCCTGCAGTTGTCGAAGAGGAAGGAGAACTTGCCTCTGGAAGGAGTTGTGAGGTCAAGTAATACTTCATACTGTTCTTCTGTGTAGTAAGCGTTGAACTTAACTCTTCTTGCTGTATTACATTCGGGGCAGGTGTCGAGGTCTTCGGTTTCGTTTTCAACGAAGCTGTATTTGCACTCTGCACATTTAGGATAGTACTTTGTGGAGGAGTCGGTAGCATTAGCCTTTGCTTCTGCTACGTTCTCGGGGTCGGTTTCTTCTGTACGGCATAATGTAATCCAGTCAACAGCACCCTTTACATTCTTGGAACCGGAAGGAATCATATATCCGAAGGAGTCGTAAGCGAGGTAGTACTTGTCAGCGTTGTCATCTTTGGGGAAGGGAACGAACGCCATGTCGTATTCAACATTGTTCTTGTAGAGGGATTCAGCAGCAGCGCCGTATGTCCATGTAGGCTCCATGCCGAGGAAGAGGAGCTTGCCGTCTGTGAAAGCCTGGCCGGGGTCAACATAGCCTTCGCCTGTAAGACCCTGACGGCATAAATCTTCAACAAATTCCATAGCTCTCTGAACGTTTTCGCTCTTTAAGTTGTTGATGATTTCGGTGTCCTTTACTTCGATAAGCTTTGTACCTGTTGTGGAAACGAAGCTCATTGCGCTTACGCCTGTGTAGCCGATGTGTGTATCGTCAATATTGCACCATTCTGTGATTAAATCCTTGAAGGCTGTCCATGTCCATGTGCCGTTGTGGTAAAGCTCCATGGGGTCCTGAAGTCCGTATTCATCAAGAACAACTCTGTTGTAGTTGAGTGCGAAGTTGGAGGAAATTCTGTAAGGAACATAGAAGTGCTTGCCGTTGTATACGAACTGGTCAGCAATTTCCTTCATGTCTATCCATAAATCGCTCTCTAAATCTATGTAGCTGTCAACGGGAGTGTACATATTTCTGGAGATACCGTGGGGGAAGGACATCCACTCGTAACGAACGATATCGGGGGAGAGGTCGGAAGCTACAAGAGTACCGAGCTTTTCAAAGTAACCTGCACCGCTTCCGCAGATTTCCTGTTCAACAGAACCGCCGTAGCGTGTTTCAAATAAGTCAACCAGGTCAGCGTCCTGTGTTACTAAATCGTAGTAGATAAGAATTTTGATAGTGCCTGTTTCCTGATTTTCGTCAATTTCAACTACTTCTGCTTCTTCAAAGTCTGCATTCTGCATACCTGCAGTGGTTGTGGTTGTATCCGCAGGGGTTGTTGAGCCGGTGCCGGGGTCTCTGGTCGTATTTCCACAGGCGGAAACACCCAGGACAGTGCAAGCGGCAAGAGCCGCAGCAGCAATTCTCTTCATTTTCATAAGATTAAACCAATCCTTTCTTCACCTGTGCAATGTATTCAATTAAGTTATTAAGCAATGAATACGTTTACATCACTATGTTTTTCATTATAACATATTGTAAACGATTAATCAATCGTCAAATTGCAAGCAAAAAGGGTAATGTTTTTGTATAAGTTGCATAAAGCGTGCCCGTGGTACAGGCTGCCTCACATATTATTTTCTAATATAAATAGTGCAGAAACTGCCAATATTATATAGTGATGAGAAAAATTTTTAAAAAAGGTATTGACATTTCAGCAAAAAAGTGATAAATTGTATTTAGCACTCAAAGTCAAAGAGTGCTAACACTCAAAGAACCAGACTGCTAAAACGGTCACGGAAGGAAACGGTGAAAGGGATGGAAAGCAGAGCGCTTAAAATACTCGACATCATAGTTGACGAGTTCATCAGAACAGGCGAGCCTATCGGCTCAAAAGCTATCCAGCAGCTTCTTGATATTCAGGTTTCCTCCGCTACCATAAGAAATGAGATGGCGTCGCTGGAACAGCAGGGCTATCTCGAACACCCCCACACCTCGGCGGGCAGAGTTCCCACCTACAAGGGGCTGAGGCTTTACATTGAGCGTTTATCGGGAGCCTATGAGCTTTCCGACGAGGAAAAGACCGCAATTGACGGTATCTTTGACAGTTACAGCAACGAAACCGACGATGTGATTATCGAAAACGCTTCAAAGGCTCTGGCGGAGTTTACAAAATGCGCCATTGTTTCCACAAATGAAGCCAATAAGTTTTCGGTTATCACAAAGGTTGAGGTAATACCCACGGGACACAGAATGTATGTGCTGCTGATGATTACCTCCGCAGGCAATATCAAGAACCGCGTGTGCCGTCTGTCCTTCGACCTTACTGACGAACAGATGCAGGTGTTCCAGAAATTCGCTGAGGATAATTTAAAGGGCGTCAACCTTGAAAATGTGTCCGAGGAGTTTATAAAAGGTATTTCCGCCGCGCTGGGCAGCTACGTTATGTCACTGTCACCGCTTTTAAAAGGTATTGCGGATTTATCGGCAGAGATGCTTAACGAGAAGGTGAAAATCGAAGGTGAGGAAAACCTCATTGCCTGTCCCGAGCTCAAAGGTACGGAAATTGCCGCGGTGCTCAGGAGAAGAAACGATTTCGCACAGTTTCTTGACAACACCTTTTCGGGGCTCAGCGTTATGTTCGGAAAAGAGGACGACACCTTCGTCATTTCAAATTCCAGCATGATTACGGGTTCATTCCTGAAGGGCGGAGAAAAGGCGGGCAGCTTCGGGGTTATAGGACCGCTGAGAGTTGACTATAAAAAGATTATACCTTATATAGAATATTTTTCGAGCAAGGTTTCCGATATGCTTACGGCTGAACAGCCTGCGGCGGAACCTCTCGCAATTGAAAAGGAGGCAAAAAAGCTTGAGTAAGAAAGAAAAAGAGCTTGAACAGGAAGTAACAGAAACAGAGGAGATTTCCGCAGAGGAGACTGCTCCCGAAACCGACCCCAAGGACGAGGAGATTGCAAAGCTCAAGGACCAGCTTATGCGCAACATGGCAGAGTATGACAACTACCGCAAGCGCACCGCAAAGGAACGCACAGAGCTTACCCCCGAAATTACCGCAAGGGTTGCGGGCGAATTCTTACCCGTTCTTGACAACCTTGAAAGAGCGCTGGCGGCTGAGACTTCTGACGAGAAGTACAAGGAAGGCGTGAAGCTGATTCACGATTCCTTTATGGCAACTCTCGACAAGCTGGGCGTTGAAAAGGTTCAGACCGAGGATTTCGACCCCGCGGTTCATCAGGCTGTACAGCAGGTTGAAAGCGACCTTGAAAGCGGAAAGATAGTTTCGGTATTCCAGAACGGCTACAAAATCGGAACAAAAATTCTGAGATTTGCTATGGTAACAGTAGCGCAGTAAAAACTGATTTCATCAGTTTTTGATGAATAATTAATGATTAATAATGAATGATTGGTGTGCTGCCTTCGGCAGAGGATTGATTATTCATGAACAACCTATATAAAATAAGGAGGCAATTTTAAAATGGGAAAAATTATTGGTATTGACTTAGGTACAACAAACTCTTGCGTATCCGTTATCGAAGGCGGCGAAGCAACTGTAATCACAAACAGCGAAGGCAGCAGAACTACTCCTTCCGTTGTTGCATTCACAAAGGATGGCGAGCGTCTTGTAGGTCAGCTTGCAAAGAACCAGGCTGTTACAAACCCTGACAGAACAATCATCTCCATCAAGCGTCACATGGGCTCCGACTACAAGGTTGACATTGACGGCAAGAAGTACACTCCCCAGGAAATTTCTGCTATGATTCTCCAGAAGTTAAAGAGCGAGGCAGAGGCTTACCTTGGTGAAACAGTTACAGACGCAGTTATCACAGTTCCTGCTTACTTCACAGACTCCCAGCGTCAGGCTACAAAGGACGCAGGTCAGATTGCAGGTCTTAAGGTTCACAGAATTATCAACGAGCCTACAGCTGCTGCACTTGCTTACGGTATTGACAAGGAAAATGAACAGAAGATTGTTGTTTACGACTTAGGCGGCGGTACCTTCGACGTTTCCGTTATCGAAATCGGCGACGGTGTACAGGAGGTTC
>JAFUNV010000169.1 GCA_017472865.1 Ruminiclostridium sp. | reverse complement strand
ACTGTAAAAACACGCGAAAGGAGAACGGTTATGAACCGACAGGAAATGATCAATATGTGCAATCCCGACGCTTACAATGCACGCGTGGGATATGCCTATATCCCTGTTCAGCGCATAGGCAAGGTTTATCCTCCCGCCAAAGCTCTTCAGCAGGGTACGATTTTCCCCGAGCTGGATATCGGGTTAAACGAATATACAAGGGGGATCTGGGATGGAAAATAACGCTATGAAACAGAACTGTGTCCAGCTTATGAAGAGCGTAAGCGAAGCCAGCTTCTATGTAACAGATTTACAGCTTTACCTCGATACTCACCCTGATGATATCAGAGCGCTTGAAATGTTCAAGGAGGCCTGCCGCCAGCTCAAGGTGTGCTGTGATGCCTTTGAAAGCTGCTGCTACCCTCTTAAAGCATGCAGCAGCGGCAAGGATGACGAATGGGATTGGCTCGTGGGCTGCTGGCCGTCAGAAAGGATGGTGTAAGGTATGTTTATTTTTGAAAAAAGAACACAGTTCCCTGTCAAAATCAATAACAAAAATCCGAAGCTGGCAAGTTATATTCTCAGCCAGTATGGTGGTCCTGACGGCGAGCTTGGTGCATCACTCCGCTACCTATCCCAGCGTTTTGCACAGACGGACAAACGCGGTATTGCCCTGCTGACGGATATCGGTACAGAAGAACTCGGCCATCTCGAAATGATAGGAAGCATTGTAACTCAGCTCACAAAGGGCGAAGGTGCAAAAAGCTTTGACCGCTATGGTGTGGGCGACTACTATGTAGACCATGCGAACGGCGTATATCCCGCAAGCGCAGCAGGCGTACCCTGGAGTGCGGCAACTATCCAGAGCAAGGCTGACCCTATCGCGGATATCATGGAAGATATGGCTGCGGAACAGAAAGCACGTGCAACTTACGACAACATTCTACGTATGTGCGACGACCCTGATGTCAGCAATGTAATTAAGTTCCTTCGCGCGCGTGAGGTTGTACACTTCCAGCGTTTTGGCGAACTTCTTAATATCCTTCAGTCTAAAATCAAGTAAAAAACACCTCATTGCAAATTAACTGATCACCAAAAGTCAGACAAGGATTTAAAACAATTTCTGCAAAGCGACTAAGAAAAATCTTGGTCGCTTTTGTTATACAGCTTTACGTCTGCATTCAACAGAAGAATACCATCAGGCTTAAGTTTGTCTGGCTTCCCTTTAAGCATAAAAATTTCCCCTTTCGTTAGATTTGATTTTGGTATATTTCTATTATACCAATCTATCTAACAAAAGGGGATCATTTAAGTAACCGCTTGTTCATTTACCGTTACAATAACCATCATGATTATTGTTATAAGCAAACTGCAAACTTTCTGAAAGCGGCAATTCCTGCTTCATCTCGTTTGAAAACGCCTGCGTCCTCAAGCACCTGTGCAAAAACAGCGCCGATTTCCTTCTGAATTATCTCGTTGACGTTGTAAGCAGTGATTTCGTTTCTTGCCGCAAACTCTTCAACCCAGTCAGCATGCTTTTCGAGAACTTCGTTATCCCTCACTGAGCTTACACCCTTATTTACCAGCGTATCTGCCAGAAGCTCCATTTCACTTTTAAGACGTGCTGGAAGAACTGCAAGTCCCATAACCTCGATAAGACCGATATTTTCCTTTTTAATATGGTGAAGAGTGGAGTTAGGGTGAAAAATACCAAGGGGGTGTTCATCGTCGGTACGGTTATTGCGGAGTACAAGGTCGCATTCAAAGCCATTGTTCTTCTTTCTGGCAATGGGTGTGATTGTATTGTGAGGAGTATCAGCGCTGTGTGAATAAATTCCGACGCTTTCGTCGCTGTATGCACGCCACGCCCTTAAAATGTGAGCGCATGCCTTTTCAAGCTGTTCTCGGTCAGCGCTGTTCAGACGGATAACGGACATGGGCCATTTTACAATACCTGCCTTTACTTCAGGAAATTGTGCAAGAGTAAATTCATACTCAACAGGTGCGGTTTCCATAGCGAAGGTGTAATTTCCGCCCTGAAAATGTTCATGGCTTAAGATTGAACCGCCTACAATAGGTAAATCAGCATTCGAGCCTACAAAATAGTGCGGAAGTGTTTCAATAATATCAAAAAGCTTGCCAAAAACAGCGTCGTCTATCTTCATAGGAATATGCTTTGAGTTGAAGATAATACAGTGTTCGTTATAATATCCGTAAGGCGAGTACTGGAAGCACCAGTCTTCGTTATGTACAGTCATAGGAACAGGGATAAGATTCTGACGCGCAGGGTGTCCTATTCTTCCTGCGTAGCCTGTATTTTCAAAACAAAGCTGACATTTCGGGTATGCAGCAGATTTAGCATTCTTGGCTGCTGCAATATCACGTGGGTCCTTCTCAGGCTTGGAGAGATTGATAGTAATATCCAGATTACCGTATTCGGAACTGTAAACCCACTTCATATCCTTTGCAATTCTGCCTGCGCGGACATAGTTGGTCTTTTTGTTCCAATCAAAGTAATTATCGGTGGCAAGCCTGGGTGAAACGGCGTAATCAGCCTTGAATTTTCTGATAACCTCTCTCGGAAAAGCGGTAAACACGCCCATCACCTTGGTGTCGAACAGGTCGCGGCTTTCGTTAGTGCCAGTTATAATCCCGTTTTCAGCAGCATAGTCGTTGATATTGTCCAAAATTTCATCAATGGTCATTTCACCTTCATCAGCGACAGTGTTATTCCATTCAGTAAGTCCTAAACAATCAAGAAGACGATTTCTTGTGAAGATTTCATCTTCAGGCAAGATTAGTCCGCTGTTAAGTGAGTATTCCATAAGCTTTGCGATATTTTTTTCAATATTCATATTACTTTCTCCTTTTCAGAATAAGGATTTTTTATTATTTTAGCATAAAATAAGGAAATAATCAATACAAAGAAAATAAATTTATTTCAAAAAAAGTATTGACAAATCATGACTTATAGTGTATAATAATATCTGTTAAAAAAAGTAAATATGCCGCTGTGGTGGAATCGGCAGACACGAGGGACTTAAAATCCCTTGGTAGCAATACCGTATCGGTTCAAGTCCGATCAGCGGCACCAAAAAACACTTGGTTTATTCCGAGTGTTTTTTGTTTTTTTACATAACAAAAGCCTGAGACATTAAACTCAGGCTTTTAAGTTCTAAAGCTTTTTACTCATAAGAATATGCGGACAACCCTCGTCCAGATATTCCTCGCCCTGCTGTTCATAACCGAGCTTTTCATAAAAGCCCTTTGCACGGCATTGCGCGGAAAGTACAACAACTTTTACACCCATTTCAGAACAATACTTTTCGATACTGTTCATAATTTCCGTGCCTATATCCATTCCGCGATATTCGGAAAGCACTGCAATTCTGCCTATATGGTATTCTGACGGATTGCCTTCGGTAAAAAATCTACCGCAGCCTATAACTTTTTCCCCGTCATAAACTGCCACATGATAAGCGAAACCGTCGATATCATCAAATTCATCGACAAAGCCCTGCTCTTCCACAAAAACAGCTTTTCTGACCTTATAAGCGTCATTGCGCACAGCAATATCCCTTGAAATTACGATTCTTAAATTCATTACAACACCTTTGATAAAAACTCCTGAAGTCTTGGGTTCTTAGGGTTACTGAAAAATTCATCAGGAGCAGAATCTTCAAGAATATATCCGTCATTCATAAACAGCACCCTTGAAGCAACCTCGCGTGCAAAACCCATTTCGTGGGTAACAACTATCATTGTCATGCCGTCGTCCGCCAGCTCCTTCATGAGGTTAAGAACCTCGCCTACCATTTCGGGGTCAAGAGCTGAGGTAGGCTCGTCAAAAAGCATGACCTCAGGATTCATCGCAAGAGAACGCGCAATAGCTATTCTCTGCTTCTGACCGCCTGAAAGCTGGTTCGGGTACTGCTCTGCCTTATCCAGAAGTCCAACCTTTTTAAGAAGCTCTTCAGCCTTACAGTCAGCCTCTTCCTGTGTCATAAGCTTATGCTTGACAGGTGCAAGAGTAATATTCTTACGGATTGTAAGATGCGGAAACAGGTTGAAGTGCTGGAACACCATTCCGAGCTTTCGACGGAGAAGGTTTACGTCCCTCTGAGGAAGCTTTGTTATATCAGCGCCCTCAAAATAAATTGAACCTGATGTTGGTTTTTCGAGAAGATTTATACAACGGAGAAAAGTACTCTTTCCGGAACCTGAAGGTCCTACAATAACAACCTTCTCACCCTTCTTAATGGTTGTACTGACGCCTTTGAGAATATGGAGGTCATCAAAGGATTTATTAAGATTTTCAACGTTTATCATTCTTTGACAATCTCCTTTCAAGCTTTGTTACAAGATGCGTGAGCACAACAACCATAACGAGATAAATCAATGCCACGGCAATAAGCGGAAGCAGAGGCTCGTAGGTCTGGCTTCGGATAGTGTCTCCGCCCTTGGTGAGATCCTGAATAGCAATATAACCGGAAACGGAGGTTTCCTTCAGTAACACGATAAATTCATTTGCCAGCGCAGGAAGAACATTCTTGAACGCCTGCGGGAGAATTATACTTATCATGGTCTGCGAATAGCTGAGCCCGAGACTGGAACCGGCTTCAAACTGTCCGTTATCAATGGACATGATACCTGAACGGAGAATTTCCGCAACATAAGCGGCTGAATTAAGACCGAAAGCAAGCACAGCAACCAGTATCTTATCAATATCAACAGAAGCAAAAATTACAAAATATATAATAAGAAGCTGTACTACAACAGGTGTACCTCTTATAACCGTAAGGTAAATTTTCGCAAGTATGTTGAGAAAACGGAACTTGCCCGTTTTATCGTGAGTTGACCTTATAACGGCAATGAGAAAGCCGAGGATAATACCCATCAAAACCGAGAAAATTGTTATGAGGAGCGTATTTCCAAGACCAGAGACAAGATACTGCCATCGGTTCTGAGCTATAAAATTGTCGTAAAAGGACTCTTTGAATTCGTTAAAGAACTCCACTGTGCTTCACTTCCGTTCTATGTAATATTTTATCAGTTCTTTCTTACAATGATAACCTGTGTTGCTGTTGTATAGGGTTCAGAGAAATCAATATTCTTGAGACGGTCTTCTGTAACTGTCATACCTGCTGCGCCAACGTCAGCCTTGCCGGAATCAACAGCAGCGATAATGGAATCGAAATCCATATTTTCAATCTTCAATTCATAACCCAGCTTGTCGCACACAGCCTTCATCATATCAGCGTCAAAGCCTACAACCTCTGTGCCTTCAAGAAGCTCATAGGGAGGGAACTGTGCATTTGTAGCCATAACAAGTGTACCGTTTGCGTACTCTGTGCCTTCAGGAGTTGTGTAGGGGTGCATACCTGCTTCATCACCTATCCAGTTTGCGGTGATAGAGTCGAGTGTGCCGTCAGCCTTGAGCTCTGCAAGAGCGCCGTTGATAGCTTCGGTAAGCTCTGTGTTGCCCTTCTTGATAGCAATTGCGTATTCCTCAACTGCAAATTCCTCTTCGAGAATCATAAGGTCGTCATTCTTGGAAACAAAGACCTTAGCAGGTTCGTTATCAATGATAACTGCATCAACCTTGCCCTGCTTAAGTGCCTGGACTGCGTCTGCACCTGCCTTGTATCTTTCGATAGTTGCGCCTTCGATATCACTGGCATAGATATCGCCTGTTGTGCCGAGCTGAACACCTACGGTCTTGTTATTAAGGTCAGCAACGCTGAAAACCTCATTGGGCTTTACGCCCTGGCTGCAGCCTGCAAGCATAGAAACTGCAAGAGCAGCTGCTGCAAATACTTTTACAATCTTTTTCATTGTTTTTCTTACCTTTCATATTGTTTTACGTGTAAATCACACTAATAATATATTATATCATACTCAGTATTATAAAGTCAATCTTTTTTCTTATAATAAAGTGAATTTTGACAAAAAAACAAATACTGCCCGCTGAAATCCAGCAGGCAGTTTATAATCAGAATATATCCTTTTTGCTCTTGATATAACGTCTCACAAGAACGAATACTATAATTCCTATACATACAAGTAAGAAAATAGGAACAAACAGCGTATTTGCATTTTCATCTTCAGCGGATTTCATCTCCGTCCAGAGATTCTGCATTTCCCTGCTGGCTTCATCTGAAAGATTTACGAATACCGTTGTATTTTCGGCAATAAAATCTTCGTCGGGATATGAAACAGGGTCATTCTGCGTTTCCTCATCCAGCATTTCAAAAGCCGCGCTGTGAGGCGTGGAATAGCAGATATAATCAATGTTCGAGAAAGCGATATCGGGTTCGCACATAAAGTTGATGTACATTTCCGCTGCTTCCTT
>JAFUNV010000168.1 GCA_017472865.1 Ruminiclostridium sp. | reverse complement strand
CTGCACCTGCGAAAATATCATTGATTTTACCTACGCCATAGCAGGTGAGATCTTTTGCGGAAATGCGGTCGAGGGTGGTTTCCTTTGTGGGCACAAGTGAGAAATCATGGCGGTTCTTTGTACGTGTGAAGGGATGAGTTCCCGTAAAGGGACGCGCAATTACGCGTCCTACACCGTGCTCGCCTTTAAGCATTTCGCGGGCAATTTCACAGTAGCGGTACAGCTCATCGACAGGAACGATATCCTCGTGTGCGGCAATCTGAAACACGCTGTCCGCCGAGGTGTAGACGATAAGCGCACCTGTTTTCACGTGCTCCTCACCGTAGTCGGCGATAACCTGTGTGCCTGAATAAGGCTTATTGCAGATTACCTTTCTGCCTGTCTTTTCTTCAAATTCTGCGATAACCTCAGGCGGAAAGCCTTCAGGATAGGTAGGGAAGGGCTTTTCACTTATTATACCCATCATTTCCCAGTGTCCCGTAGTGGTATCCTTGCCCTTTGAAAGCTCGCGCATCCGTGCGTATTTCGCCGTGGGTGCTTCAACTGCGCCGCCGTAGGAGTTGCCGTAAATATTGAAAATACCCAGCTTTTTCATGTTGGGGATATCGAGCTTTCCCGAATCAAAGCAGGCTTTGAGGGTATTGCTGCCCTCGTCGCCGTATTCGTGAGCGTCAGGCTGCTCGCCGATACCCACGCTGTCAAGAACAATCAGAAATACACGTTCAGACATATTGCCTCCTTATTCCTTTAAAGCCTTTACAGCTCCGCTTGTGCCTATGCGGGAACAGCCGAGCGCAATGAATTTTTCCATATCCTCTTTTGTGCGAATGCCGCCTGCTGCTTTCATCTTAACGTCGGGACCGATATTTTCCCTGAAAAGAACAATATCTTCAGTTGTAGCGCCGCCCGAACCGAAGCCTGTTGAGGTTTTGATGTATTCTGCGCCTGCTTCAGTTACGATTTTGCAGAGCTTTATTTTCTCTTCGTCGGTGAGATAGCAGGCTTCGATTATAACCTTAAGAAGTTTTCCGCCGCAGGCAGCTTTGACAGCCTTTATTTCTTCAAGAACTGCCGTAAAATCTCCGTTTTTGACATGGCACACATTTATAACCATGTCGATTTCATCTGCACCCTTTTCGACTGCATCCTTGGTTTCAAAAATTTTTGTTTCAGTTGTGCAGTAGCCAAGGGGGAACCCGATAACAGTGCAGATATTGAGGTCAGGAAATTCCTTTTTCACTGTTTCAATATAACATGGCGGAATGCATACGCTGGCAGTGCCGTATTTTACCGCTTCATTACAGAGAGTGCGGATTTCCTCCGCTGTTGCGGTTGCCGCAAGCCTTGTGTGGTCAACATATTTAAAAATTTCGTTATTGTTCATTGCTTATATTCTCCTTTTCGGTTATAAAGGCAAAGCTGATTTTTGCGTCGCCGTCAAAGTATGCGTCTTCAAATTCGCTCGCCTGGATATACACCATTCTGTAATCGCCTATATCGTAGGCGAGAGGTGATATATCAAGGTCGGCGCCGTCATCGGTTTTTATATAGGTTGCAAGCCGCGATTTTTCGGGTAATTCGGACAGGGGATAGTAAATGTAAAGCCTTTCATTTACGCTGCTGTTTATGCTGTAAGCGGGGGTAACGAATTCGCCGCCGATAATTCCGTTCCCGTCAAATTCAGAGGCATCAGGCATGCTTCCGTCGGTAAAGCTTACAACGTCAGGCATATTATCTGAAATATAATAGTAAAAATCATCATGCTTTCCAAGCACATATTCATTATGCTCATAGCCGTCTTTTCCGAATGAAAAGCTTTCTTCAATCAGAACAGCGTGCTTTTTTATACCAGTGAAATCGTTAATTTCACTGTAATCGGGTCTGTTCAGATAATCTTCGTCACTGCGGTATGAAACCAGGTCAAAACCGAATTGCTTTCCGAAGGGCAGAAAAACAAAGTCGCTTTCAGTAAGTTCGGGAAAATCGGCATTGATATAGTCAGCGGTAATGCTGCAGAGATTTCCGCCTAAAACCTCGGAAAAATTACTTCCGTCAAAGTATACAGGATAAAGATTATTGAAATACTCACGGTCGCAATTGTAGAAGTTGGGATAAACGCCCAAACCCTCGCCGCCTCTGACACGAAGACTTTCAAGCTGCGGAACGATTTCATTAATTTTATCCGTCAGTGCGGAAATTATCTCGTCCTGCTGGTAATTGTCAGCACCGTCGGTATTTTTTGTTACGCCGTCAATATAAACGCTGAAATCATGTCCGTTATAACTCATTCTCACCAATGCGCTTGTTAAGGGAGTGCTGCCGAAAAGCCCCTGACTCCGTTCCAGAGTGCTTTCAATTACAGCAGGCGTGAATCCGTACTTTTTTTCAATATAATCCACCGCATTGCTTTCAGCCTGTCGCAGAATCTTTTCATTTTCCGCTTTTTGCTCAGGGCTGTCACCGCAGCCCGAAAGCAGCAGAACAATGCTCAGCATCAATGCGGTAATTTTTCCTCTTCTCATTTATTGCTCCTGTAAAAAAGCGGCGGACAGTTAACCGTCCGCCGCCCATAAAGTATTCTTACTTAGTGCCGAAAATTCTGTCGCCGCCGTCGCCGATACCGGGAACGATATATAAATCATCATTGAGACGTTCATCAAGAGCGCCGCAATAGATATCAACGTCAGGGTAAACAGCCTGAACGGCTTCAACACCCTCGGGGCAGGTGATAACAGACATAAGCTTGATAGAGCGTGCGCCTGCTTCCTTAACCTTTTCGATATCCTTGATAGCTGTTGCGCCTGTACCAAGCATTAAGTCCATAATGATAACGTCACGTTCTGCAATATCAAAGGGAAGCTTGCAGTAGTAAACGGAAACATCGCCGTCCTTGGAGTTTTCGTCACGGCAGATACCGATATGACCAACCTTAGCAGCAGGAACAAGAGCAACCGCGCCTTCTACCATGCCGAGACCTGCACGAAGTACAGGGATAAAAGCAACCTTACGGCCGGAAATAACATTGGAGCTTGCAAGGGCAATAGGAGTCTGAACCTTAACTGCCTTTAAGGGGAGGTCTCTGGTTGCTTCATAGGTCATAAGCATGGAAACCTCAGAAACGAGTTCGCGGAACTCTTTTGAACCTGTGTTCTTGTCACGGAGCAGAGTTACCTTGTGCTGTAAAAGCGGGTGATTTAAAATGTGAAGCTTTTCGTTTGACATATTTCAGTCCTCCAGTTTTTTAATTTTATTAATACGGACAGCGTGCTTGCCGCCCTCAAAATCAGTGTGTAAAAATACATCCAGCATTTCCACTGCCGAACCTGCGCCGATGGTTCTTCCACCCATGCAGATTACGTTTGCATCATTGTGGAGACGTGTGTACTTTGCGGAGTACCAGTCAGCACAGAGCGCAGCGCGGATACCCTTTATCTTGTTTGCCGCCATTGAAATACCGATACCTGTACCGCAGAGAAGGATACCTTTATTATCTTCGCTTTCAAGAACCTTTCTGCAGACTGCTTCGGCAATATCGGGATAATCCACAGGTTCACCGTCACAGCCCATATCCGTATATTCAAAGCCATTATCATCAAGATAAGCCCTGAGCGCAGATTTCAGTACGTAACCGCCATGGTCACAGCCTATATAAATCATTGTTCTTACTTCCTTTCTTAGGATTTCTGTGCTTCTCTGGCGAGCCTTTCACGCTCTGCCTGAGGAAGCCTCAGATAAACGGGCATAAGAGCTTCGGCACTGATATCATTGCAGTGCTCGGAAGCAAAACAGATACCTGTTCCGCTCTGATATTTCAGTGTGGGAGGAGCCAGCTCAATAAGTCCGTCGTTGATTTTTCCGTATACAAGATCCGCACCGTCGCCGGCGAGAATAATACGTTCATTGTACTTTGACAAATCCTTTTTAAGGTCGTCGATAAATATTGCCCTGTCGTCGCAAAGGCGCATTACAATACCGTTCTGGATACGGAACAGTGCATTGTATACCTGATTGCAGCGGGCGTCCATAACCGCACAGATAACAGCGTCAGTTACCGTAAAGTTATGGGCAATCCCCATAAGGGTTGAAACAGCCCTTACGGGCTTATTATTGGCATAAGCCATGCCTTTTATAGCAGCAACTCCGATACGCAGACCTGTAAAAGAGCCGGGTCCTGCGGAAACTGCGAATGCATCAATATCGGAAAGTGTAAGCCCGACGCCTTTAAGCAGGCTCTCCATAAAAGGAACAAGGGTCTGAGAATGGGTAAGCTTTGTATTAAGCGAGCCTGAGGCTATAACCTTCGGGTCGTCGCCTGTTTCACAGATTGCACAGGAAGAAACCACAGCAGAGGTATCAATACCGAGTATTTTCATGTTCAGGCTCCTTTCCGCGTAATAGTGATTTCACGGCTGTTTTCGCCGGTTTTGCTTATGTCCACAAGCCAGACGTTTTCCAGATAATCCGCAAGATTTGTTATATTCTCGCTCCATTCAACCGCAAGAATACCGCCGCGGTCGAAATAATCGAAAAAGCCGATAGCATATAAATCGTCATAAGTTGTTATACGGAACAGGTCAAAGTGGAAGACGCTTACTTCTGTTCCTATATATTCGTTGACGAGAGCAAAGGTCGGGCTTGAAACGCCTCTTTCGATGCCGAAACGTTTTGCAATCCCCTTGGTGAAATGAGTCTTTCCCGCACCCATTTCTCCTGTATAAAGGATAGTATCGCCGATTTTGAGCTGGGAAGCAAATTCTTCGGCAGCAGCAATTGTCTCATCAACGGAATTTGTAGTAATCTTCATCAGAATAATCCTGAAATAGTTCCGTCGGTCGCTACGTCGATATTGTTAGCGGCGGGAACCTTGGGGAGTCCGGGCATTGTCATGATATCGCCTGTAAGCGCAACCACGAAGCCTGCGCCTGCGGAAAGCTTTACATCGCGGACGGTAATTTCAAAGTTTTCGGGCTTTCCGAGCTTTGCGGGGTCATCGGAAAGGGAATATTGTGTTTTTGCAACGCAGACGGGAATATCGCCGAAGCCAAGTTCTTCAATTTTGGCAATTTCTTTTTCAGCCTTTGCAGTGAAGATTACGCCGTCAGCACGGTAGATTTCCCTGGCGATAACAGCAAGCTTTTCCTTGATAGGAAGCTTTTCGTCGTAAATGGGGCTGAAATTGCTCTTATTGTTCTCAACAACGTCAACAACTGTCTTTGCAAGCTCAATTCCGCCTTCGCCGCCCTTTAAGAATACATCTGAGAAAGCAACAGGAGTATTCATCTCGTTGCAGAAATCCTTGATATATGCAACTTCAGCGTCGGTATCGGTGTAGAAGTGGTTGATAGCAACAACTACGGGTACGCCGAACTTTTTCATATTTTCAATGTGTGTTTTTAAATTTACAATACCCTTCCTGAGCGCATCAAGGTTTTCGGCTGTAAGCTCAGCCTTGGGTACGCCGCCGTTGTACTTAAGGGCACGGATGGTTGCCACAAGAACAACGCAGTCGGGCTTCAGACCTGCATAACGGCACTTGATGTCAAAGAACTTTTCTGCGCCGAGGTCGGAGCCGAAGCCGGCTTCAGTGATACAGTAATCACCCAGCTTCATAGCGAGCTTTGTAGCTCTTACACTGTTGCAGCCGTGAGCAATATTTGCGAAAGGACCGCCGTGAATAATAGCGGGGTTATTTTCGAGAGTCTGAACCAGGTTGGGGTTGATAGCGTCCTTTAAAAGGGCAGTCATTGCGCCTGTTGCGTTCAGGTCTCTTGCATAAACGGGCTTGCCGTCATAAGTATAGGCAACAAGAATATTACCGAGGCGCTTCTTGAGGTCGTCAAGGTCAGCGGCAAGGCAGAGGATAGCCATGATTTCGCTGGCTACGGTAATCTGGAAGTGGTCCTCTCTTGGGATACCGTCAAGGCGTGAACCGAGACCGACAATACAGTTTCTGAGCGCTCTGTCGTTCATATCGAGACAGCGCTTCATCTGAATCTGTCGCTGGTCAATTCCGAGAGCGTTGCCCTGCTGGATATGGTTATCGAGGAGGGCACAGAGCAGGTTGTTTGCAGCTGTGATAGCGTGCATATCGCCTGTGAAATGAAGGTTGATATCCTCCATGGGAACTACCTGTGCATATCCGCCGCCTGCAGCACCGCCCTTGATACCGAATACGGGACCGAGGGAGGGTTCTCTCAGAGCAAGAACGGAGTTTATACCCAGCTTCTGCATACCTTCAGAGAGACCGATACTTGTGGTAGTCTTTCCTTCGCCTGCGGGAGTAGGGTTGATAGCGGTAACAAGAATAAGCTTTCCGTCGGGCTTATCCTTCTGGCGGTCAATGTAAGCCTGAGAAATCTTGGCTTTGTAATGACCGTATGGTTCAAGCTCGTCATCCTGAATACCGAGCTTGTCGGCAATATCTTTTATTTTCAGCATTTTTGCCTGCTGTGCAATTTCAATATCTGTCAGCATGGTACAGACCATTCCTTTCTTCTGTACGGCGGAATATGACGTTCGCCGCCGCTTATAAAAATTCATGGTTTAATTATAGCATAAACCGTTGAAAATTTCAACCTGTTTTGTTAAATTTATTCAAATTTCAGTTGTCTGTAATCGGATTTCGCCAGAGCTCCTGCGGCAGGTATAGTCTTTGTGGTGTAATTTTCGGGATTCCTGATAACGCCTTCCTCATAAAGCTTTGCGCTTTCAAGCTGTGCTTTTGTAAGCCTCATGACCTGTACACCCTGAGTATTTCTTGTTGTTTTGGGAAGTACAAGCATGGTTGAGAAAATGAGTACCTTTCCTGCGTCGGACTGAAGAATGAAATCTGCGTCACCGTTCACACTGAACATTCCCACAAGCTCCGAGCTGTCGCTGTAAGCGTTTGCCAGCTTCTTTCGCTTGGTCTTGGTCTCGTACGAAGAAAGCGGAACCTTTGCACATTTGCCGTTGCGGAAGAAAAGTACAAGGTTTTCGCTGTAATCATTGGTGGGAATCATGGCAACTATCTTTTCGTCAGGTTCAAATTCCAGCTTTGCGGGAATATAATCGCCGAGTGTGCTTATTTTTGTATCGGCAAAATCACTTACACGGGATTTATAAACCTGATGTTTATTTGTAAAGAACAGTAAATCGGTACGGTTTGACAGTTCTTCGGCGAATACAAGGCTGTCACCTTCCTTGAGCTTATGCTCACCGCTCATACGCAGCGACTGAGGAGTAACGCGCTTGAAATAGCCTTCCTTGGTGAGGAAGATATTAAGCGGATAATCGGGAATTTCCTCCTCGGTTTCTTCCTCTTCGGGAAGAATTTCGGCAAACTTTGTTTTTCTGGGCTGACCGTATTTTTCGGAAATCTCTTCAAGCTCGTTTATGATGAGTTTCTTTATCTTTCTGGGGCTTTCAAGGGTTTCTTCCATGTCTGCGATGTCATCTCTTAGGCTTCCGATTTCATCGGTACGTTTTAAAATGTACTCCTGGTTGATATGTCGGAGCTTGATTTCCGCAACGTATTCAGCCTGAATTTCATCTATACCAAAGCCAATCATAAGGTTGGGTACAACCTCAGCTTCTTCCTTGGTTTCACGGATAATTTTGATAGCCTTGTCGATATCAAGAAGGATTTTCTGTAAGCCTAAGAGCAGGTGCAGCTTATCCTTCTTTTTATTCAGCTCAAAGTATACCATGCGCTTTACGCATTCGATTCTGAAAGCAATCCACTCGTTGAGAATATCATAAACGCCCATTACTCTCGGATTTCCGCCGATAATTATGTTGAAGTTGGCGGAGAAGGTATCCTGAAGGGGAGTAAGGCGGTATAGCTTCTGCATAAGAGCGTCTGGGTCAACACCTCTCTTCAAATCAAAGGTGAGTTTCAGACCTGAAAGGTCGGTTTCGTCACGAAGGTCGGAGATTTCCTTGATTTTTCCCAGCTTTACAAGCTCCACAACCTTGTCGATAATAGCTTCAACTGTGGTTGTGGGCGGGATTTCCGTAACATCAATGCAGTTTGCGTCCTTGTCGTAGGTGTACTTGCCGCGGACTTTAATACCGCCTGTACCTGTGCGGTAAACCTTCTGCATTTCCGCTTCATCATAAAGAATATAGCCGCCGCCGGGGAAATCGGGACCACGGAGAGTTGCGGAAACGTCATGGTCAGGGTCCTTCATGAGTGCGATTGTGGTTTCGCAGATTTCCTTCAGATTGAATGGGCAGATATTGCTTGCCATGGAAACGGCGATACCGATATTGCTGTTTACAAGCACCGACGGGAAACGCACAGGAAACAATGTAGGCTCGGTCAGAGTATTGTCATAGTTAGGGACAAAATCTACGGTGTCCTTGTCGATATCGCCGAAAATTTCGGCGCAGATAGGCTCAAGCTTCGCTTCTGTATATCGTGAAGCTGCACAGGCCATGTTGCGGGAGTATGCCTTACCGAAGTTACCCTTGCTGTCCACATAAGGATGAAGGAGAGCCTCGTTGCCCCTTGCAAGACGTACCATGGTTTCGTAAATAGCCTGGTCGCCGTGGGGGTTGAGTTTCATGGTCTGACCTACGATATTTGCGGATTTTGTACGTGCGCCGTTTAAAAGTCCCATCTTGTACATCGTATAAAGGAGCTTTCTGTGAGAGGGCTTGAAGCCGTCGATTTCGGGGAGCGCACGGGAGATAATAACGCTCATGGCGTAGGGCATATAGTTTTCGCGGAGAGTATCAACGATATTCTGCTGTTCAACAATACCTGCGCCTTCAATGTATGCGTCAATCTTTTTACTTGGAGCAGCCTTGGGCTGCTTTTTACTGCTTTTCTTCATTTTATACAAACATTCCTTATCTTAATCAGCTTAAATCAAGGTCGTCAAGATACTGACTACCGTTTTCGCGTATATATTCCTTACGTCCTTCAAGATTGTTGCCTAAGAGCATTTCAAACATCTCCTGCGTAGCGGCAATATCAGAGGGCAGCACCTTTATGAGTCGTCTTGTTTCGGGATTCATGGTGGTCAGCGACATCATATCAGGTTCGTTTTCACCAAGACCTTTAGAACGCTGGATTGTGAATTTCTGGCTGCCTATTTCTTCAAGAATACGTGTCTTTTCAGGCTCTGTATAAGCGAAATAGGTTCTGTCCTTTGTGTTGATTTCATAAAGGGGAGATTCCGCAATATAAACATATCCTTCATTTATAAGGGTAGGGGTAAGGCGGTAGAGCATGGTAAGCACCAGTGTTCTTATCTGGAAGCCGTCCACGTCCGCATCGGTACAGATTACGATTTTATTCCAGCGTAGATTATCGAGACTGAAGGTAGCAAGCTCCTTGTTCTGCTTTGCGGTAACTTCAACGCCGCAGCCGAGAACCTTCAGTAAATCCGTGATGATTTCACTCTTGAAAATCTTGTCATAACCTGCCTTCAGACAATTCAGAATCTTACCTCTGATAGGCATTACCGCCTGATATTCCGAGTCACGGGCGAGCTTTACCGAGCCTAAAGCCGAGTCGCCCTCCACGATATAGATTTCACGCTTGTTTATGTCCTTGCTGCGGCAGTCCACGAATTTTTCAACGCGGTTGCTCAGGTCGATTGTTCCTGTCAGCTTCTTTTTCACATTCTGACGGATACGGTCGGCATTTTCTCTTGCACGCTTGTTAATGATAATCTGCTCGCAGATTTTTATAGCCTCGTCAGGGTTTTCGATAAAGTAAACCTCAATGCAGTGCTTCAGCCATTCAGTCATGGCGTCGTACACAAATTTGTTTGTGATAGCTTTTTTGGTCTGGTTTTCGTAGCTGGTCTGGGTGGAGAAGTTGGAAGAAACGAAAACAAGACACTCTTCAATATCAGCAAATGTGATTTTCGCGTCGTCCTTATTATATTTGTTGTTGGTTTTAAGGTAGCTGTCTATCTGCGAAACCAGAGCCTGTCTCATAGCCTTGTCAGGTGAACCGCCATGCTCCAGCCAGCTGGAGTTGTGGTAGTGTTCAACCAGCTTTACCTTATTTGAAAAGGCGATGGCAACGTGAAGCTTTACCTTGTACTCGTCCTTGTCATCACGGTCGCGGCCCTGCTTCTGTGTTGACCAGTCCTGAGGAGTGCCTATTGCGCTTTCGCCTACGATTTCGGCAAGATAATCAGTAATACCGTGCTCGTAGCAGTATTCCTTCTCTTCAAAGCTGCCGTCCTCCTGTTCAACTCTGTATACAAAGAGAAGTCCGTCGTTGACAATAGACTGACGGCGGAGAATATCATCAAAGTATTCATCACCTATATTTATATCTGTAAAAACATCGAGGTCAGGCTTCCACTTTATGGTTGTACCGGTAGTGCCTGTGGAACGGCTCTTGATAAAGCCCTTTTCTTCTTTTTCCTGCGTTATGTTGAAGCCCTTTTCAAAGCGGAGCTTATAGTGCCACGTGCCGTTGTCGGCTTCAACCTCCATGTATTCTGAGGAGAACTGTGTTGCACAGAGACCGAGACCGTTAAGACCCAGAGCGAAGGAGTAATTATCACCGCTGTTGTTGTCATACTTGCCGCCCGCATAGAGAGTGCAGAACGCCAGCTCCCAGTTGTATTTTTCTTCATTTTTATTGTAATCAATCGGAATACCGCGTCCGTTGTCGGAAACCTCAACGGAGTTGTCAAGAAAACGGGTGACGATAATCTTCTTACCATAGCCCTCTCGTGCTTCGTCTATGGAGTTGGAGAGAATTTCAAAAATTGAATGGCGGCAGCCCTCGATGCCGTCCGAGCCGAAAATAACGGCAGGACGCTTTCGCACCTGGTCGGGTCCTTTGAGGGACACCAGACTGTTATCGTCGTATGCTTTTTTACTCATGTTATCATTCCTTTTAATATATAATAATTTCTGTTTTT
>JAFUNV010000167.1 GCA_017472865.1 Ruminiclostridium sp. | reverse complement strand
TAACCATACACTGATACTGGTTCCAGATATTAACCATACGGTTAACCTTTTCATCGGGACAGTCAACGTGGTATTGACCGAGGAGGCTGTTCCAGTGAGCCTTGAGCTCTGCAAAGAGCTTATCTGCCTTTTCAGCAGTATCGCACATTGCAATCATTTCATGAGCCTTTTTCTTGTTGATGATGTTCTTCTTGGAGCCTGCTGTTGTGATAAGCTTGTCATCGTCTGTAAGGTCGGGAGCAAACTTTTCATCAACAGGGTTTTCAACATAACCGAGAACGAATACGAAATCCTTGGATTCGCCTGCTTCGAGGTCGATTTCAACATAGTGAGAAGCAACGGGAGACCAACCGTCAGCTACAGAGTTGCTGGGAGAGCCCTGCATAACTGTCTGGGGTTCGCCGAAGCCGTTGTATAAGCCGAGGAAGCTTTCACGGTCTGTGTCAAAGCCCTTGATCTTTGTATTTACGGAATAGAACGCAAAGTGGTCACGTCTTTCCTTGTATTCTGTCTTGTGGTAAATTGTGGAGCCTTCGATTTCAACTTCACCTGTATTGAAGTTACGCTGGAAGTTTGTTGTATCATCGTTAGCGTCCCAGAGGCACCATTCGAGGAAGCTGAAAAGCTTGATCTTCTTGAAAGCGCCTGTCTTGTTGGTTACTGTAACCTTCTGAACTTCACCGTTGAAATCCTGAGGAACGAAGAAGGTAACCTTAGCTTCGATACCCTTGGATTCGCCCTTGATAATGGTGTAGCCCATACCGTGACGGCATTCGTAGGAATCAAGCTCAGTCTTTACGGGAGACCAGCCGGGGTTCCATACATGACCGTTGTCGTTGATGTAGAAATAACGTCCGCCCATATCAACGGGAACGTTGTTGTAGCGGTAACGTGTGATACGGCGGAGTCTTGCGTCCTTGTAGAAGCTGTAACCGCCTGCGGTGTTGGAAATAAGAGAGAAGAAGCCCTGTGTTCCGAGGTAGTTTATCCACGGATAGGGTGTACGGGGAGAAGTAATGACGTATTCCTTATTGGCGTCGTCAAAATAACCGAATTTCATAAATTTTATCCTTTCCTTCCTGTTGGGGTGGGTTCGGTGTTTATAACAACACCGACATATCCATTATATAACATTTCAGACAAAATATCAATAGCTGAAAACGATAACAAAAAATTTTACAAATACAACAAAATATATCTGATTTTTTTGTATACTTTTCTGAACGAAAGATAAAAAGCGCCCCGTCATATTTCAGACGGGGCTAGTGCAACTTGGATTCAGTAAGAAGGAGTTCATCTCTCCGCCTTACAATTACATTATACCTGCTAATTCGCCTTTTGTCAACGCAATTTATCAAAAAAGTTGAAAAATTTCAACACAGAGTCGGATTTTGTCGAAAGCTACTCGCCCACCTTGGTGTTCTTTCCGACGATTACCGCAACAAATGCACCCACAGCAAGGCAGACAAAGCCTGCAAGGGTAGCAAGATTAAGTCCGAAGCCCACAGGGAATATCACATAAATCGAACCTGCAACAAGACCGAGGATTGCGCTGTAAGTCATGAGGCTGTACTTTTTCATAAGCCATGTTATAAGCCTTGCGCCGACCACAAGACCGATAACCGCACCGATAGCGCAGGGGAGAATAATTGCAAAATCAAGGTCCTTTACCGCACCGATGATAGTCGAGTATACGCCGAGAGTGAGCATTACAAAGGAGCCGCTGACGCCGGGGATAATCATGGCGATTGCCGCTATAAAGAGCGCCGCCATCATTGTTACAAAGAACTTAACGTCCATTTTATAGCTTACGGAAAGCTCATAGGTTTCGGGAGAAAGGTTGCTTGCGTCATAATTCCAGAAGGTTACGGT
>JAFUNV010000008.1 GCA_017472865.1 Ruminiclostridium sp. | reverse complement strand
TTCGTAATGTTCTCTTTTACGAACTTCAGCTAAAACGCCGTCACGAGCACAAGAACGCTTAAAACGCTTTAAAGCTGTGTCTAAAGATTCGTTTTTACCGAGACGAATTTCTGCCATCTATATCCCTCCCTTTGCCTTACGGCACAGGTTAATCTACAAGTTATGTCTACTTAGTAGGCGAACAAAATAAATGCTCATCGAGTATTATACATTAAAACCCTTAATTTGTCAAGTACTATTTTAAAAATTCTTCAATATTTATTTCTTCGCCGTCCTGCCAGAGACGTTCAAGGTCATAAAACTCACGTGTTTCCTTATAAAATACGTGAACTACAACGTCAATATAGTCGATTGTAATCCATGTTGCGCCCTGAGTACCCGACATATTCTTAGGTTCAACTCCCAGCTGACCCATCTGGAAATCAACTTCATCTGCAAGCGCCTTTACCTGAGTATTGCTGCTTCCCTCTGCAATTACGAAATAATTTGCAAGTATTGTAAGGTCGCCGATTTTAAGCACGCGTATATTGCCTGCTTTTTTTGAATCAAGCGCCTTTACAACGGTCTTTACGGTTTCTAAATCTGTCATAATATATTCCTTTCTGCGGTGCGGTCTGCACACGTTATTTTCTTTTTCCTGCCGCTTCAAGATAGCAGTTGTATGCTTCCAGAGTTGAAACGGGTATCTTACGCCCATTTTCGATAAAATCAGGTATAAGCCATTTCAGTGCCCTATACATACCGTGGTCAAGGCTTTCAAAAGCATACTGCCTGTATTTTTCAACATGGGGATAGGTTCTTTCTGCCGAAACCAGGTCGCCGAGATAGACAATCTTCTCAAGCTGTGACATTTCTGCCCTTCCTACGGTGTGAAAACGTATTGCGTTAAGAATATCCGTGTCGGATATTCCCAGCGCTTCCTTTACATAGTAAGCAGCAGCGATTCCATGCCATGTCTTCTTTGAAGCAAGCTCAACGGGGTCTATATAATATCCGCTGAGCTGAAGCTCACGCATCAGGGCTTCATCATCGGCCTCCTTGCGTATATCATGAAGAATACCCGCAATATAGGCCTTTTCCTTGTCGCCGCCGTGGATTTCAGCAAGCTTCACGCACATTTCTGCTACATTACAGCTGTGGATGTACCTTTTCTTGCCCATCATGCCTTTAATCAGCTCTTTATAATCCTCAGCCACAGTACAAGCCCCTTTCGTCGATATATGCCCTTACCTTTTCGGTGAGCATATCGCCCGTATCCTCGTTCTTTGCGATTTTCTCGCGCAGTTCGGTGGAAGATACCTCGATTACAGGGAGATTGAGAACCTTTACCCTGCCAAGCTCATTTGCACATTCAAGCATATCCGCATAACTGTCGCTTTCTCTTGCCGCAGCTATAACGTGACATTCCTTTAAAAGAGCCTCGTGGCGGTACCACTTATCAAAATAGAACAGCATATCGCCGCCGATAATGAGATAGAACTCCGTATTTTTAGGGTAAATCTCCTTCAGGGCACGAACAGTGTTTATTGTATAGCTTGTGCCGCCCAGCTTTCCTTCAATATCGGAAACGGTAAAGTTATTGTCATCTTCAAAAGCAAGTCTGCACATTTCCATTCTATCCTCAAAGGAAACACTGGTCATTTCCTTATGAGGCGACTGCGCTGTGGGGATAATAAGCATCTCCTGAAGCTTCAGACTTCTGAAAGCGGCTCTTGCAAGCTCAGTGTGACCCTTATGAACAGGGTTGAAGGAGCCGCCGAAAATTCCTACCTTATTCATCTAAAAATATTACTCTCTTTTTCTTATCCTTATTCTGTCTGTAAATTACAAACTTTGTGCCGATTACCTGAATAGGCTCAGCCTTAAGCTCGCCGCAAAGCTCTGTGCAGACCTCTCTTGCGGTAAGCTCACATGTTTCATGAACCTTACCCTTAATCATTTCACGCTTGTTGAGCGCGTCGTCTGCCTGCTTTATAAGCTCGGGACCTATACCGTTCTTTCCCACAAGGAGAATAGTTTCGTAAGTATTGGCAATAGCTCTGAGCTTAGCGCGTTCCTTTCCTGTCATAAATGTGAACAACCTTTCTTTTTTGTTTATACGTTTGCCCTGAGCACCTCGGCAAGCTTCTTCATTGCCTCGGCTCTGTGGCTTATCTTGTTCTTTTCCTCGTCGCTGAGCATAGCTACGCTTGTTTCCTCATCAACCATGAAGATAGGGTCGTAGCCGAAGCCGTTATCGCCCCTAGGCTCTGTGCCGATAAAGCCGCTGAAGGTTCCGAGAACTGAATACTCGGTTTCATCATCAATTATACAATAAAGTGCACAGGCAAAGCGCGCGGTGCGGAGACTTATATCAACACCTTCAAGCTCCGAAAGAATTTTATCGCATCTGTCCTTGTCGGTAGCGTCCTCGCCTGCATAGCGTGCGGAATATATACCGGGTGCGCCGCCGAGAAAATCAATTTCAAGACCGCTGTCGTCCGCAAGAACGGGACAATGACAGATTTCATAAACCGCCTGTGCCTTTATATGGGCGTTTTCCGCGAAGGTTTCGCCATCCTCCACAACTTCGATATCAATACCTGCGTCCTTCAGGGACATAGGCTCATAACCGAGAGGTTCCAGCATCTGCTTGAACTCTCTGACCTTCCCCTGATTATTGGTTGCAATTATTATCTTCATTACTCTTCTCCGTTATTATCACCCGAAAACAGAATTTCAGCGTAATCATGAGGTATGAAATTCTGCAGGTCGTCTATTTTTTCGCCCACGCCTACCAGCTTTACAGGTATGCCGAGCTCATCCTTTATAGGTATTATTATACCACCTTTTGCCGTTCCGTCAAGCTTTGTGAGCACAATTCCCGTAATCTCACAAACTTCTTTGAATAAACGCGCCTGATTTACAGCATTCTGCCCTGTTGTAGCGTCCAGGACCAGAAGCGTTTCAAGTGCGCTTTCAGGAAGCTGCTGTGAAATTATGCGTGAAATTTTCTTCAGCTCCTCCATAAGATTCTTCTTATTGTGGAGTCGTCCCGCCGTGTCAATAATAAGAACATCCGCATTTCTCGCCTTTGCAGCGGAGCAGGCGTCAAATACAACTGCAGCAGGGTCGCTGCCCTCAGCGTGCTTTACGATATCAACACCCGCGCGGTCTGTCCAGACATTAAGCTGCTCGATTGCCGCTGCTCTGAAGGTATCGGCAGCCGCAACAATTACCTTTTTACCATCTCTTTTGAGATTTGCGGAGAGCTTACCGATAGTAGTTGTCTTACCTGCGCCGTTTACGCCGATAACAAGGACAACCGCAGGCTTTGTGGTCATATTCAGCTCATGGTCGCCGCTTAAAATCTCAGCAATAATGTTTTTAAGAAGTCCCTTGACCTCAGAAGGGGCGGTGGTTCCCGTACGCTTTACCTCTGCGCGGAGCTTATCGCAGATATTAGCGGAGGTTTCCGCACCTATATCCGAGAGAATAAGGGTTTCTTCAAGTTCTTCAAAGAAATCCTCGTCTATTTTTGTAAAGGAATTTACAAGGGTTTCAACCTTCGCTACAAAGCTGTCCTTGGTCTTTTTCAGACCCTCTTTAAGTTTTTCAAAAAATCCCATAAGTACCTCTTTATTTTAAATTCAGAAACACTTCAAGTGCATCTTTTTCGTCTGTTTCAATATCAGGGATAAGCGGTATATCGTCCTTTGCCCTGTCTGCACGGTAGAATTTCTTGTAGGAAACACTGCAGATAAGCTTGCTGTTCGGAGCCTGAAATTTAAGCACGTCGCCGTAGCTGGCGGGCATATTTCCGGGTATTTCGCCGATTACCTTACCGATTTTATTATCCGAAACCGTTACAGCAAACATCATAGCAGAGCTGAAGGTATAATTTGACGTAAGCGCATAAAGCTCGCCCGAAAAGACATTCCCATTCTTTTTATTCTTATACTGAGCGGCTTTATTTTCAATAAGCAGTTTATTGAAACGCACTGCATTTCCACCGAAAATGTAGTAGCTGTCCACATCAATATACTTCATAAATTCGTTAATCACCTGAGAATTTCCGCCGCCGTTTCTGCGTAAATCAACAGCTACTCTGATGATATTCTTCTCATTTACCTGTTGGAAAAATTCTTCAAGGGCTTTCTTATACCCGTCAGTCACAACGCATTTATCAAGAGTAAACACAGCCGCCAAGTTTTCCTCATAAAATTCATAGCTGTAAAAGCCTTCAACGCTTGTATCTTCATTGACTGTCTCTGACGGCTTATAGCCAAAAGTACACTCTAAGACTTCAACTCCGCTTTCAGTCTGTACTTCGACTATAACACCATCGGAAGTATCAATTTCAAGAAGCTGGTTCCAACTTTCAAGCTTAAGTGCTTCATCAAGCATATAATCCACATAGAAATCTACTTGCGGTTCACAGGGAAATACTTTTCTGAAGCGTGAAAGAAGCTCTTCACGGGAAACGCCGTCAACTCTTACGATTTTTCCGCTCGCAAGAATTTCGTTTTCTGAAATCCGTTTACTGTCATAAAAGTTAATAAACGTGTGACCGTCCTCTATCGAACAGTACATTTCCGCGCCGATTTCCCACAAATCCCTTACAGTTACAATATCGCAGGCTGACAGTTTTTCTTCAGCTTCTTCGTAAGCCTTGTCAAAAACCTTGTCCAGCCCTGAACCGTCAAGATAACAAGGGTGGTTATCTCTGACAGTCTCGTACATAAACACTAGGTCCTCTTTAGCCTGTTCAGCGGTTAAAACCTCATCAGGAGATTTCGTAGGTTGAGCGTCAAGATTTTTCCCGTTTGTCAGAGTAAGTACAATTGAAACCGCGGCAACAACCAGCACAGCAATAATGATTAAAATCAATATTAATCTTTTCTTCATTTTAATCAAGCTCCAGCTCCATATCATCTATAAGCTCCTGATGAATCAGGCGCGAAACACCCTTTTCCTGCATGAATACACCGTACAGCACATCACAGCCCTCTATTGTACCCCTTCTGTGGGTGATAACCATAAGCTGAGTCTGTGTGCAGAAGCGTTTAAGATATGTTACATACTTCACAACATTGATTTCATCAAGCGCCGCATCCACCTCGTCAAGCATACAGAACGGCGTAGGTCTGTGCAGAAGGATAGCAAAATAAATCGTAATCGCAACCATGGTCTGCTCACCGCCCGACAAGGAGATGAGATTCTTGATAAGCTTTCCGGGAGGCGCAGCAAATATTTCGATGCCGCTTCCGAGAACATCTTCGGGGTCGATAAGCTCCAGATGAGCCTCTCCTCCTCCGAATACCTCGGTGAAAATCTTGCTGAATTTCTCGTTGATGTCATTGAAGCTTGCAAGGAAGCGTGCCTTGATATCCGTTGTGAGATTTGAAATAAGTTTTTCTAGGTCTCGCTTTGACTTTTCAACGTCTTTCAGCTGACCCGAAAGCTCTTCATATTTTGTCTTTACCTCTTCAAATTCCTCAATAGCCGCAAAGTTTACACTGCCGAGAGCTGAAATCTTTCTGCGTAAATCAGCAAGCTGTTTCTGTGACTCAGCCAGGTTTTCCAGCTTCTCTGCCTTTTCTCTTGCCTCGGTAACAGTAAGCTCGTACTTGTCCCAGAGAGTTATACGAAGCTTTTCGTCTTCCTTTTCTATTGCCGCTCTCTTTTCTACGGCAACCGCAAGAGCGTTTGAGAATTTAACCTTGTCGTCGCCCTTTTCACGTATTTCACGGGTAAGCTCGGACATTCTGCGCTCACATTCATTTTCCTTGGAAATAACGGAAGCTATTGTATTGCTGTTATCTGCAAAGCTCTTATTGAGTTCCTCAATGCGCGCACGCTTCTGGACAATTACAGCCTTCAGCGCATCATTGCTCTTGCTGAGTTCTTCGATTTCTTCAAGTCTGCGTTCGTTATCCTCGCCTGCCGCCGCCTTTGTACGATTTACACCTTCAATCTGCACGCCGAGGTTTTCAATATCCTTTTCAGCAGTAAGACGTTCAATATTGAGAGCACTGATTTTTTCAGAAATTGCGGCTCTTTCGCTGTCTGCCTGTCTGAGCTTTTCACCGGAAGCTTCAAGAAGCTTTTCATTTTCTATAATTTCAGCTTTATAATTCTCAATCTTCTTGCGGCAATCCTCAATAATCTCCTTCTGCTGGGCTATCTGCTTTCTGCTTCGGTCAATTATAAGCTCAGCATTATCCTGCTGCTCCTCGCACTGGAGAATGAGGTCTTTGACACCGCCTATTTCCGCAGTGAGACGAACCTCGTCCTGACGGATAATACCCAGTCTTTCCTTATATCCCTCAATTTCCAGAGACATCTTGTTTACCTCAGCCTGAAGGTCAGCAAAGCTGCCCTTCATAAGCTGTATTGTATCGGAAAGCTTCTGGGTTTCAGCGGTAAGTGCGTCAATTTCCTGCTTACGGGAAATAATACCGCTGGTTTCCTTTGCAGAACCGCCCGTAAATGAACCGCCTGCGTTTACAATCTGACCGTCAAGAGTAATTATACGGAATTTGTAACCGTATTTCTTTGCAATTCGTGTAGCTGTGTTGATATCATCAACCACTGCCGTCTTACCCAGAACGGATTTTATAATTCCGTCGTAGGAACTGTCGTAATCCACCAACTCATATCCAAGGCCCTCAAAACCTTCCTCATCCTCCAGACCGTTCTGCTGAAGAGCACTGCCCTTTACGGAAGTTATAGGATAGAAGGTTGCACGGCCGCCGTTGGTGTCCTTTAAGTAACGGATACAGCGCTTGGCTGTTTCCTCATTGTCAACAATAATATTCTGCAGCGCATTTCCCAGCGCTGTTTCAACTGCAACGCCGTACCGTTTTTCAACAGAAATAACGTCAGCCACTGTACCGTGAATACCGCTGAGCTTGCCTGCTTTTGAGGCATTCATAACGGATTTTACACTGGAAAAATAACCTACCATGTTCTTTTCAACATCGGAAAGGATATCAAGCCTCTGCCGCTTCTGGTCGTAGCTTTTCTTCAGCTTGTCATATTCATCACGCTTTTCGGTGAGCTTCTGGTTTTTACCTTCAAAAAGCTTTGAATAACCGTTCAGACGATTTTCAAGGTCAGATTTTTCTTCATTAAGTGTTTCCAGCTGTGTGCTTAGTTCTCTGCGCTTTTTGCGATATTCATCCGCAAGCTTATCCTGATTTTCAATACGTTCTGTATCCGCAGAAAGTCTCTCCGTAAGATCAGCAATTGTTTTTTCTGCGGTCTGGAGAGTTAAGTTTGCTTCTGTGCGCTTTGCGTATAACGCACCTGTTTTTGCGTCAAGCTCTTTGTATTCATCACCGAGCTCCTTATTCTCTTCGTCGGAAGCAGTAAGCCTTCCGACGAGTTCAGCTATCTGCGCCTGAGCCTGTGATACAAGCTTTTTCTTATTTTCTATCTCAGCTTCAATATCAGCAATCTGCTTATCATATTCCGCAGTGCTTCTGGTGCTGGCTTCAATCTCACGCCGGATTTCGTCCGAACGCACTTCGTTATGGCGGATATCATTTTCCAGAAGAGCAATTTCCTTGTCGGTTTCAGCAATCGCATTTCTGGTGCTTTCGCCGCCCGAACGCAGTACAGTAAGCCTTGCGGAAAGCTGACCCTTTGTAATAGCAAGGCGCTCGCTTTCTTCCTCAAGCTCGCTTATCTCACGGTCGAAATGCTCGCACTCTCCCTGATTTACAAGTATTGAATTTTCCGTTTCAGTAAGATTTTTCTGTAATTTATCCAGCTCGGCAACAGAAACCGAAATTTCAATCTTCTGCTGCTCGTCCATAAGCACCTTT
>JAFUNV010000166.1 GCA_017472865.1 Ruminiclostridium sp. | reverse complement strand
TTTCTGCTGTTGTGGTTTCAGTAGTAATGGTTGTTGACCTTCCCGGCGTTGTGAAAAAGCCCGTGGGAACGGTAGTTGACCTCGGTGGTGTTGTAGTTACAGGCGGTTTTGTTACTACTGGAGGAGTTGTGGTAATCTCTGTTGAAGAAATAGAAACAACGGGTGAATAATCAGGTTTCTTCGGAGTCGTGGTAGTTGTTACATCAGTGTTTTCATCAGGCTTTTCTTCCTCAGGCGGAATAGAAGAGCAGCTTGTGGTGGTAGTGGTTGTTGTTTCCGCAGGCGCAGTTATCTTTACCGTAACCTTTTTAACGGTCGGTGACCACAATTCCACATATTCATAACCATTGTCCGCAACGTAAGAAAAGCTGCTTTTTGTGAGTTTTAAATTATAGCTGCCTGTTTTTGCACCGCTCTTTACGCTCATAACAGCTTTGAAAGTAAGTCCGCTGCTTAAATCAATATTTCGTTCAGCGTTAGCTGCCGCAAGGCTGAAATATCCGTCGCCCTTGCCTGCTGTTCCGCCTGATATAACTGGTTCCCAGCTTTTCACCTCAAAAGCAGAAGCGTCAAATTCAACTTTCAATGAAGCTGTATCGGCGTTTTCGGAATTAGCAGGCACGTTTATGTACACCTCAAACTCGTCCTTTGGTTCAAGATTGCTCTGTGAAACTGTAATATCGTCCTTTACGGGAACAGTTACTGTAGGCTCAGCGTTTACTTTGACGCTTATGCTTTTAACCTCAGGCGACCATAGTTCGATATATTCATAGCCGTTATCCGCAACATAAGAAAAGCTGCTTTTCGTGAGCTTGAAATTATAGCTGCCTGTTTTTGCACCGTTCTTTACACTCATAACAGCTTTGAAAATAAGTCCGCTGCTTAAATCAATCTTTCGTTCAGCGTTAGCTGCCGCAAGGCTGAAATATCCGTCGCCCTTGCCTGCTGTTCCGCCTGATACAACAGGCTCCCAGCTTTTCACCTCAAAAGCAGAAGCGTCAAATTCAACCTTCAACGAAGCTGTATCGGCGTTTTCGGAATTTGCGGGCACATTTACATATACCTCAAAATCATCACCAACTGTGAGCTCATTGTCAGAAACGCTCAGTCCGCTTACTTCAGCGGCATACGCTGTAAAGCACGGATTGGCTGTACCGATAATCAAAGAAAAAATAATAACCCAGCAAAAAATGCGTTTTAACATTGATATATACCCCTTAATTTTATAAATATCTTTTCAAAAGATTGTAGAATCAGTCTGCACTGCCAAAGATTCAGTCTGAGTGCAAAACTGATTGTCGAAAACACTTTCTGACAAAAAATTACAATACTTCATAATACTAATTATACCACATACCACTTATAAAATCAATGCTTTTAACAAAATATTACTGTATATTTACACTACGTGTCTACAGAAATTGGGCGTGTAATTATTGAGTATATACAAAAACAGCCCGCCGAAGCGGGCTTGTTTCATATTGAATTAAAGACCAAAGCTCTTGACAAGTGCCTTGTACTCAGGAGATATTACAAATCCGTTGAACACATCTTCCCTCGTCATTCCATTCGCCATCTTCTGAAGCCATTTTGCCTTACCTGAAGTGTCGGAGGCTCTGTCGAAGAAGGTGTTGTACATACACTCAACAAAATCAGCGTCGCTGAGGTTTCTCTTTTCAAATTCAGGAGATAAAATAAAGCCTGAGGCAATCTTGTCAAGCGTATACTTGCCGGAAATGTAATTACCTGTGTGGAAATTAAGACCGCTTACGTCATAAGCACGATTAAGCGCCTTCGTGTAAAGTCTGCTGATAAACTTTGTGAGCTTGCCATTAACGTCACGGTTTTCGGTTGCAGCGTAAGTACCTGTCTCAATTCCGTAGCTTGCACAGAGCTTGCTGAACTCGGGGGCAGATAAGAAGCCTCTGAAAACAAATGCATAGGTACAGCCAGCTTCAAGATAAGAAGCCCAGTTAGCAATCTCGCTGTCTGAGGGAGTTCTGTTCAGCATTGTCTGGTACATTCTTGTCACGAATTTTTCATTGCTTAACTTCTGCTGTTTGAGCTCGGGGCTGAGTACGAAATTAACTGCAACATCTGCGGCAGTTGCACCGTTCAAGAGCTTCTCTACCCATTTTGCTTTGCCGTTAGCGTCGGAGGCGCGGCCGAGCATGGTTGCATAGAGGCGTTCGACGAAGTTGTTGATTTTAATGGTAGGGTCAACGTAATTGTAATGAATCGGAGCGTAAATCAAATAATCATTTCCGCTTTCTATGCTGATATCTGCCCAGTCTTCCTCAGAGCCTGTATAATAAACGTCATTCAAAGCGGCGCAATTATAAAAAGCATTAACGCCTATACTTGTTACACTGTCGGGTATTACTATACTCGCAAGGCTTGTGCAACCACTAAAAGCAGTGCTGTATATACTTGTAACGCCATCAGGTATTGTTATGCTTTTAAGGCTACGGCAACCATAAAAACAACCTTGACTTATAATTGTAACGCTATTACCGATTTTTACGCTTGCAAGGCTATGGCAAGCATAAAAAGCCTTATAGCCTAAACTTGTAACACTATCGGGGATTATTATGCTTGTAAGGCTTTCACACCAAGAAAAAGCTTCAGGAGATATACTTGTAACGCTGTCGGGGATTGTTACGCTTGTAAGTTTTTCGCAACGAGAAAAAGCAGACCAACCTATACTTGTAATTCCATCAGCGATTGTTACACTTGTAAGATTTGCGCAACTGCTAAAAATACCGGAGCCCATACTTGTAATGCTGTTGGGAATTGTCACACTTGTTAAGCCTTGGCAATTATTAAAAGCTTCTCTGCCTATGCTTGTAACACTGTCAGGTAGCGTTATACCTTCAAGACTACTGCAATATTGAAAAGCATAATCACATATACTTGTAACGCCATTGCCGAGCTTTATATTTGTTAAATTACGGCATTTATAAAAAGCCTTCTCACCTATACTTGTAACGCTGTCGGGAATTGTTAGGTTTGTAAGGCTTTCGCACTGATAAAAAGACTTCTCACCTATACTTATCACGCTATATCCGTTAATTTCAGACGGGATTACAAGCTCTGCAGCCGAACCTGTATATTCGGTAATCTGTGCCCCTCCGTCAACAATCAGATATACATAATCACCAAAAACTGCTCCCTTATTGCCCTCATAAACGTTGAGCATATCCTCAGCCGGTTCTTCGGCTTCAACACAAGCAGGAGCTTCATATTCATAATCAGCATTTTCTGCCATTGCTGCAACAGGAAGAGCGTTGATAGTAATTGCAAGTGCAGTAACAAAAGAAGTAATCTTTTTTGCACTATGCACAATATTGCTCTTTAACTTACCCCCGTTGTTGAATTTGCCAAATGAGTACTTTACAAAATTCATTTTAAACATCCTTTCCTGGCATTTCAATTTATGTGCAGCTTTAACGCACAACTTCACATTATGATTATACACTTATTGCTATATTTTGTCAACAAATTAAACGGCAATACCGAAAAATCAGCACTGCCGTTATAATATTTATTCAAAAACCTTTGCAACGTCCTTCAGGCGCTTGATAATTTCAAGCTGCTGAGGGCAATGACTTTCACACTGACCACATTCTATACAGTCGCTTGCTTTTCCGCCCTTGGATGCAACAGTATTGTAATCATCATGAGCAATTCCCTGCTTTTCCGCATTCAGAAGCCCGAAATAGTCGGGAATCTGGATATCCATAGGACAGCCCTCAACGCAGTAACGGCAGGAAGTACACGGAACCTCAACAGTAGATTTAATAATTTCAGCCACATTGAACACAGCCTCTTTTTCCTTATCAGAAAGCGGCTTGAAATCACTCATGTAGCCTGTGTTGTCAAGCAGCTGATGAGTATTGCTCATGCCGCTTAATACCATGATTACGCCTTCAAGACCTGCAGCAAAGCGGATTGCCCACGAAGGTACGGACATATCGGGCTCCAGCTCCTTCAAAAGCTTTTCAGCCTTTGCGGGAACTCTTGCAAGTGTACCGCCCTTTACAGGCTCCATTATTATTATATCCTTGCCGTGCTTTCTTGCAACCTCGTAACAAAGGCGTGACTGGACATTTTCATCTTCCCAGTCCAGATAGTTTATCTGAAGCTGCACAAATTCTGTTTCGGGGTGAGCGGTGAGGATTTTATCCAGGACCTCCGCCTTATCATGGAATGAAAAGCCGAGACGGCGGATTTTTCCTTCCTTTTTCTTCTGCATAGCAAATTCAAAGGCACCAAGGCGCTCAGCAACCTCATAAAGATTTGTACTGAGACAGTGAAGCAGGTAGTAATCAAAATATTCAACTCCGCAGCGTTCAAGCTGTTCGTTGAAAATACGCTCCATGTCCTCCTTTTCGTTAAGGGACATTGTGGGCAGCTTATCGGCAACTAGGAAGCTGTCACGGGGATAGCGCTTTATGAGCGCTTCCTTCATAGCTCCTTCACTTTTACCGTTATGATACATATAAGCTGTATCGAAGTATGTGAAGCCCTGTTCAAGGAAGGAATCCACCATACCTTTTATCTGCTCCATATCAAAGCTCGTCTGGTCGTTTCCGTCAAGAAGCGGCAGACGCATAAAGCCGAAACCGAGTTTTTTCATATCAGACCTCCTGTTGAGTTTTATGTTATTATATCACTTTTCATAGGGGCTGTCAAATTCAGCTTCAGCCTTTTTAACTGCTTCCTCAAGCGTCATTCCTGTAAAGAAAGGTGCGTTTAAGAATCTGCCCGATTTCTTGTCATCAACAAAAGCGCCTACAACAATTCCGGGGATTGCACTTTCGGGCGCATTGGGTGCGTGAGGACCGCCAAGGTCGGTTCTGCACCAGCCGGGGTCGGTAAGGTTAATCATTACGTCTGTACCCTCAACCTTAGAACCCAGGTCGATTGTGATTTTATCAAGAGCAGCCTTGCTTGCGGAATAACCTGCCTGTTCGGGTTCAAGACGTATGCCGCTGGTTGTGTTTAAAATTCTGCCGAAGCCGCGCTCAATCATCTTAGGCATAAAGTGATAGCAAATCATTGCGGGAGCAACGGTGTTGATTTTGAAGCTTTCGGTGTAGTCCTCAACGGGCGTCTTGAAATATTCGGTTCTGTATGCAATCTGCATACCTGCATTGTTGAGAACGATATCCACAACAACTCCGAAGCTGTCGATTTCCTCCAGCATAGCCTTTACGCTGTCAAGGTCGGAAAGCTCAGCAGCTACACAGCGTGCTTCAACACCAAGAGCCTTTACTTCTTCAGCAACCTTTTCAGTGTGTGAAAGACTGCGGCTGTGAAGAATAAGATTACAGCCCTGCTCTGCCATGAATTTTGCGGTAAGATATCCGATACCTCTTGCCGCACCTGTTATTAATGCCCATCTGCCTTTTACGTTTACCATTTTTCTTCTCCTTTGAATTTATTGCTTACTTCCGTAAAAACCGGCAACCACCTTTTCGGCAGGCTTGCCGTAAATATCATATCCGCCGTGGCACTGTGCCTTTGCAATAGGATACTGCTTTCCGCACCAGTCCCAGATACAGAATCCTTCGACCCAGCCGCGCTTACTGCACGCACGGAACATTTCAGTGTACCAGTCCGCCTGTCCCTGCAAATCCACTTCGCCGCGTACAGACCAGTCATTGGGAACAAGATTTGATTTTTCCGTTGACATACAGCCGCATTCCGCAAAAAAGAAAGGCTTGTTGAATTTTTTCACAACCTTTTCAATGCGGTCCAGCTGGTTTTCCCAGTCGTTTATGGGGTAATATCCACTAGAAGAAATTACATCCACTGCGTCCCACCATTTGACATTGTGCTCCTGATACTTATCGGTATTGTAAGAAACGGTACCGCTGTAAACACCTCTTATATCAGAAATAAGTCTACGCCACTCTTCTTCCCTGCGCTCGGACTGTACCATTTCACAGCCCGCTATGAACATTTCACAACCTGTCTTTTCCGCCAACGCTGCAAAATGGCACTGGAAATCAGTGTAGGAAGCAAACCAGTTACACCATTTCGGTTCGCATGGCACATCTTCGTCGAAAAAGTTGATATGAGCGCGCCATGTTCCGTTGCGGCAGTTCACCGTAGGCTTCAGCGCTACTCTCAATCCCTTTTCATGCGCATAGCCGATGAAGCTTATAAGCTCTTCATCGCTCATAGTTGCTTCCGAGGTGAAATCTATATTTTCAGACTGCGGGGTGTCCTGAAGTCCGTTTGGTACAAGAATTATAAAATCAGCATTTGTACGGCTGCAGAGATTATCAAGACTTTCAAGGGTATCTTTTCTGGTCAGAGTATCTCTCCGTGCAAAAGGAGCAAAGGTTATACCTTTTATAAAATCCATAAAAACCTCCTGTTTTTTTATAAAAAGTATAGCATTTTGTATTATTGTGTGCTATAATGATTATACATTAAAATTGTAAAAATCTCTTTTAGCTCTGATGAAAGGAAGTACAGATGCATTATCTTTTTGAAAAAAGCGACTCGCTTAATACTCCCGTTGAATGCTTTGTATATGACGCCGCTCGTGAAAGCTTTCCCGTACGCCCCCACTGGCACTATTTCTATGAAATAATCTATATGCTGGAGGGCTCCTCAGAAATGCATTGCGACGGGAAAAAGTACATTCTGGGCCAGGGAGATATGATTATTTTTCATTCAAAAACCGTCCACTCCATTTTTTCAGCTGAAAAAGGACCGCTTAAATATGCAGTCCTCAAATTCGATATCAATAAATTTGCTGCAGCTTCAGACTATGCGCCCAAGCTGCGCAGTATATTCAAGCATGCTCAGAAAAACGATATGGACATATATTTTCCTCAGGAAACCGCAGCAGCCATGGAAACGGAACGTATCTTTGAAGGCTGCATAAGCGAGATGAGCGTCAGAAAATACGGATATGACCTTATGCTTAAAACCCATATCTATAACCTGCTTATGAATATCGTAAGAAAATGGCTCAGCGATGGAATGACAATTGATATCAAGAGTACCCCACAGGACGAAAACTTCGATATTGACAGCATAACCGAATACATAGACCTCATAATGAGCGATAACCCTAAGGTCAGCGAAATCGCTGAAAAATGCGGCATGAGCTACTCATGTTTTGCAAAGAAGTTCCGCGAGGTATACGGAATGAGCTGCAAGGAATACATAGAGCGTATGAGAATTTTCAAGGCTGAGGAATTTCTGCTTTTCACAGATTATGACCTTAATTTCATAAGCCAGGAAACAGGCTTTTCGGACTGCAGCCACATGATAAAAAGCTTCAAGGCAATCCGCGGCATAACGCCTAAGCAGTTCAGACTGAACGGCAGAAAACACGGAGAATAAACAAAACCCTCCGCTTTTGCGGAGGGTAAATTTGCTTACTTGCCAAGATTGTACTTCTTCTTGAAACGGTCTACACGTCCGCCTGTATCAACAAGCTTCTGCTTACCTGTGAAGAAGGGGTGGCACTTAGAGCAGATTTCAACCTTGATGTCCTTCTTTGTGGAACGAGTTTCAATAACTTCGCCGCAAGCACATCTGATAGTTGTTGCTTCGTAGTTGGGATGGATATCCTTTCTCATGCTGTCACCGCCTTTAAACATTAAAATTAAGATAGTGGGGAGCAACCCACTAACCATCATCGGTATAAAATTATAGCATAGTTTCTCCCCTTTGTCAAGTATTAAAACAGTATTTTTTCAAAAAATTATTTTAAATCATCTTTACAAACACAGCTTTTTGTAGTATAATAATTTTAATATTGTATACGATTATAAATTTCAGCATAAGAAAGGATAACGACAGATATGCTCCAGTACGAAGAACTTATACTTGAATTTGAAGGCCTGAAGCCTCAGCTTAAAGAGCTTGCTGCAGCCCTTGACCTTGAAAAACTCCGTGCAGACGTAAAAAAGCTTGAAGAAGAGTCTACACAGCCTGATTTCTGGAACGACAGTGAAAACTCTCAGAAAGTTTTACAGAAAATGGGCGGTCTCAAAGCCAAGATTTCTCAGTATGAAAAGCTTGCAGAAAACTTTGACGATGTAATCACAATGGCGGAGCTTGCAAATGAAGAAGATGATGAAAGCATGCTTGATGAAATCATGGAGCTTGCAGAAAAAACCAAGTCTCTTCTTGAAGAACAGAAGCTCGTTACCCTGCTTTCGGGCGAATATGACGGAAAGAATGCTATTCTTACCTTCCACGCAGGTGCAGGCGGAACTGAGGCGCAGGACTGGGTTGAAATGCTTTACAGAATGTACAACCGCTGGGCTGAACGCCATAACTTCAAGGTTTCCCTTCTTGACTACCTTGAAGGTGATGAAGCTGGCATAAAGAGCGCATCTATCCTCGTTGAAGGTATGAACGCTTACGGCTTCCTCAAATCAGAAAACGGCGTACACAGACTTGTGCGTGTTTCCCCCTTTGACTCCTCCGGAAGACGTCACACAAGCTTTGCCAGCCTTGAAGTAATGCCCGAAATTGACGAAGATACATCTGTTGAAATCCGTGACGAGGATATCGAAATGGAAGTTTACCGTTCCAGCGGCGCAGGCGGTCAGAAGGTAAACAAAACCAGTTCCGCAGTACGTCTTATCCACAAACCTACAGGTATTGTATGCGCTTGCCAGACCCAGAGAAGTCAGCTCCAGAACCGCGAATATGCTATGAAAATGCTTATTTCAAAGCTTGTAGAAATAAAAGAACGTGAACATCTGGATAAAATTACCGATATCAAGGGCGAACAGCTTCAGATTGCATGGGGTGCACAGATTCGTTCCTACGTGTTCATGCCCTATACCCTTGCGAAAGACCACAGAACAAGCTATGAAATGGGTAACATTCAGGCAGTCATGGACGGCGATATCGACGGCTTCATAAACGCTTACCTCAAGAGCAAGGCACTGGAGAAAAATTCTTAAAATGTTCAGTAAAAATGACATAATCGACCTTGAAATAACAGGTCTTACCAATGAAGGATGCGGCGTAGGAAAGGCTGACGGAATCGTTGTATTTGTTCCCTTTTCTGCTGTGGGAGATAAACTCAGATGCAGGATCGTCAAGGTCAATCGTTCCCATTGCTACGGCAAAATTGAAGAAATTCTCACCCCTTCCCCCGACCGTATCACACCAGACTGCATTGTGTTCGGCAAATGCGGCGGCTGCGATTTCAGACATATCTCTTACGAAGCGGAACTTCGGGCAAAGGATATGTTCATACGCGATGCATTCACCCGCATAGGCGGTATTACTCCTGAATTTCTCCCGATTGTGCCGAACTGCAACGAAAACGGATACCGCAATAAGGCGCAGTACCCTGTAAGAAAGAGCGATAATGGCGAAACGCAGTGCGGATTCTTCGCCGGTAGAAGCCACCGTATAATCCCCTGTGAAAGCTGTAAGCTTGAACCGCAGATTTTCGGTGATATCAAGAGGTTTATCCTTGACACTGCCAAGGAATATAAAATTTCCGCTTACAATGAAGAGGAACACAACGGTGTACTCCGACATATCTGCATAAGAAAAGGACACTATACAAATGAAATATGTGTTACTCTTGTTGTCCGTAGAATTGTCCCCCAGTTAAAGCCGCTTGCTTCTTCCCTTGTAAAAAAGTTTCCTGATATAAAGAGTATCACCGCTAACCTCAATAAGGACAAAACAAATGTGATTTACGGCGAAGAAAGCCAGGTTCTGTTCGGCAAGGCTGCAATCACAGACACAATGTGCGAAAAGAGCTTTTCTGTTTCGCCTACGTCTTTTTATCAGGTCAACACGCCTATGGCTGAGGTGCTTTATAAAAAGGCTGCTGAGCTTGCCGAGCCCGATGGAAAAACAATAATCGACCTTTACTGCGGTGCAGGTACAATCGGACTTACCATGGCGGACAGAGCCAGAAGCATAATAGGCGTCGAGATAGTGGAAAGCGCAATAGTCAACGCCAAGGAAAATGCCACGCTTAACAATGCGGGAAACGCACGTTTTATCTGCGGTGACGCAGGCGAAGCAACCGATATTCTTGTTTCGGAAGGCATCAGGGCTGACGTTGTGATAGTCGACCCCGCACGAAAGGGTTGTGACGAGCGCACGCTGTCAAATATCGTGAAATTCTCCCCCGAAAAAATCGTTATGGTTTCGTGCAATGCCGTTACTGCCGCAAGAGACTGTGCATTTCTCGAAAGAAACGGTTATAAGTGCAGAACTGTACAGGGTGTGGATTTATTCAGCAGAACAACTCATGTTGAAGCGGTAATCCTTTTATCCAAGGCTTATTCAGAATAACAATAAATATTAACGCCTGCAAGGTTATGATACCATGCAGGCGTTTTTACATATCAGCAATACTCTCTGATTTTATCAATAACAGCTACAAATCGCTTATCGTTACGGATAGCGTCATACCTGTCCCACTGTAGTTTATCGTATAGCACCTTGCACTAACAATAACTCCCCGCCTGCTGAACGATTCAACAAACGAGGAGTTATTTTATAAATCCAAGCTACGAACATATTATAGCATACTCCGACGGCAGAATTTGTCGAAAACCGTCGAAGAAAATATTTTTATAAACCAAAACTCTTGACAAGCGCCTTGTACTCGGGAGATATTACAAATCCGTTGAATACCTCTTCCCTTGTCATGCCATTCGCCATCTTCTGAAGCCATTTTGTCTTACCTGAAGCGTCGGAAGCTCTGTCGAAGAATGTATTGTACATACACTCAACGAAATCAGCGTCGCTGAGATTTCTCTTTTCAAATTCTGAAGAGAAAATGAAACCAGAAGCAATCTTATCAAGCGTATACTTGCCGGAAATGTAATTACCTGTGTGGTGGTTAAGACCGCTTACATCATAGGTCCTGTTCAGCGCCTTTGTGTAAAGACGGCTGATGAACTTTGTGAGCTTACCGTTTACATCACGGTTTTCGGTTACTTTATATGTACCTGTCTTAATTCCATAGCTTGCACAAAGCTTACTGAATTCGGGAGCGGTAACAAAACCGTTGAAAACAAACGCATAGGTACAGCCTGCGTCAAGGTAAGAAGCCCAGTTTGTAATTTCAGCGCTTGACGGCGTTCTGTTAAGCATAGTTTCATACATTCTTCTTACAAAAGTTCTATTGTTAATCTTTTGCTGTTTAAGCTCTGCACCGAGAACAAAGCCCTTTGCCACGTCTGCCGCTGTCGAACCGCTTATCAGTTTTTCTACCCACTTTGCTTTGCCGTTAGAGTCAGCGCTTCTGCCAAGTAACTTGGTGTAGAGGCGTTCGACAAAATTCGGAACTTTAAAATTGTAATGAATAGGAGCATAAATCAAATAATTATTCATACTGCCTATGTCGATTTCCGCCCATTCTTCCTCTGTACCTGTATAATAAACATCATTTAACGCGCTGCAATATGCGAAAGCCTCACGAGCTATGTTTGTAACGCTGTCAGGAATTATTATACTCGAAAGGTTATCACACGAATAAAAAGCTTCTGCGTATATGCTTTTAACACTATTGCCTATCGTTACTCTTTCAAGATTGTCGCAATAACTAAAAGCAGAACTACCTATACCTGTAACCTTATCGGGAATCACTACACTCGTTAAGCCGCAACTACCAAAAGCATAAGAATATATATATGTAACGCTGTCAGGGATTGTTATACTTTTAAGACCGTCACAACCATAAAAAGCAGAATTACCTATACTTGTAACGCTGTCAGGGATTGTTACGCTCGTTAAACTTTCACAACCCTCAAAAAGATCTTTACTAATACTTGTTATGCCTTTGCCAATTATTACGCTTTTAAGACTTGTACAATAATAAAACGCAGATTCACCTATACTTGTAACGCTGTCAGGAATTGTTATGCTTGTAAGATTATGACAACTTTGAAAAACGCCATAACCTATACTTTTAACACTGTTGCCAATTGTTATACTTTTAAGATTACTGCAACAGTCAAAAGCAAAATCCTCAATACTTATAACACTATTAGGGATTGTTATGCTTGTAATACCTGAACATTTATTAAAAGCATTATAGCCTATACTTGTTACGCTGTCGGGGATTATTACACTTGTAAGTTTTGTGCAATCAGAAAAAGCAAAACTACCTATACTCGTTACGCTATATCCGTTAATCTTAGATGGGATTGTAAGCTTTGTAGCAGAACCCTTATAATCGGTAATCTGAGCCCCACCGTCAACAACAATATAGACGTAATCACCTGAGGTAGCCGCCTTACTGTCTTCATAAACGTTGAACTCTGTTGCTTCCGTCTCCGCCGCAGTTTCTATTTCTGACATAATTTCTGCTTCTGCTACTTCAGTCACTGCCGCTTCTGTCTCCGCTGCCGCACTAACAGGTAATGCACCTATTGTCAGCGCCAGCGCAGTGCCGAGAGAAATTGTTCTTTTGACATATCTTACAATATTTTTCTTTAATTTACCCCCATTGTTAAATTTGCCAAATGTGTACTTCGCTAAATTCATTTTAACCATCCTTTCCGTTGGCATTTTAAATTATCTGCGGCTTTTCCGCAGAATTGCACTTTTATTATATATCTTTTTCTGTAATTTGTCAACAAAATAAATCGATATAAAAAGCCGTACCTTACGATACGGCTTTAATTTATATTCCAAGCTCAATCTGATACTGAACCAGAAGAAGAAATGCAAATGCAAGTGAGAACGCTACAGAAGCGCCGATATAAGGCACACGCAGCTTTTTGGTTTTTATAAGAATCATACTGGATATACCAATCCAAATACAAGATACAGCCAACGAACCTACAATAAGGCCAAGGGGCAGCATATAGGAATACGGCTTTTTCAGAATATCAGCCACAATATACATTACAACGCCCACTACAACAGGCACCACCGTAAGCGGCAGTACAGCATAGCCCCAGTTTTTACGCCGCGCCCTGAAAAAACCAAATACAAGAATTATAAGAATAAGAGCTACAACCAGACACTCACTAGGCATAAAAATTCCTTTCCGCTGGATATTATCAGCTTATAAGTCCTTCAGCAATTTCCTTTGCCTTTACGTTATCGCTTGTTACAAGATAATAAATATAATTGCCCTTTACCTCAATAACGGCATTTTCCAGCTTGTACATCTCATCGGGCGTATATGACTCATACACAGAAATCTGCTTATCGAGACGGGTCTGAACAGCAGCCTTTCCGCTTTCTGCAAGCTCTGCTGAACTGAATCTGAAAACAGCAATTTCATCAGGATAAGCGCCTGAAGCACACATATAATAAGAAGCTTCAGTGATACCCGAAGTATCAAGGTCGGAGAAATATGCACCAAGGTCAGCTACTCCCTTTTCAATTGCAGAATTGATCGGAATTTCAAGGAGAATTGCCGCTGTTACCTCTGAAGGAGCAACGTCATAGGTCTGCTGAATATCTGCTGTCTCCGGAGAACCGGCAGCTGAACCGCCATCATTCTGCGCACCGCAGGAGGCGGTCATTAAACATAAAGCGGCAAGTATTGCTGCAAGAATTTTTCTTTTCATTTTTATAGTTTCCTTTCTTTTACACATTATTTATTCCTGAATGGATTTCTGGATAAAGCTGAGCATCTTTTTATATGCGGTACCAAGGAAATGAAGGCCGTCTGCTTCCGCATAGGCGTCGGAGAAATAACCTGTGCTATCCTGAAGCTCGGAACAGAGATCAAGATAAATAACACCTATCTCGTCTGCAAGCTCCTTGAGCAGCTTATTATAACCGTTTACCATTGCCATTGTTTCCTGACCCTCAGACTCATGAGCCTTTGTAACGGGCGGGATTGAAATAAGATAAATATAGCTGTCAGGAGTAACCTCCTTGATTTTTTCAATAAGAATCTGTGTCTGCTCAACCATGTAGGTATTGCCCATGTATGCAAGTCCGTTTGAACCGAGCATAATATAAATACGCTTTGGCTGAAGCTCTTCGGCGCGTGTAACAGCAGTATAGCCGTCATATTCGGTCGCATGTGCAGACTCGGGATTAAGACCTATCTGTGCATAAACCTGGTCGCTGTTAAGATAACCGTAATTAAGAAGTCCTGTTGCGATAGAGTCGCCTATAAAGAGGTCATCGGCGTAGAATTCCGTATCATATATATCAGTTTCAACCGCAACGATTGTTTCATCAGTGCCATCTCCTGTTGTTTCAAATACAGGCTCAGTAGTAGTTGTGGTAGAAGAGGTTGATTCCGCAGTAGTTTCAAAAGGTACAGTGGTAATCTGCGTTGTTGTGGTAGTTGCAGAAGTCTGTGCAGCCTGACCGAGATTTGAAACATCGGTCTGCTCCAGCTTACCGCTCATGTATAAATATATAAGCACGCAGAGAGTGATAATTACCCCCACGATAAGTACATTAAGTATTACAATTGCAACGGACAAGCCGTCGGTCTTTCTTTTTGCCATTATATGTCCATTCCTTTCAGATTTATGCGTTTAAAACCATATTTTTGAAGATACCTATTTAACTATTATAAAACTTTTTTCCTGTTTTGTCAATCACTAGCTGAAATTTCACAATAAATACTTGTAATATCCCGTTTATTATAGTATAATTATATTATTACATCACGTTTAAGGAGTGATTTCATGAAATATCTTTACAGAAATAAAATTATAAATATTCTTCTTGAAGCCAGAAAAGAAGGAATAACCGAGGGAAAGCTGCTTCAGCTCCTGGGCACCTCAAAAAAAGACAGAAAACGCGTTCTCGGCGTGCTTGAAGCGATTATACGCGACGGAATTGCTTACCGCTCAAAGGGCATGATTAAAATAAAGGGCGCAAAGTATTATTTTGAAGGTACAGTGGTAAAGGTTGCGAAATCCCACGGCTTCGTGCGCAATGACAAAACCGAGGAGGACGCTTTCGTTCGCGGCAGGGATTTAATCGGCGCAGTTCCCGGAGACAGAGTTCTTGCACGGGTTACGGAATTCAAGGACGAAACTCATAATTCCGACACCGCCGAGGTTGTTATTATCCGCAGTGAAAGCGAAAATATCCTTACGGGTACAGTCGTTGACGTCAACGGAAAGCTGAAGCTCCGCCCCGACAGCTTCGCTGCCGAGCCGCTTACAATCGTAAGATGGAATAACAACAAAATCAAGGACGGCGACAAGGTTAAATTCACAATAAATACCCGCGCGGAGCATCACAGTGATATTACCGTAGATATTGATTCTGTTTATGGTAATTCAGGCTACGCAAAAGTTTCAGTTGACGCATATATTGATGAAAAGGCTATTTCCGTGGATTTCCCCAATGAGGTCATCGACCAGGCCATAGCCATTGAAAATTCAGGAATAAAGGCTAAGGAGATTACCGCTCGCGAAGATTTGCGTGATATGCCGATTTTCACAATTGACGGCGCAGATACAAAGGATATCGACGATGCTATCAGTATTGCTAAGAACAGTGAAGGATTCTCTCTCGGTGTTCATATTGCCGACGTTTCCTATTACGTCAAAAAAGGAACACCTCTCGATATGGAAGCTTATCAGCGCGGAACCAGTATTTATATCGCAGACAGAGTAATTCCCATGCTGCCAAAACAGCTTTCAAACGGTATCTGTTCCCTTAACCCGAACGTGGACAGGCTTGCCTTTTCCTGTCTTATGGAACTGGACAAAAACGGCATTATAACCTCCTTCCGTTTTGCTAAAACTGTTATCCGTTCCCGTGTTCAGGGCGTTTACACCGAGGTGAATAAAATCCTCGCAGGTGAAGCAGACGGCGAAATCAAGGCGAAATATTCAGAAGTTATAGAACAGATTCCCGTAATGAACGAGCTTTTTGAAATTCTGAAGAATAACCGCATTCAGCGCGGCGCACCTGAAATCGACTCCAAGGAAAGTAAGATTATCTGCGATGAAAACGGTATTTGTTGTGACATCAAAGAGCGTGCTAGAGGTATTTCCGAGGGAATAATCGAAGAATTCATGCTATGCGCCAACAACTGTGCCGCAAAGCTTGCCATGGAGAAAATGTTCCCCTTTGTTTATCGTGTCCACGAATCGCCCGACCCTGATAAGCTGATGAACTTACAGCAGACCCTTGTGAACTTAGGTGAAGACCCCAAGGGTATAAATGAACGCAGTACCGCCGCAGACCTTGCTGCCGTACTCAGACGTACAAGAGAAAGTGAACGCGCAGACGTTGTTTCAAACCTTGTGCTCCGTTCTATGATGAAGGCAAAGTACAGCGAAGAACCGCTTGGACATTTCGGTCTTGTAATGAAAGAATACGCACATTTTACTTCACCTATCCGCCGTTATGCAGACTTTTCGATTCACAGGATTCTTTCGGACTATGCCGAGGGTCTTGCAATTGAAAAAATTAACAAGAAGTATTCAAAATTCGCCCGCACTGCCGCAAACCGTGCAAGCAACACCGAGCTTATTGCAGTTTCCGCCGAGCGCGACTGCGAAAAATTCTATATGGCGGAATATATGAGGGGTCATGTGGGCGAGGAATTTGAAGGTTATATTTCGGGCGTTCTGGACAGCGGTTTCTTTGTGGAGCTGCCTAACACCGTTGAAGGTAAGGTAGATGTATTCTCCCTGCCCGTGGGTGACTATGAAGCTCGTGACGGAATCTCTCTTGTGGAAATTATGTCAAATACCGTTTACATGATGGGCGACAGAGTTAAGGTCAAGTGCGTAAAGGCCGACGTAAGCTCGGGACTTATTGACTTTATTTTAGTAAAATAATTTCCAACCGACAACTATTGACAATTTTTAAACAAAGTGTTATAATACAAGTGTACTCCTGACAGGAAGAATACTCTGACTGAAAGGCGACATTTATAATAGCAATTATTATATGCCGTGCCTTTCTGCGCCCTTCCGGGGCTGAATGGTACGGCTTTTGTTTTGAACTGAAACTGAAAAGGATTATTTATGACAGAAACCAAAGAAACGCGCGTAGCAGTTATGGGCATTATCGTTGAGGATATAAATTCAACAGAAGCTCTTAACGCCATACTCCATGAATACGGAAAATACATAATCGGACGTATGGGTGTTCCCTACCGCGAAAAAAATATCAATATCGTAAGCATTGCCCTTGACGCACCGCAGGATACGATTTCCGCACTGTCGGGCAGAATAGGAAAGCTAAGCGGTATAAGCGTCAAAACCGCTTACTCGAATGTGATTACCAATGGAAAATAAAATTTCTGAACTTATTGAAAAGCTGGAAAAACAGCATTCCCTCACCCTTGAGGAATATGAATATCTGATTGATAACCGCACCGAGGAGGCTGCAGAGTTACTTGCTGAAAAAGCACGCATAGTGCGCGAAAAAATTTACGGCAAAGCAGTTTATATCCGCGGATTGATTGAGGTCAGCAATATCTGCAAAAATGATTGCCTTTACTGCGGTATCAGGCGCAGCAATAAGAGCTGTGACAGATACAGGCTTACCGAAGAAGAAATTCTGGAATGTGCCGACGAGGGATATTCCCTCGGCTTCCGCACCTTTGTAATGCAGGGCGGTGAGGACGGCAGCTTTTCCGATGATTTTGTCTGTGGCGTGATACGTAAGCTGAAGGAAAAATATCCCGACTGTGCCGTTACCCTTTCACTGGGCGAACGCAGCCGCGAAAGCTATCAAAAACTGTTTGAAGCGGGAGCTGACAGGTATCTTCTCCGTCATGAAACTGCCGATAAAGCGCACTACGAAAAGCTTCACCCTAAAGAATTATCCTTTGAAAACCGCATGGAGTGTCTTAAGAACCTTAAAGAAATCGGTTTCCAGACAGGCTGCGGATTTATGATAGGCTCACCCTTTCAGACAACGCACAACCTCGCTCTTGACCTGAAATTCGTTGAAGAATTTCACCCGCAGATGTGCGGAATAGGACCATTCATTCCTCACGAGGCAACGCCTTTTAAGGATTATAAGGCAGGAACAGCAGAGCTCACCTGCTATCTCCTGTCGATGATAAGACTCATTCACCCCGAAATTCTTCTTCCCTCTACCACCGCTCTGGGTACTATTCTTGAAGGCGGACGCGAAAAGGGCATTCTGGCAGGAGCAAACGTTGTGATGCCGAATCTATCCCCCATCTCTGTACGAAAAAAATATATGCTCTACAACAATAAAATCTGTACGGGCGATGAAGCAGCAGAGGCTGTAAAGAATCTCGCAGAGCGAATGAAAGCAATAGGCTACGAAATCGTCACCGACCGCGGCGACGTTAAAACAAATTAACAAACATAACAGAAAGGACATTAATCATGGCTGTTTACAATCCCAAATCCCTCAAGGCTGAGGAATTTATCAACAACGAGGAAATCCTCGAAACTCTGGAATACGCTGAAGCAAACAAGAACAATATGGAGCTCATAAACTCTATTCTTGAAAAGGCACGCCCTCAGAAAAACGGCAACGGCTGCGTATGTCAGGGCTTATCACACAGAGAAGCGTCAATACTTCTCGCCTGTGACGACCCCGCAGTAAATAAGCGCATCACTGAAATCGCAGAGGAAATCAAGCTTGCCTTCTACGGAAACCGTATCGTAATGTTCGCGCCGCTTTATCTTTCCAACTACTGCGTAAACGGCTGCGTTTACTGCCCTTATCACATGAAGAACAAGCATATTGCCCGCAAGAAGCTTACCCAGGAGGAAGTAAAGGCTGAGGTTATCGCACTTCAGGATATGGGTCACAAGCGTCTTGCAATCGAAGCTGGCGAAGACCCTGTAAATAACCCTATTGAATACATTCTTGAATGTATCAAGACTATTTACAGCATCAATCACAAAAACGGCGCCATCAGACGTGTAAACGTAAATATTGCCGCAACCACTGTTGAAAACTACCGCAAGCTCAAAGAAGCGGGCATCGGTACTTATATTCTTTTCCAGGAAACATATCATAAGGAAAGCTATCTGAAGCTTCATCCCACAGGTCCGAAGCATGACTATGCATACCACACAGAAGCTATGGACAGAGCTATGGAGGGCGGAATTGACGATGTAGGCTTAGGCGTTTTATTCGGTCTTGAGCTTTACAAATATGAGTTTGCGGGGCTTCTTATGCACGCTGAACACCTTGAAGCTGTTCACGGCGTAGGACCTCACACTATCAGCGTTCCCAGAATAAAGCGCGCCGACGATATCGACCCCAACGTTTTTGATAATTCCATTTCCGATGAAATGTTTGAAAAGATTATCGCTTGTATTCGCCTTGCGGTTCCCTACACAGGTATGATTATCTCCACCAGAGAATCCGAAGCTGTAAGAGGCAGAGTGCTTAACATGGGTATTTCCCAGATAAGCGGCGCTTCACGAACCTCTGTCGGAGGCTATACAGAAGAAGAACGTCCTCACGACTCTGAGCAGTTTGACGTCTCTGACCAGAGAACACTTGATGAAGTCGTAAAGTGGCTTATGGAGTGCGGTCATATTCCCTCTTTCTGTACTGCTTGCTACCGTGAAGGCAGAACAGGCGACCGTTTTATGGCTCTTTGCAAGAACGGTCAGATTCTTAACTGCTGCCATCCCAATGCTCTTATGACACTTACCGAATATCTTGTTGACTACGCAAGTGAAGAAACAAAGAAAATCGGCTTTGAGCTTATTGAAAAAGAGCTTCAGAAAATTCCTACCGATAAGGTCAGAGATAGTGCTACAAAAAATATTGAGGACATCAAGAATTCCAACAGAAGAGATTTCCGTTTCTAAGGAGGTTCTATGGGACTTAATGAAACTGTATCCGCT
>JAFUNV010000165.1 GCA_017472865.1 Ruminiclostridium sp. | reverse complement strand
GATGGCGAGCTTTACGTCGTCAATCATCTGACCCATGGACATTTCAACGGTAAGAATCTTACCTGCGTTCTTTGTTGCTTCCTGTAATTCCTTTTCGGGGAAGGGCCAGAGAGTTACGGGACGGAACATACCTACCTTGAGACCTTCCTTACGAGCTGCTTCAACAGCGGATTTTGCAAGTCTTGCGGTAGAGCCGTATGCAACAACAACGATATCAGCGTCGTCACAGTAGTCTGCAACTGCCATTGTGTGCTTAGCCTTGATGTCTTCGTATCTCTTGAAGCGTTCAACTACCTTGTCTTCAAGCTCCTGAGGCTGTAAGTAGAGGGAGTTGATTATATTGTGCTTTCTTTCGCCCTTGTGACCGTTGGCAGCCCAGGGCTTATTGGAAGCGTCGGACATCTTGATTTCTTCGTCAGCAAATTCAACGGGCTCCATCATCTGGCCTAAAAGACCGTCTGCTAAAATCATAGCGGGCATTCTGTATTCGTCAGCCATATCAAAAGCCTTCTGAACCATATCTGCCATTTCCTGAACAGAAGCGGGAGCGTAAACAAGTACGTGGAAGTCGCCGTGAGCGAGACCCTTGGTAATCTGCCAGTAGTCAGCCTGAGAGGGCTGGATACCGCCGAGACCGGGGCCGCCTCTTACAACGTCGATGATAACGCAGGGAAGGTCAGCACCTGCAATATAGGAGATACCTTCAGCCTTGAGGGAAATTCCGGGAGAGGAGGAGGAGGTCATGCAGCGGATACCCGAACCTGCACAGCCGTATACCATGTTGATAGCGGCAACCTCGCTCTCAGCCTGTAAGAATGTACCGCCTACCTTGGGCATACGCTTGGAAAGATATGCGGAGATTTCAGTCTGGGGAGTGATAGGATAACCGAAGAAGCACTTGCAGCCTGCTCTGATAGCAGCTTCAGCCAAAGCTTCATTACCTTTCATTAAGCTTTTTTCTGCCATTACTTCTTACCTCCTGTAACAGTGATTGCACAATCGGGGCACATCATAGCGCAGAGAGCACAGGCAACGCAAGCGTCGTCATCTGTACATTCGGCGGTGTAGTAGCCCTTCTTGTTGAGCTTTTCCTGCTGGATTGCAACAATTTTCTTGGGACAGGCGGTAACGCACAGTCCGCAACCCTTGCAGCGGTCAAATTCAACCGTCATTTTAGACATAATCGACCAATCCTTTCTTTTGAGTTTTATTGATTCCAAAGTGTTTTAACATAAATTTCAATTGGCACGGGGTTTTCTGCCTCTTCGGGCATGAATTCCGCCTTTGCCGAAGTCATGGCAACGGGAAGTCCCGCTGCTTCTGCAACCTTACGTGCATATTCAAGGGAGTTTTCAACGATTTCCGCAGTGGTTTCATTGCCGAGGTTTGTGTTGTTGATAATTCCTGTGCACCTGAGACTGCCTGCCGTTTCTATTTCACGCATGAGCTCCAGAGCTTCTTCGGGCTCCTTGGTGAGATAGCGGCATTTGTTTATTACATACAGCATTTCACGGTCGTCACATTCGGAAATGACCTTCGCGTACCGCCCCAGAGCCTTTGCACCCTCATCGTCGCCGCCTACGTCGATAATAACGCAGTCGCTTTCATCAAGAATACTCTTTACGGAGATATTAAGTGCGGGTATATCCAGATTTGAGTTGGCATAAAGGGGGGCTTTAAGGGTAATTCCGTTCTCCCTGAACAGCTCTTCAAAATCGGCGGTGCGGAAATATGGGTTTACTATATCCAGGTCGATAACAGTGCATTTTCTGCCCTGTCTTGCCGCCATCAGAGCCAGGTTTACGGAAACGTTTGTTTTACCCGAGCCATAGTGTCCCGTGATAATTGTAAGCTTTTTAAGCTCCATTGGTTGTTTTCCTTTCGGTTTTACATGATACAACATTAAATTATAGCATAAAACGACAAAAAAGTAAAGTAAAAATTACCTGTTAAAATAATATCACAATCCTCTTGTTTTCTATGCTCTGCAAAATGCATGGATATATGCGTATCAGCCGAGGAAAGCGGCGAGACTTTCTGCAAGGTCCAGACCCGAATATGAATCAATCGATTCAAAAAGCGAGCTTAACGCACCGATAACAGCAATTCCGAAAATTCCGCCGAAGAGAATACTTACGCCTATGCAGATAGCCATGAAGATAAGCATAGCCTTGCAGTAATTCTGCCTTGCCTTGGGACCGTCGCCGAATGCCCATACAAAAAGCAGGACGATACTTACAATGCTGAGGCAGGTCGTAAGGAAGATAGTGAGAACCCACTTGCCTACGGACATTTCCTCGTTCTGTCCGGCGTAAGGGTTGTACTGGGGCGCAGAGGAGGGGGCGTAGGGCTGTGAGGAAGTGTTGTAGTTATATGTACCGTAAGAATAGGTGTTGTTCTGCGCCTGTGTGTTCTGAGAAGCGGTATTGTCAGTGCTGAAGGACTGAGTGCTTTCCAGCTCCTGAGGTGCGTTTTCGCCGCATCCGGGGCAGAAACGGTCGGTATCGGTCAGAAAAGCACCGCATTTTGTGCAACGTTTTGACATAGTATCATTTCCTTTCCGTAAAGTATGTTTTATTTGTATACACTTTAATATAATAGCATATATCTGTCAGAAAATCAACGGAAAATGCGAAAATTTCCGCAATATGCAAATAAAAATTTAAAATCCTGTAAAATTTTTGTACAAGACTTGAAAAAAGCAAGGGAGTTTAGTATAATATAATTGTATATTTTCCTCAATTTTACAGCAAATTTTAAAATTTTACCATAAAGGAACAGACGTTATGAGTAATTTTTCATACTTTGACAACCGTGAGCTTTCGTGGCTCAAATTCAACCAGCGCGTTCTTGAAGAGGCGGAGGACAGCCGTGTGCCGCTTTTTGAAAGACTGCGCTTTGTGTCCATTTTTGCGAGCAATCTGGACGAATTTTTCATGGTGCGTGTAGGCTCGCTCTACGACCAGACATTGCTTAAAAAGGATAAGCCCGATAACAAGACAAATCTCACCTCTGCTCAGCAGCTTTCTCTTATATGCGAAAAGGTGACCGAGCTTACTCCGCGTTTTGACGAAGCCTACCGCAGAATTTCAGAGGAGCTTGCAGGACAGGGCGCGGAGCATGTGCGTCTTGAAACGCTGGGACAGAACGACCGTGATTTTCTGCTGAGATATTTCCTGTCGGATATAAAGCCTCTGCTTTTCCCGACAATTATTGATAAGAAGCACCCTATTCCTTTTTTTGCAAACAAGGCGGTTTACGTTCTGGTAAAGCTCTGCGGCAAGAAGGGCAACGAAATACAGGGACTTATCCCCGCAAGCTCCGACGTTTTCGGCAGAGTGGTATTTCTGCCGTCTGAAAAGGGCTTCCGTTTCATTCTTATTGAGGAGCTGATACTTTTATTCGCCGAGCATGCCTTCGAGGGCTACGCCGTAGCCGATAAGGGAATAGTGCGTATTACCAGAAATGCGGATATTGATGTTAACGAAGCGCTTTTTGACTATGATGTTGATTTCCGTGATGTCATGGAGGAGGTAGTCAGAAAAAGGCGCAAGCTCTGTCCTGTAAGAATAGAGTACACCGCTTATTCCAATTCCCATGATATTGCTGCTTTTGCGGAAAAGGTCGGTCTTTCCATAGGCAATGAATTTATATTCAAGGTAAATCATCCGCTGGATTTCGGCTTCATGGGTGAAATTGAGGACAGACTTTCGGGAAAACCCGGGCTTTTCTTTGACAGGCTGGTACCTCAGCCGTCGCCGTCGGTTATCCGCGGAAAATCCCTGCTAAAACAGATAGAACAGAAGGATATCATGCTTATGTATCCTTACGAGTCCTTTACTCCTTTTATAGATTTGCTTGACGAAGCGGCACGGGCAGAGGATGTAGTTTCAATAAAGATTACCCTTTACCGTGTGGCGAGGGACAGCAAGATTGTTGACGCGCTTATAAGGGCGGCGGAAAACGGCAAGGATGTGCTGGCTCTTGTGGAACTGCGTGCGCGTTTTGATGAAGAAAACAATATAGGCTGGTCAAAACGTCTTGAAGATGCAGGCGTAAAGGTAATATACGGGCTTGAAAACCTCAAGGTTCATTCAAAGCTTCTGCTTATTACCCGGAAGGTCAATAATTCTATCCTTTACACAACACAGATAGGTACGGGTAATTACAACGAGCGCACCTCCAGACTTTACACGGATATCACTCTTATGACCGCCGACCAGGATATCGGTACCGATGCTTCATTGGTGTTTGCGGCTCTTTCCATAGGCTCAACGGTGGAAAGCTCTTCTTCGCTGTGGGTTGCACCGAACTGTCTTAAACCTCGGGTCGTTGAGCTTATAGACCGTGAAATTACCTACGGTAAGGACGGCTATGTGGGGCTGAAATTAAACTCTCTCACTGATAAGGATATTATCGAAAAGCTTGTTCAGGCGAGCAAGGCGGGGGTAAAGGTAGAGCTTCTCATAAGAGGGATTTCCTGCCTAGTTTCGGGTATTGAGGGAGAGACGGAGAACATAACGCTTGTTTCCATAGTCGGCCGCTTCCTCGAACACAGCAGAATTTATATTTTCGGCAAGGGTGAAAGGGAAAAGCTGTTCATTTCTTCGGCGGATTTCATGACCCGAAACACTGAACGCCGTGTGGAGGTTGCCGCGCCGATAAAGAGTAAGGAGCTGCGCGACAGGCTTATAGGCTATTTCAACACTACACTTACAGATAATGTAAAGCTGCGCGTTCAGCAGAGTGACGGCACTTATATACGCCGTGAAACCGAGGGTGAACCGCTGGATACACAGGTATATTTCTACCGTAAGGCTTATGATGCGGCGGAAGCAGTAAAAATTGCACCCGTGAAAAAGCCTGTGACGGTAAAAATCAGAAAAATAACTAACAAAGGAAAATTATAATGAAATTACTTGTAATAGACGGAAACAGTATACTTAACCGTGCCTTTTACGGAATACGCCTGCTTTCCAACAAAAAAGGAATGTTCACCAACGCCGTTACAGGCTTTTTCAATATTTATCTGAAGCTTATTTCAGCCTTCAGCCCCGACGGCGCGGCAGTAGCGTTTGATTTGCGCTCGCCTACCTTCCGTCATAAAATGTATGACGGCTACAAGGCAGGGCGAAAGGGCATGCCTGACGAGCTGGCCATGCAGCTTCCTGTAACAAAGGAACTGCTCAGGGTCATGGGTATACCAGTAATCGAGTGCGAGGGCTACGAGGCGGACGATATTCTCGGCACGCTCAGTGCGGAATGTGAAAAAAGAGGCTATGAATGTATAATCGCAACGGGCGACCGAGATTCCTTCCAGCTTGTAAGTGAAAAGGTTACCGTAAATCTTGCAGCGACAAAGGAGGACATGCAGTACACTCCCGAAAAAATTATGGAGGTGTATGGAGTTACACCCCGTCAGATGATTGACATAAAGGCGCTTATGGGCGACAGCAGCGATAATATCCCGGGCGTTGCGGGAATAGGCGAAAAGACCGCGCTTTCACTTGTTCAGAAATATAACAGCATTGATGAAATCTATCAGAATATTGAAACGATAGACGTTACAAAATCCGTCCGCGACAAGCTTATAAAGGGTGAAAGCAACTGCCGTATGAGCTACGAGCTGGGTACAATCTGCCGCACTGCGCCCATAGATACCGACCCTGAACATTACCGTTTCGGAGTTAGGGACGAGGTAAGGCTTGCGGCTATGCTGACCGAGCTGGAAATGTTCGCTCTTATAAAGAAGTTGGAAATCGGCAAGGAGGCGGTAGCTGCCGCCGCACAGCAGACAGCGAGCGAGAGCAGGGAAATGGCGGATATACCCGAAATAGAGCGTGCCATAGCGGATTATATCCTGATAGACAGCACGGTTTACCGCTGTCTTGACGGAAAGTTCGTGATGATTTCCGAAGCGGATTACGAAAAGGAATTCACAAACCCCGACCCTAAGCGCACCTTTGACCTTAAAGCTATACTTTCGGTTACGGGAGTTGAAATAAAGAACGTTGTTTTCGATTCCACACTTGCAGCATATCTCCTTAACGTGAACGCCGCCGAGTATAATCTCGAAAGGCTCTGTGCCGAATACAGCGTTGTATATGACGTAAGAAAAATCCCTGATGCGCTTTACGACCTTAACTGCGTGCTCTGGGACAAGCTTAAAAAGGAAGAAATGGAAAGCCTGCTGACGGAGATTGAGATTCCCCTGAGCTATGTGCTGGTTTCTATGGAGAAAATAGGCGTAGAGGTTGACCGTGAAGCGCTTATTGAGTTCGGTAAGCGGCTTACGGCAGAGGTTGAGGATTTAGAACAGCAGATTTATGTCTGTGCGGGCGAGGCGTTCAATATTTCCTCTCCCAAGCAGCTCGGCATTATACTCTTTGAAAAGCTGGGACTTCCTTCGGGCAAGAAGACCAAGACGGGATATTCCACCAACGCCGAGGTGCTGGAGGGGCTTGTGGGCTATGACCCCATAGTTGAGCTTGTGCTTAATTACCGCACTCTTTCAAAGCTCAACTCCACTTACGCGGCAGGACTTTTAAAGGTAATCGGTGAGGACGGCAGAGTTCACACCACATATAAGCAGACTGAAACCCGTACGGGAAGAATCTCCTCCGCTGAGCCGAATATTCAGAATATCCCTGTAAGAACCGAGCTGGGACGCGAGTTCCGCCGCTTCTTTGTGGCGAAGGAAGGGTACAAGCTGGTGGACGCGGACTATTCACAGATTGAGCTGAGACTTCTCGCTCATATATCGGACGACCCAACTATGATAAACGCATTCAACAACGGTGATGATATCCATACAATCACTGCTTCACAGGTGTTCAATCAGCCGTCCGAGTGGGTAACTCCCGAAATGCGAAGCAGTGCAAAGGCGGTAAATTTCGGGATTGTTTATGGTATAGGCGCATTCTCCCTTTCAAAGGATATCGGTGTTACCGTAAAGCAGGCTGATGAATATATAAAGGCATATCTGAACAAGTACAGCGGTGTTGCAGATTATATGGAAACCACTGCTTCGGAGGCCAAGAAAAACGGGTATGTAACCACCATGTTCGGGCGCAGAAGATATATTCCCGAGCTCGCCATGAGCAATAAGAATGTTCAGGCGGCGGGAAGGCGAATTGCTATGAATACACCTATTCAGGGTACTGCCGCAGATATTATAAAGCTTGCTATGGTAAGGGTTTACGGACGGTTGAAGGAAGAGTTGCCCGAAGCTCGGCTTATTCTTCAGGTTCACGACGAGCTTATCGTTGAAGCCAAAGAGTGCGACGCGAAGCGTGCGGCAGAAATTCTCCGTGAGGAGATGGAAAAGGCTGTAAAGCTCTCTGTGCCGCTTATTGCAGACGCAAAAATCGGCGGAAGCTGGTATGAGGCTCACTAAGTGTTGAGCCTCTGCCAAAGTAATATAAAGAAAATGTAAAAATTATTTACATTTTTTCTGAAAATCTATTGACAAAACCGTGAAAATACTGTATAATCGGGAATATTGTAGGTAAATTAAATTTACAAACGTGTATAAAAGGGGATTTTATTATGGCTAAAATGAAAAGCGTCGCTTCATCGACACTTGGTTCAGGCATTCTTTTTGTAATAGTCGGTCTTATTTTCTTTGCGGTAAGTCTTTTTATTGTTGCTGACGGAAAGAGATTTTCGGAAGTTGCACAGGAAACTACGGCGCTGGTTACCGATGTATATAAGGACAGGGTAAGAAGAAACGGAAAGACAAGAACCGAATACGACGTATATGTACAATATAAGGTCAACGGAAATACATATAATGAAGAGCTTAAAGGCGGTTCTTCAGCCATGCACGAGGGCATGAGGCTTACGGTATATTACGACCCTCAGAATCCCCGTGACGTAAGAAGCAGCATGAATTCAAACGGCATGATATTTGCCTCGCTGTTCGCACTGGTATTCGTTGCTGTCGGTGCAGGCGTCGGTATAGTTCCTTATTTTAAAATGGCAAAGCTGCGAAAGCTCAGGGAGACAGGCGAGCAGATGACGGCGATGATTACGAACGTGGTCATTGACAGGAGCATGAAAATCAATAAGCGGCATCCGTACAAAGCGGAATGTGAGGCTGTGGACCCTGTTACGGGAGAAAAATATCTTTACAGCTCCGAAAGAATAATGGATGATATCCGTCATCTTCAGGGTCAGCTGGTTACCGTTTACTGCGACCCTGCTGACAGAAGCAGATATTATGTGGACCTTGATTCCGTAGATGAAAACACTTTAGATACGCCGACAGTGCATGATTTCAGATAAGGAGATAAGATATGAGAAAAGGAAGAGTAGCCTCAGTAGTGTCAATTCTCGGTAAGATATTCCTTGCGGTGGGAATTGTGACGATGATTTTTTCGGTGATTATCGGCGCAGGTCTGGCAGGAATCATACCTACGGGAATTTTTGTCCTCGCGGGCATTATAATGATTATAATCACAGAGCTTATGAACAGGAAAAGACGCAGGCTTATTGAACACGGAGTGCAGGCAGAGGCTGTTATAACAAGAGTGGCAAGAGACCTTGCCGTCAGAGTGAACAACAGTCACCCTTTCAGAGCGGAATGCCGCGTTACCGACTCTGTTACAGGCGAAGTATATCTGTACAGTTCCCCGAGAATCATTCAGGATATAACTCATCTTCAGGGCAGAACCGTTACGGTTTACTACGACCCTGATAACAGAAAGAAGTATTTTGTTGATATTGAAGCGCTTATTTCTGAATCCGAGGAAAACGACCCTGCGGTTCATGATTACAGATAGTAAAAGAAAGTGTTTGCAGTAAACTGAAAATCCTTGGAGGTTTAATCAATGACGGACGCCGAAAAGCTCAGTATGCTGGAAAAGGAATGCTTTTCCGACCCGTGGAGCCTTACAAGCCTGGAAAATCAGCTGGCTTCTCCTCGGACGGTATATATTATCTGCGAAGAAGAGGGCGAGCCTGTGGGATATGTTCTGGGTACGGTTGTGTGCGGCGAGGCGGAGCTTTACCGTATCGCAGTTCTCGACCGCTTCAGGCGCAGAGGCATAGGCGACAGGCTTATGGCAGAATTTCTCGAAGAATGTTTGACAAGGAGCGCTGAAAAGGTGTTCCTTGAGGTGCGTTCAAGGAATTTTTCTGCAATTTCACTTTATGAAAAAACAGGTTTTGAAAGAATTTCAGTGCGTAAGGGCTATTATGGGGACGACGACGCGGTTATTTTCGCCAAAATATTGAATTAAAACTGTTGAAAATGCAGATAAACCGTAAAAAATATAGACAAAACATGAAAAATGTGCTAATATAAATAATATATTGAATCGGCACAGGAGGCTGTTTTATGAAAAAGTCCATCAGAAAATTTATAACTGAAAGCGTTTCAAACGCTGCTCTCGCAGGGATAGCGGGCGGCGTAGTTACGCTTATTCTTGCAATAGTATGCATGATTACCGATAACAGCGGACTCATCATGGGAGTAATTGCTGCGGCGGCACTTACAGCAATAGGCTCTGCGGCGCTTTCCATAAGCAGTGCTAAGAAGCTTAACAACTGTATTTCCACGCCTGTTGAGCAGATGGCAGAGGGTAAGAATGTCGTAGTTTCCGAGCAGATGCCTCAGGAAATAGGTGATGCGGCAGATGCAGTGAATTTTGCCACAGCAGGCAGAATTGCGGCGGCAGGATATATCGCGAAAATCGCAGAGGGCGATTTCACCGCAGAAATTCCCGAATCAATCCGTACAAATGAAATGGGTCAGAGCTTTACAAGACTCAGTGAAAATATCAACCGTGCTTTCGGTAATATTTACAGCGGTGCAGAAGCTGTAAACAGCGACGGTGAACAGGTTACAGGCGCTTCCATGACGCTTTCTATAGGAGCAGAAGAACAGGCTGGTACTCTCAGAGAGCTTACATATTCCGTAAGTGAAATCAAGGATTCTGTTATCAAGAATGCTGAAAACGCTCATGAGGCAGACAGAATTGTCGCTGAAGCGGCAACTGAACTTGAAACGGGAACAGCCTACATGAAGGCTCTTGTCAAGGCAATGGACAATATCAATAAATCCACCGAAGAAATCTCAAACTTTATCAGAGTTATCGAAGATATCGCTTTCCAGACCAATATCCTTGCCCTCAACTCCTCTGTTGAGGCGGCAAGAGCAGGCGAAGCGGGTAAGGGCTTTGCGGTAGTGGCTATGGAGGTCAAGAACCTGGCTACACGCTCTCAGGAAGCGGCTCAGGAGACAACTGCAGTAATTGAGGAATGTCTCAGAAACGTCCGTGAGGGTCTCGGAAAGACCGAACAGACTGCAAAATCCATCACCGCAGTTGCTGACGAAACCAAGGAAATTTCCAGACTTATCGGAATTATCAGAAGTGCCTGTGATTCCCAGTCTGATTCTATTGTGAAGATTGACAGCGGCGTTGAGCGTATCAACAGTGTTATGCAGAATACAAGCACTGCCGCTCAGGAATGCGCTGCTACCGCGCGTCAGCTTGCGGCACGCTCGGGTGACCTCAAGTCCGAAATCGGCAGCTTCAGATTCAATGGCAGTGCGGTCAGAACTGCATCTGCACCGAAGGCTGAGGTATCCGCACCTGCTCCCAAGGCGGCTTCTCTCCCGAAGGCTGAACCGAAGCCAGCAGAAGCGCCTGTACCTACAGCGGCGCCTGCGCCTAAGCCTGTGCCTAAAGCACCTGTGTTTGCGCCTAAGGCAGCTTCTGCACCTAAGTCTGAACCTACAGCAGCACCTGCACCCGAGGTAAAGGCAGCACCTGCGCCCAAGGCTCCTGCGTTTGTGCCCAGAACACCTGCAGCTACTCCTAAAGCAGCAGCTCCTGCCGCACCCAAGGCTCCCGCAGCACCTGTCAAGGCTGCTCCGCCTGCGGCAAGACCTATGCGCCAGGCTTCCTCGGACAGCTATGCCAACGCGGAATTTGTAGAAACTCCCGATAACAAATATTAATGGAAAAATACATACTTACACGAAGGCGGAGGATGAAAAACCTCCGCTTGCGTGTTAAAGAGGACGGAAAGGTTTATGTCAGCTCGCCATTCGGCGTTCCGCAGACGGTTATTGACGGTTTTGTAGAAAGCCGCGCTCAGTGGATAGCAGAGCAGCGTGCAAGGCTGAACAGTACGAAGGAACAAGAGCGTACCGAGCTTCACGATGGTGACGTTATGACCCTGCTGGGACGGCAGTACGTGGTTTGTGCCGTTGACGGAGAGGGTGAGCCGTTTTTTCAGGGGGCTATGCTTATAGTTCCTGTTTCTGAGGGCGAAAACCTTGAAACCGCAGTCACCTGCTTTATGGGCAAGCTGTGCCGCCGTTTCTGTAATGAAGCGGTAAAAATCTATCTTGACCGTGCAGGGTACAAGGGAGAGCCTGTTTCTGTGGAATTCAAGCTCTACAAAAGCCGCTGGGGCTGTTACAACAGCCGTGACAATACTATAACCTTCAACCTCGCTTTGTGCAAGCTTTCGGGGAAATTTATAAAGTATGTTGCCGCCCATGAGGTGACTCATATTTTTGTGCGCAATCACTCGGAAGATTTCTATAAATTCGGGGAAACTATATACAAGGATTTTCTCAGAACCGACAGAGAGCTGAATAAGATAAAGCGGTTCGGGATTTTTTCGTAGTAACACAGAAAGGTAAAAAATGGAACTGAACGAAGAATTTGAAAAGACAATAACCGATGAAAAAATAGAGCGCTGGCGTTATCCGCGTTTTTTCACGGAAAATATAGGCAGAACCGCTGTGCTTACCCCTGAGGATTCAAAGCATATCTCGGGCGTTCTCCGCATGAAGGCAGGGGAATATGCGGTGGTTTGTGACGGAAACTGCAACGACTATCTCTGCCGTGTGATAAATCCCGATAAAAATGCGGCGGAGCTGGAAATAATCGACAGTCATAAGAACGAAGCCGAGGCGGGGATTTATCTGCGCCTGTTCCAGTGCTGCCCGAAGTCGGACAAGATGGAATTTATTATCCAGAAAGCCACTGAGCTTGGTGCCTGCGAGGTAATACCCGTACTTTCAAAGCGCTGCGTTTCCCGCCCTGACCCGAAAAGTGCTGAAAAAAAGCGCGAACGTTATCAGAAAATAGCCGAGGAAGCGGCAAAGCAGTGCGGTAGAGGACGTATACCCGAAATAATGCCCATGATTACCTTTGAACAGGCGGTCAGAGCTTTTGATAAAAACAATACGGGTCTTTTGTTCTATGAGTGCGGCGGAAAAAGTATAAATGAAATAATGAACGGAAAAACTAGCGGTACAGTGGATATTTTCATAGGTCCCGAGGGTGGCTTTGAAGCAGAAGAGGCGGTGCTTGCGGCAGAATGCGGAATTGTTCCCGCAAGCCTTGGAAAGCGTATTCTCCGCTGTGAGACCGCACCTGTGGCGGCAATTTCCGTTTTGATGAATGTCACAGGAAACATGTAGCATTTTTGTTGAAAATGCAGAATTTTCAAATATGCTTGAAAAAATCGGAAAAATGTTATATAATGTTTTTGTAGATTAAAACTCATGTAAAGGAAGGTTAAGTTTATGAGTAATAAGAGTATTATTGCACTTTTAGTCGGAATTATCGCACTTATTGCAGGTGCGCTTGCTGCGGCTTATCTTATCAAGAAGAAGATGGACGCTGAGCAGGAAGAATTTGACGAATTTGAAGATTTCGACATGATTGATGACGAAGACGAGTTTTTCGGCGAAGATGAATATGCTGAGTACGATGCACTTAACATTTCTGACCCCGATTCCATTCCTTATGCAGACGCTCCTGCGGCTGACGGCGAAGAGGAAGCTACCGAAGAATCTCTTTAAGTAAGTAACGGTATTTATCCCGAGAGATAAATACCGTTTATTTTTAATGCGAAAGGAAATTACAGCTATGAAGTTATTCCGTAAGGTTTTAAGCGTGCTGATGGCGGCTGTCATGCTTGTTGCAGCTTTGCCTTTTACCGCCTCTGCAGCGGTTACGCTTCCTGAAAATGAAGCGGTTAAGTTTGTGGACAGCCTCGGCTCGGCGTGGAATTTAGGCAACGCATTTGACGCAGTTGACTGCTCCTGGCTTTCAAACGAGCTTGACTATGAATCGGGCTGGTGCGGCGCAAAGACAACTGAAAAGCTCATAAAAGCAATCAAGGATATGGGCTTTGATACAATCCGTATTCCCGTTTCGTGGCATAACCATGTTGACGAGAAGAACAATGTCAGCGACAAGTGGATGAAGAGAGTAAAGGAAGTTGTTGACTGGTCCCTTGATGAAGGACTTTTCGTTATTCTGAACGTTCACCACGACGTTGAAAAGGGCTATTACTACCCCACAGAGGCTGAATTCAAGACCTCCAAGAAGTATCTTACCGCTGTATGGAAGCAGATAGCTGAGGAGTTCAAGAGCTATGACGAGCGCCTCATTTTCGAGCCTATCAACGAACCCCGTCTGAAGGGTCATAATAATGAATGGTGGTTCATGGTGAACAACCCTCCCGCTGACGTAAAGGAAAGTGTGGACTGCATTAACCGTCTCAATCAGGCGGCGCTTGATACAATCCGTGATGCAGGCGGCAAAAACAAGGACAGATACGTTTTAATTCCCGGTTATGACACTTCTGTTGACGGTGTTACGGTAGAGGGCTTCGAGCTCCCCGAGGATACTGTAAAGAACCGTATTATCGTGGATTTCCACCTTTACACAAAGTCTGCAGGTACATACAAGCAGGTTATCAATAAGATTTACGATAAGTACGTAAAGAACGGCATACCCGCTATTCTCAGCGAGTACAACCTTGACCCCGGCCCCAATAAATATGATGAAAACAGTGCTCAGTACCTTTCCGAATGGGTAGCTTATGCAAGAGAGCGCGGAATAACCTGTGCAATCTGGGATAATAACGCCAAGGAATATAAGCTTATCAACAGAGCTGATTCCAAGTGGGTTCAGGAAGATATAGCAAAGGCAATTGTAAAGGCGGGCGCACCCTCGGGCGGCAGTTCTTCCTCTGATGATGATGAGCTTACCGTTACTGCAAAGCAGAAGGGCTTCTATTCGGTTATAAGCTGGAACAAGATTGACGGTGCCTCAAAGTACCGTGTATATCGTGCAACCTCAAAGACAGGCGAAAAGAAGCTTTTAAAGACCACAACTTCTGTAAAGTACACCTCTTCTTCGGGCGTTGTCGGTAAGAAATATTATTATTTTGTAAAGTTCTATGACAGCAGTACAAAGAAGTGGAGCAGTTACTCCGAGCCTGTACAGCTTGAACTGAAAAAGTCAGGCGCAAAATCCTCCTTTACAGCCGTGACCGCTTCAAAGGGTAAGGTAAAGCTGGAGTGGAAGGCTGTAAGCGGCGGTGATTTATACAGAATTTACCGTGCAGATTCAAAGGACGGCAAGAAGAAGGAACTCACCACAACAGACGAGCTTACATACACCGATAAGACTGCAAAGTCGGGCAAGACCTATTACTATTTTGTTAAGGTTTATGATAAGAAGACAAAGAAGTGGAGCAGTTATTCTGCCGCAAAGCAGGTAAAGGCAAAGTAAATATACACATGCGGGCGTGCAATGCACGCCCGTTTTTATCTGACGGCACTTCACTCGACTAAATTATTACAAATTTATTACAATTTCTTAAATCGGTTGATTTTGACATGAAAATGTGGTATTATTAAAAATATATTAAAACATAAAGGACAGAAAAATGGATAAATACTCAATTGCAAAAAATAAAAAGCTCCAGCAGGTTGCGGACGAGGTTGAAAAGGTAATTGTCGGCAAGCGCGACGTTATTACAATGCTGCTTATAGCGCTCCTTTCCGAGGGTCATGTGCTTATTGAGGACGTACCCGGCGTAGGTAAAACCACAATAGCCACCGCGCTGGGAAAGGCGACGGGTCTTATGAGCCGCCGTGCCCAGTTTACGCCCGACGTAATGGCGTCCGACCTTACGGGCTTCAATATGTTCAATAAAGAAACCAACCGTTTTGAATACCGCCAGGGCCTTGTAATGACAAACATTCTGCTGGCGGATGAAATAAACCGTGCTACCCCGAAAACCCAGTCCGCGCTTCTCGAAGCGATGGAAGAGCACAACGTTACGGTTGACGGTGTAACGCATAAGCTCCCTGCGCCGTTTATGGTTATTGCAACACAGAACGAGCTGGGCTATGTGGGTACATTCCCGCTGCCCGAGGCGCAGCTTGACCGTTTCATGATGAAGATTTCCGTGGGATATCCCACAGCGGAGCAGGAAATAAACATGATTGCCAGCCGTCAGCTGGGTAACCCTCTGGATAAGATTATTCCTGTCTGCACTAAAGAGGAGATTGCCGAAGCAATCGAGGTCGTGCGCGAAATCAATATAGAGCCTTCTGTTTACCGTTATATTGTAGAGCTGGTTGCTGCAACCCGTAACCATTCCTCGGTTCAGCTCGGTGCAAGTCCCCGTGCTTCTCTGGCGCTTATGAGAACTGCCCAGAGCTATGCCTTCCTCAACGGCAGAGCGTACGTAATCCCCGAGGACGTACTGCGGATGACGCCTTATGTTCTGCCTCACAGACTGCGCCTGTCCCGCGACGCAAGACTTCAGCACATGGACGTACTCCGCGAAATAGTAAAAACAGTTAAGCCGCCTTTCTCCAAGAACGGCTGATAGGAAAACAAAGTGATAAAATACAGAGTAATTTACATACTGGTGCTTTCGGCGGCAGTGGTTTTTGCGGCGGCGTATGAGAGCAGGCTTACCCTTATTCTGCTTGTAACGCTGTTTGCACTGCCTGTGGTCTCATTCCTCATTCTTCTTATGCAGCGGTTGGCGCTTGCCTTTGAGGTCACGCCGAAAAGCGTTTTTACAACAAAGCAAAGGCGGTTTTCTATTACCTTAAAAATACAGAACCGCTTTATTTTTCCCATATCACCTATGAAAATCACAGGTGTTTTTCAGGATACCGAGGGTAATCTCATAACGGATAAGCTGATGATTGTCAGTGTAATGCCTTTCGGGAAGTCGGAATTCATATTCAATGGTCATCTGAAATACCGCGGCGAATATTTTCTCGGTATTACAGGCGCGGAGATTTATGACTTTCTGGGGATTTTCGGCATGAAGATAAAGTTTACGCCTGACAGCCGCGTTGTGGTTGCGCCGCGCCGTCTAATGATAGGACAGAACGGGGCATTGTGCAGCGACGACAACGACAGTCTCAGAACCGAATTTACATTTTTTGAAAATGATTCCTTTTCCTCTGTCCGTGAATATGCGGACGGCGATTCACTCCGCCGCGTACACTGGAAGCTTTCCGCAAAGATGGATAAGCTAATGGTAAAGCAGTCCGACCTTAATTTAAGTAGTAGTGCGGCTATCGTAATTGATACTTCCACTGTAAACTGCGGCGAGGTCAGGGGAGAGTGCGAAGTTGACGCAGTTCTTGAAGCTGCGCTCGCCATAGCACGCAAGGTAATAGGAGAGGGTAGCTCTGCCGCTTGTATCTACTGCGGTGAAACGGGCGAACCCGAAGCTTGTGTAGCTCAGACGGCGGAGGATTACGAATTCCTTTACTATCAGTTTTCGGTAGTCCCCGTACTTGAACGCACCGAGGGTGCTGCGGGACTTGTGCGCCACGGCGCAAAGCTGCTCGGCGAGAACGAGCTTGCGTTTATAATTGCCCCTGAACTGAAGGCGGAGGAGCTTCGCAGTGCGCTTTCTGGCGGTCTTTCTCGCTGCAAGAGCATACGTATTTTCCTTACCTCGGGAACTCCCGATGATGAATTTATCAGTGTTGTCAATGACGACCCGCGTATCAGGGTGGCAGAGATTGACCCTGAGAATATAGCGGCTTCGCTTGAAACCGCACTTTTTGATTAAGCGAAACAAGGTTTGATATATGATAAAATCCAACGAGCAGAGCGCAATTCTGCATGACGCATATTTCAATAAGCCCCCGTGCTTTATCAGGCTTTTTCTGGTAAGGCTTGCTTTGCTGTGCGGTCTTGCAGGCTCCGCCGCTTATGCGGTCATGGATTTATATTTTGCCGAGGGTGATATTTTTAAGGTTTCCGCAATTTGTGCGGGTGCGGCAGGTGTGCTTTACATACTCGCCTCAGTCCTTCCTGCGGCGATTGTTTATATTGTTTACCTTGGCGCTTATACTGCACTGTTTTTCAGCGAAAAAGTAAGAGAGTTGCTTACTTTTTTCTATGATTATCTCATGATTGTACTGGACAGCCGTCTGCTGAAAACGGAAAATTTCACTATCCATGACCTTTCCGACCTTAAAGACGGCGTTTTTTCCGCAGAAATAGTAGAGGGCAGTATGCTGGGCTTTTTGCTGGTGGGGCTTTTTATGGCGTTTGTCTTTACAGTTTCCACTCGTACCCATTTCAGCCCGTTTTATTCCATGCTTGCTTTTGCAACAGCGGCAGTCCCCGCGTTTATGGCAGAGATTGCGGGCTTTCACACCTCGATTATCTTCTTTGCGGCGTTCTATTTCGCATTTTATGCCGTAAGAATGGCTTACGAGCTGGACGGGCTGTTCGTTTTTGATAGGACGCGTGTGGCGAATGACGCTCTGCGGAGAAACGAGCGCAGCTACCGCAGAAGAATGGCTTTTTCCGCCTTTGGTCATAAGCTCAGGAGCGATATACCCCGTTACCTTAAATACAGCGCCAACAGTATAATTGCGCTGATTGTGACATTTTCGGTAATGATGACAGCCGCAAGGCTTATTCCTGAGGGCGCAACCTTTGATTATGAAGAGATTTTTTCCGACCTGCAGGACGTAGGATTTGAAGCGGCGGAGAAAATTGAAAACACTTTTGATTTCAGCTTCGGCACCTCAGCTTCAAAAGCGAGAAATGATTATTTCAGTTATTCGCAGTACGGTGATAATTCAGGCGGAATAGGCATAAGCGAACCTTCCGACAGCGACCGTCCCGTGCTTGACGTTACATTGGAAAGAAATGATATTCCCGTTTATCTCAGGGGAGATATCGGTGTTGAGTTTTCGGGAACGGAATGGTCGGCAATCCGCGACGAGTACGAAAAGCCGTCAGAATGGGATAAAATAAAGAATTTTTACCCCGAAACCCAGTATCAGATTACCCGTCAGAAGATGAGCCGTATAGGCTATGAGCCTGACGATTTTCTGCCCCTTCAGAAGGTTTCTGTTACATACCGCCGAAAGACGAATGTAATTTTCCAGGCGCACGCGCCATACGACCTTAACTATAAGGACAGCGAGGTGCTTGACAGCTACGGTGATACTGTGTACAGAATCAAGGGCGGAAGCGGGCTGAATACCTACGAAAGTCTTGCTCTTACCCCTGATATGGATTATGAAAAGCTTCTGAGCTTTCTTAATGAAAGTCCTGCTTTTTCAGGCTATCTTGGTGAGTGGAACGTTCCGGGCGGAATTTCCGACGGAGAATATCTTGAGCTTATCGTAGCCTATGAAAAATATGTCAGCGAGCTTTACGGTTACAGGGATTATGATGACATCGACTTATTATTGAATCAGCTTGGCGAAAGCGGATATTTAAGCTCAACCATGACTGTTCAGCAGAAGGCGGAGGGTATCTGCCGCTATTTCAGCGATAATTTTACCTATTCCCTGACGGTTGACAACGGAGACGGCGCCGAGGTTCTCGGCAATTTCCTTTACAATTCAAAGCAGGGTCACTGCGCCCTTTTTGCTACGGCAACAACCCTTGCTCTCCGTGAGCTTGGTGTGCCTGCTCGTTATGTAACGGGATATGTGGTTTCCGGTGACGGAAATTACACCTCCGACGGATATCTGTATACTCTTCGTGAAAAAGACCTTCACGCGTGGGTTGAGGTTTATTTTGAGGGTATAGGCTGGCTGCCCTACGACCCCACAGCGGGAGTTTCGGGCTTTATGGAAACCGAACCCGAGCATACCCGTCAAACTATGACCTTCTCTGCTCCTTCAAGCCTCACGGGTGAGGAATATATTTCGTCGGTGATGGAAGAAAACCCTATACCCACTGAAGGCGAAGAGGAGATTGTACCTGATGCAGAAGACACAACAGCTACAACGCTTCTTCCGCCCGGGTATGAAACAGTTACGGGAAGCGACGGAGAGATTATTACTCCCGCCGACCCGCAGAATCCTGTACCATCTGAGAAGGAAAACAGGCTTCTTCCTATAATAATAACTGCGGCGGCGGTTGTGCTGGCCGTTGGGCTGATAATTCTTGCGGTTTATCTCTTTGTAAAGCGGGTGAACGAGGCAGAGCAGAAGGCCTTGAACGGCTTTAAAAAGAAGAACCCAAGCCGTGCGGCGGCGGAAATGTACAAGCTTATAATGGTAATTCTGGAGAAGGAGGAGCTTGTGCCCGGCTGTGAAATGATGGGCGATTTTGCGGAGCGAGTGGACGCGTCTATTTTCCTCAAGGGAACCAACGTATTTATGGTGGATATCATGCCCGTATTCGTGAAATGCGAGTTCGGAAACCCCGAGATTTCTCCCGTAACCGAGGAGGAAAGAGCGGCGGTTTATAAATTTACATCTGTAGTTTACCGCAAATATATGGATAAGAAGGGCGTTTTCGGAAGATTTGTCACAAAGGCTTCATTATTTTTATAAAAAATATTGCAAATTCTCAAAAACTTTGGTATAATAGTTACAGATTTTGCAAAGAAGTTCTTTGCTTTATGATGTATGGAAAGGAATAAATGTCATGATGAATTTAATTACACGTTCGGATTTTGATGGACTTGCTTGCGGAGCGCTTCTTCTTGAAGCAGGAATTATTGATTCCTACACCTTCAAGCACCCCAAGGATATTCAGGACGGCCTTGTTCCCGTAACAGAAAATGACGTTCTCGCAAACGTACCTTTTGTTGAAGGCTGCGGTCTCTGGTTTGACCATCACTCCAGCGAATACGAGCGCAATCAGCTTGAAGGAAAGTACAAGGGCGAAAGCCGTATTACTCCCAGCTGTGCGCGTATTATTTATGAATATTACGGCGGAAAGGAACGCTTCCCCCAGTTTGACGACCTTATGGAGGCAGTTGACAAGGTGGACAGCGGAAATCTTACCATTGATGAAATCCTTAATCCCCAGGGCTGGATTCTTGTGGGCTTTTTAATGGACCCAAGAACAGGTCTCGGACGCTTCCGCAACTTCACAATCAGCAACTATCAGCTTATGGAAAAGCTGCTTGTTTGCTGCCGTACAATGACAACACAGGAAATTCTCGATATGCCTGATATCAGGGAGCGTATTGAGGTTTACAATGAACAGAGCGAGCTTTTCAAGGAAATGGTTCACGCTCACACAATTATCAAGGGTGATACAATCATTACCGACCTCAGAGGTGTTGACCCTATTTATACAGGCAACCGCTTCATGATTTACAGCCTTTATCCCGAGCAGAATATTTCTGCATGGATAGTTTCGGGCAGAGGCGGTCAGGGCTGCTCTGCGGCAGTAGGTTATTCTATCCTCAACCGCACAAGTAAAGTAAACGTAGGTAAGCTCATGCTTAAATACGGCGGCGGCGGTCACAAGGCGGTCGGAACCTGCCAGTTTACGAATGAAAACATGGATACCGAGCTGCCCAAGATGCTTGAAGAACTGGTAAACTACGAAAAATACTACACCGAAGAATAATTCACGGAGGACGGTATGAGAACTGCCGAATTTGCACAGAAGCTTAAACAGAATATTGCCCTTGTAATCAAGGGTAAGGACAGAGAAACCGAGCTTGCGGCGGCGGCGCTTATCTGTTCGGGTCATGTTCTCCTTGAGGACGTCCCCGGAACGGGAAAGACCATGCTCGCCCGCGCACTGGCAAAATCTCTGGACTGCAGCTTCCGCAGAGTGCAGTTCACACCCGACCTGCTTCCGTCTGATATAACGGGTATAAATTTCTTCAACGCAAAGGAACAGGAATTTGTTCTCCGAAAAGGACCTGTTTTTACAAATATTCTGCTTGCGGACGAAATCAACCGTGCCACTCCCAGAACTCAGTCGGCTCTTCTTGAATGTATGGAGGAGCGCCAGACTACAATTGACGGCGAAAGCTATACACTTTCCGAGCCGTTTTTTGTAATAGCTACCCAGAACCCTGTTGAAACCTCGGGTACATATCCCTTGCCTGAAGCTCAGCTTGACCGTTTCATTATCCGTCTTTCTCTCGGTTATACCGACCGTGATACGGAAATTGAAATCCTGTCGGGTATGGGTGAGAACCACCCTATTTCCGCCGTACAGTCTGTGCTTACTGCCGATGACCTTCTTTCCGCACGAAAAGAGGCTGCAAATGTAAAGGTGAATGAAGCTGTACTGGGTTACATTTCCGATATCGGCGCGGCAACACGCAATCATGAAAAAATACGTCTCGGGCTCAGTACCCGCGGACTTATCGCACTGAAAAAAATGTCTCAGGCGTATGCGGCAATAAGGGGTATGGACTTTGTAAATCCCGACTGTGTAAAAGCGGTTGCACCTTATGTTATTCCTCACAGGCTTGTATGCCGAGAGCTTTCCCTGAAGCTTGACCGCAGAAGTGCCGCAGAGGAAATCACGAGCCAGCTCCTTGAAGCTGTGGCTGTGCCTACTGAGGCGTTATCCTGAAAAAATGGAACTTATAGCAATTCTTATAATTGTAGGAGCTGTCGTTTTCGGCGAACAGCTCCTTTATCGTAAGCTGGTGCTGAAAAACGTTGAGTACAGGGTAGATTTCAATGTTACGGAGGCATTTGAGGGCGATACGATAGAAATTGTCGAGGAAATCACAAATAATAAATGGCTGCCTGTGCCATGGCTTAAAACAGAGCTCAGCACCAGCCGATGGCTGGAATTTACGGGCAGTGCGGCGGCGAGAGGTTCAGACGCACGCTTTGTACCCAGCGTTTTTGCCCTTAAGCCATATCAGAAATGCACCCGTACCCGCAAGGCGGTTGCTTTGAAAAGGGGAGTTTTCACCCTTGAAAGCACCTCACTTATAGGAAGCGACCTGCTTGGTCTTGCGAGCGTTTCACGGAGTGTAAGAACGGGCAAGACTATACGTATTCTTCCGTCTCCTTATGAGGTGGGAGAGGGTGAGTTGTCCCATGAGGAGCTTTACGGTGAGATAATGACACGCCGTTTTATCTGTGAGGACCCTTTTCTTACCTCGGGTTCCCGCGAATATACGGGGCGTGAGCCGATGAACCGTATACACTGGAGCAGTACCGCCCGTCAGGGTAAACTGATGGTTTTCAACAATGAGTTTACTACTACCAACCGTGTGCTCATACTGCTCAATCTTCAGAAATCCGCTGAAGGCGACCCAAGACCGCCGATTACCGCGGATACAGAAACCATGATAAAAGCGGCGGCATTTCTGCTGAATATGTACTCCGAACGTGGAATTTCTGTTTCCTTCGGAACGAACGGTTCGGGAAAAATCCTCCTCGAGGGCGGAAGCGCTGAGGAAGATTATCTGAAAATACTCCGTTGCATGGCTGAGCTTGAAAATACCTGCGATATGGATTTCGGGGAGTTTATGGGGCGGATAGATTTCGAGGAGATAACCGATATTGTTATTATAACGCCGTATATTGATGAAAGAATTATTGCTCATGCCGATATGCAGAAGCGTATGGGACGCGGTGTGCTGTTTTATTGCAATGATGAAGAAAGCTGTGATTATCAGCTTATAAAAGTAGGACGTATTCACAAATATTTATTTTTAAAAGACTGACAGGGGGTGAAGCTATGAGGTCGGGGATACTTAAATTTCTTGCGGTTATATCCTTCGGGCTTGTAACTTTCCCTTTTGTTCTTACAAATGACGTTTTAGCCTTTGAAAATATAAGTGTTCTGCGTATTCTGGCATACTATTGTGTATTCGGCGTAATTTTTGGTTTTGGTTACGCTTTCGGTAAAGCGACATTAAAGCGTAAAAAGCTGATTTTTGCGGGGCGCATCATCGGGATTCTCACTTTCGGGCTGGGGCTTGTAATGCTGGCTTTCACCAAGGAGATAAATATTATTTTTGCGGTGGGAGTTTCTGCGGTGCTGTGGTATTTTCTCGGCGAACGTGCAAGCCGTAAGCATTATGCAGATATTTTTCCTGCGTTCATGTTCGGGGTGTATATCTGCGTTACATTGCTTTGTTATCTGTTTTATGGTGCAATGTGTCCGAGAGAACTGAAAGAGCCTGTTCAGGGCGCAGTGATTGCAGCATTCATGATAGAATTATGTCTGGCGGCACTTCTTATAAATCAGAGCGGAATATATGACAAGGCCAACCGCCGCCGTGAGACCCGCACAATGCTCCCGAAAGGTCTTTCGGGCTATAATGCCGCACTTGTGTTGGCTGTTACAATGCTGGGATTATTTCTGTATCTGTTTACAGATAAAATCGTGTGGCTTCTGAATGAGTTTGTCCGTCTGGTGATTAAAGCGGCACTGTTTATAATGAAGGGCTATTCAGAATTTATGGCCACAGAAGCGGTTGATTATAACGTTGCTGAGGGCAGCGGTTATACTCCTGCTGAAAGCAATGATTTATGGAATCTTGTATTCATTATAATTCTGATTACAGTTGTTATAGTCTTCAGAAAAAAGATTTTTTCATATATAAAAGAGCTTTTCAGGAGAATTTACGGATTTTTCTCACGTGAGACTGAAATCAGTGAGGCTGAGCCTGAATTTACCGATGTTTTTGAGGAGCTTGACAGTTCCCGTCGCAGAAACAGCGGCAGTGTAAGCCTCTCGCGCCTTATGAAGCTGTACAGGAGTGAGGCTGACCCGATTAAAAAATACCGTTTCGGTTATGGTCTGCTTTTAAGACAGCTCAGAATTTGCAAGGCTGATATAAGGGAAGCCGACACAGTTTCCGTTCAGCATGAAAAGGGAAGAGCTATATGCGGTGCCGAACTTAAAAGCGTTACTGACAGCTATGACAGGCTGCGTTATAATGACAGCACAGTAACCGATGAGGAACTGAAACAGCTTGACGAGCTTATAAGAAGCATGAACGGAATGGTAAAGGCATGACGGTTTTTGAAGAAATATATATGGTTGTAGCACGTATACCAAAAGGAAAAGTAACTACCTACGGAAATATCGCAAGGCTTGCGGGAAATCCACGAATGTCGAGGGTAGTGGGCTACGCGCTGCACCGTAATAGTGACCCTGAACACGTTCCTTGCCACAGGGTTGTAAACCGCTTCGGTGAGGTATCCTCTGCATTTGCTTTCGGAGGTGGAAACCGACAGCGTGAGCTGCTTGAAGAAGAGGGTGTAGAGTTTGATGAAGACGGCAGAGTAAAGAGAGAATTTTTCATGTGAGATTTCCTTGCCGTCATACTGCACAAAAAAATGTAAACGTTTTATTCTGAAATATAGAATTTCAGCTTTGCTCTTGTAATAAACGCTGAAATGGTATATAATAAATATACTACCCTAAAAGTATATTCTGCGCGCCCGTTAACGGGGAAGCGGTGATTTATATGGAGGTTACATAATGCTTGAAGAATTAAGAAAACAGGTTTATGAAGCTAATATGATGCTTCAGAAATACGGCCTTGTAAAGCTTACATGGGGCAACGTTTCGGGCATCGACCGTGAAAAAAGGCTTGTTGTTATAAAGCCGTCAGGCGTACCTTACGAGGAACTCAGCCCTGAAAAAATGGTTATAGTGAATATGGAAGGCGACGTTGTTGAAGGCAACCTGAATCCATCTACCGACACACCCACCCATCTTGCTCTTTACCAGACCTTCGAGGAAATATCCGCTGTTACGCATACACATTCCAAATATGCTACAATCTGGGCGCAGGCAGGTCTTGATATCCCTGCCTTTGGTACAACCCATGCCGATTATTTCTATGGCGATATCCCCTGCACGCTTCCTATGGAGGATGACCAGATTAACGGTGAATATGAAAAGCAGACAGGCTTCCATATTTCCGATACCTTCGCAAGAAGACGTATCGACCCTATGGATATTCCCGCCTGCCTTGTGGCTTCGCACGGTCCTTTCACATGGGGCAAGACTCCCGCGAAGTCTGTGGAAAATTCCCTTGTTCTTGAAGAAGTTGCGGAAATGGCGCTTTATAATATGCGCTTTGAATTCGGCCTATCCCATATTCAGCAGTCGCTTCTTGACAAGCACTATCTCCGCAAGCACGGCGCAGGCGCTTATTACGGACAGGAAGGAGTGGGCAGAGTAAGTGAAGTTACTCCCACCGACCCCGAAAAGTCGCTGGAGGAAGAGGCTATTGAAATAAAACCCAGCAGCCGTACTGTTGAGCTTCAGCAGATTTATGAAATGGGTGACGCGGTAAAGCCTGAACCTGAGCCTGAACGTCCTAAATTCAACCGTATACCCGGTACAGGACCTGTTGAAGTTCCCTTCAACTCAATGCCCAGTGTGGGAAATGCAATCCCCAGACCTGCACCGCAGCCTGCTGCAGAAACTCCCAAGCCCGCAGCTCCCAAGGGACCTATGGATTTTACATTCTGAAATGCGAAAATAATGTGAATTTTATAAGCAAACCGCCGTTCGTATGAACGGCGGTAGTTTTATTTATAGAACTTGCTTTTGGTCAGTATAAAGGCGGCGGTTGTCGCAAGAACAGCGGCAATGCCGAGCGCAGGCAGAGTATGGGGGAAGGGCAGGTCGCTTACGTTCATTCCATAGAAGCTGAACACGATTGTGGGCAGCTCCAGAACGATAGTGATAACCGTCAGCACCTTCATGGCCTGGTTCAGGTTGTTGGAGATGATATTTGAATAAGCGTCCATGGTGTTTGAGAGAATGTTTGAGTAAATGTTACTCATCTCGATTGCCTGCTTGACTTCGACGAGGACATCTTCAAGAAGCTCCTGGTCTTCATCGTAGAGCTTTATGATTCTGCCGCGGAGCAGCTTTTCGAGGACAGTTTCTGTGGTTTTAAGCGAGGTGGAAAAGTAGACCAGTGATTTTTCAAGGCTAAGTAACTGGAACAGAGCCTTGTTTTTCATAGAGTTGTGGAGCTGCTTTTCCGAATAGCTGAAGATTTTGTCAATCTGTTTTAAGAATTGCAGGTACTTAGCGGCAATTCTCAGCAGCAGGCAGAAGATAAAACGTGTCTTGAACTGGGTTTTAATGTTTTTAACAACGCCTTTTGCAAAATCGTCGATAATTGCGTTTTCCTTGAGGCAGACAGTGATAACGTAGCGGTCGGTAAGTATGATACCCATAGGCAGAGTGTAGTAAGAAAAGGTCTTTTCGTCGCTGTCGTCGCTTTTTTCCGCCACAGGATAGTCAAGGACGATAAGGGTCTGACCCTCGTCGCTTTCAATACGTGAGCTTTCCTCTTCGTCCAGCGCTGAACGGATATAGTCGCGGTCGATGCCAAGGTCGTTTTCCAGCTTGGAAATTTCCGCTTCGGTAGGGGCAATTGCCGAAATCCAGCAGCCTGCTTCAAGTACGTCCGTTTCCTCAATGGTGTTTTCGATGGTCTTATAAATTCTGAGCATAGCTTTAATCCTTTCCTGTCAAAGGCACAGCTATACTCAAACTGCACGCTATGACATTATTCGTTTTCGCCCGCAAGGGTCTGCAGTTGTCATTTATAAAAACCTCCTGTATAAAAATTTGCAATAATATTTTACCACATCTTAGCCCATTTTGCAACCTGTTTCTAAAAATTTTCGGACAGACAGGAGAATTTTTTTATAGTGATAACCTGTCCAAAAGTCAGTATCAAAACCGCAAAAATTTAGCGGATTTACCCTTGACAAAAGAGGAAAATACTGATATAATATAAAAGCTTGGTGTACAAGCGTGCACCAAAATCCTTGCTCATGCAGTGCATGGGCCGATAGTCTATAAGGAGGTACTAAAAATGGCAAAGTTAGGCGAAAAGTACGAAGCAGTCGTTGTTTTCTCTTTAAAGAACGGAGAAGAACAGGTACAGAACCTCGTAGCTAAGTTTTCCGCATTAATCAAGGAAAACGCTGAACTCGTAAACGTTGATGAATGGGGCAAGAGAAAGCTTGCTTACCCTATCAACTACGAAGCAGACGGCTACTATGTAGTTTACAATTTCGACAGCAAGCCTGATTTCCCCGTTGAGTTCGAACGTGTTATCAACATCACAGATGGCGTTTTACGTTCACTCGTAGTATTACGCAAGTAATCGGGAAACAGACAGGAGGCGGATATTATGTACAACAAGGCTATTTTAATGGGAAGAATATGCAATGACCTTGAAGTAAAGACCACACCCTCGGGTGCAAATGTGCTTTCCTTCAGAATTGCAGTTGACCGCAGCTATCAGGTTAAGGGCGAGGAACGCAAGTCCGATTTCTTTAACGTTGTGGCATGGAGAGCAAACGCTGATTTTATTTCACGCTTTTTCTCCAAGGGCAGAATGATTCTTGTTGAAGGCGAGCTCCAGACAAGACAGTATGTTGACAAGAACGGCTCAACTCAGACCGTTGTAGAGCTTGTTGTGGATAGTGCCAGATTTACAGGCGAAGCTAAGCAGCAGGGCGGTTATTCCGCGGCTAGTTATGCTCCACCTCCACCTGCACAGCACCCTGCTGAGCAGACAAATGCGGCTCCCGCTGCTTCAAACGGCAGCTACACCGCTAATGATTTTGTAGAAACTACAACAGTTGATGATGATTATCCATTTTAAAGAAGGAGGATTCTAACAATGGCTGAAAAGAAGGAAATGAACGAAAGAGCAGCTCGCCCCGTTAAGCGTACAAGAAAAAAGGTATGCCAGTTCTGCGCTGACAGAGCAGAATTTATTGATTACAAGGACGTTGCTAAGCTCAAGAAGTGCATGACAGAACGTTCCAAGATTTTACCCAGACGTGTAACAGGCTGCTGTGCTTACCACCAGAGAGAGCTCACAACAGCTATCAAGAGAGCAAGACAGATTGCACTCATTCCTTACGTTTCTGACTGATTAACGTAACATAAAAGGCTGAGATTTATTCTCAGCCTTTTTCAATTTGTAAAAAAATACGGCATAGGGGTTCCCTATGCCGTATTTCAATCGCATTTATCTTCTTTAAAGAATGCATTTATGTCAGGTAAAACATTGCTTTCTTCGTCTATAAAGCCGAAGCCTCTGAGGCGGTAGAGCTTGCGTTCATCGCTAATATCAAACCTTGCCGATTTAACAAAGCGATTGTCGGCGTAAGCGAGAATTGCGCGTAAAAGACCGTCGTAGAAGATTTCCTCAACGCTGTCAAGCTGCGAAATCACAAGTGTTTCTCCGACTATAACGCCCGAAACACTGCCGAGGATTTCTTCATTTTCTCTTAGTTCAAAAAGGATACGGTCAGTAACCTCTTTGTTTGGTAAAATCGTAATCATCTGCGTTTGCCGCCCTTTCTGGGATTTCCTTCACGTTCCTGCTTGCCGATTGCACTGCGGAGAATACGCATTTCTTCCTTGGTAAGGTCAGCGTACTCGCCGGGTTTGAGCATACCAAGCTTTACTCCGCCCACGGAGGTGCGTCTGAGGCGCTTGACAGTAAGCTGAACAGCTTCACACATTTTACGTATCTGACGGTTTTTGCCCTCTCTTATTGTAAACTCAAGCACGGTACGTTCTTCCTCCTCAATGAGGATATTTACGATACAGGGCTTGGTCATGACATTTGGTTCGATTTCAACGCCCGACATAAGTTTATTGATTTTGTCCTCGCTGACTTTTTCGGCAACGGTAACGCGGTAGGTCTTGGCAACGTGCTTGGTGGGGTGCATGATATCGTTTGCGAAAGCACCGTCGTTTGTGAGCAGAAGCAGTCCTTCGGAGTTTCGGTCGAGACGTCCTATGGGGTAAACGCGCTCCTCAACACCGTTCAGCAGGTCAGTTACAGTCTTACGTCCCTGTTCGTCGCTCATGGTTGTAACATAGCCGCGGGGTTTATAGAGCTTTATGTAGCGGAGGGTTATACCCTCTGCCTTTATTTTTTCGCCATTAACGGTGATAAGGTCGTTGCGTGGGTCAGCCTTGTCACCGATTGATACAGGTCTGCCGTTTACCTTGACTTCGCCGTTCTGAATGAATTGTTCAGCCTTTCTGCGAGAGCAGTAGCCGCTGTCAGCGATAATTTTCTGTATTCTTACTTTTTCCATAATTGTTCTGTCCTTTTAAATAATATGCGGAGCTGTCACAGCTCAGCTTAAACCGAAAAATTCAAGAAAATGTCCGAAAACGCTTTTCTCGGGAGCAAGCCTGCGGCAGTCCTGAGCCGCCACAAGTGGGATTGATGAAATTTCACGGTTTTTGTAATAAATCTTAGCAGTACCAACCTGTTCACCCTTATCTATATCGGCATAAAGAAAATCGGGCAGGTGGTATTTTATATGAATATTTTCGCTTCCGCCCTCTGAAACACCGATAGAATCAGTGTATTCAGGCACTGCGTCAACAGTTTCGCGGTCGCCGCCCAGAACAGGCAGTGTGAAGCTTTCTGGGGTTATATGAGCTGCTTCGGTGACGGAAAATCCGTAATCCAGCATGGCACTGTGGTCCTTCCAGTCGTCAGGGGCGTTGAGCGTCACCGCAATAAGCGTTATGCCGTCTCTTTCTGCTGCAGAAACAAGGCAGCGGCGCGCATTGTCGGTAAATCCCGTCTTTACACCGATACAGCCTTCGTATTGCTTCAGAAGTTTGTTGGAATTATAAAGAGTGCGCTTATACGGTGGATTACCGTATTCCAGCGAAGCAGAAGTAAGACCGCAGATTTTGCGGAAATCCTCATTTTTCATAGCGTATGCAGTGAGGATTGCCATATCATAAGCGGTAGAGTAATGCCCATCTGCGTCAAGCCCTGAGGGGGTGACGAAATGAGTGTTTTTCATGCCGATTTCCGCTGCTTTTTTGTTCATCATATCAGCGAAGGCGGAAATACTTCCCGCAACATTTACTGCAGCGGCATTTGCTGCGTCATTACCCGAGGGCAGCAGCATTCCATAGCATAAAGCACGGCGGGTGACAATATCACCCTCTTTAAGCCCCATGGAGGTGCCCTCCACGCGGATAGCCATGCTGTCTGCTATAAAGCGTTTGTCGGGTTGTCCTGCTTCGATAGTAAGCAGTGCGGTCATAATTTTTGTGGTGCTTGCCATTGCCCGCTGTTCATGAGCGTTTTTCTCATAAAGAATTTCGCCTGTATCGGCGTTTATGAGAATTGCGCTTTGTGCAGTTATATCTGCAGGCTCACCGCAGCAGTTCAGTGTAAAAATAAGCGCACTGACAAAAGCGGTAAGCACCGCTGTTATTTTCTTCATGTAAATGTACCTTCCTGTGAAAAATTGTGCGTTGCACAATTTTATATTATGCAGAAAGGGACAAAATATTAATAAATCTCGGAAAATTCGGGGAATTATTCCGCAGCGCCGCTATCCTTAGCTTCGCCGTCCTTTTTCTTGCCGAAGATTTCCTTAGCCTTGTTGAGAAGGTCGGGAGCGCTTTCGATGAGGGAGTCAACAGGGCTGCCCTTTGCGCCAAGCTCAAGGATCTTGGTGTCGCCTGTGGGAGAAACAACTATGAATGCCTGGGGCTTGATTGTAACGCCTGCACCTGCGCCGCCGCCGAAAACTTCCTTTTCGACCTTTGCGGGGATATCACTGCCGCCCGAAGCAAAGCCAAATGATACTTTTGAAATCGGAATGATTGTTGTGCCGTCGGGAGTGGTGATGGGGTTGCCGATAATTGTGTTTACGTCAACGAGCTGGCGGATTTTCTCCATAGATGTGCTCATAAGACCTTCTAAATGCTGTGCCATAGTTATTTTCCTTTCTTCGCGGGAGCAGGGTTAAGCCTGTCCGAATATTTGAAATATGCTTTAAGTACGCGCACTGCCAGCCATATTACGCAGGCGAGGGCGGTTGATAAACGTAATTTAAGAACGAAATAAGCGAAAATATCACTTTTTTCCTTTGAGAAATCCGCTTCAACGTTTATTTCCTTAACGTGTGCGGTGAAATAGGTGGTGAGCCATTCAAAGAACGGGTAAAGAACACCGCATATTCTGCCGTAATTCAGAGCAGTTTTAGCCGCGTCGTCAGAACCTACAACCCAGTCAACGTAAACGTCATACCATCGGATTTTCTTGAACAGCCTTTTTATAGGCGGTGAAGCGCTCCGCACAAAGTCCATTATCATATCAAGGTCGATATCAAGCTTGGGCTTGTCTTTTTTCGGGGGCTTCTGCTTTTTCGCCTTTTCTTTTACGGCTGCATGAGATTCGGAGTTGCTTTCAGCTTTTTCCGTGGTTTCAGCGGTGGTGCTCTCAGTGGGCTTCTGTTCGGCAGCCGGTGCTTTGTTCTGTTTTTTCTTCTTTGATTTCTGCTTTTTTTCTTTTTTGGGTTTCTTCTTTTTCTTCGGCTTCGGGTCGGTGGTGAAAAGCGTGAACCACAGGAATTTTACCTTCAGGTGCAGCTCGTTTTCATAATCAAAGGTGACTGTCACCGACTGCCACAGTATAATCATT
>JAFUNV010000164.1 GCA_017472865.1 Ruminiclostridium sp. | reverse complement strand
GGGAGTTGCCAGCATTTCCATAACGTCGCTTGCGGCAATACCTGTATGGCTGTCACCGAAATCAACTGCAACAATCTTCATATTTACTGTAATTCCTTTAAAATGTCATTATAATGTCTTTCCGCCGCAGGCTTACAGAGCTCACCCTCAGCATAAAGCCGTGCAAACTCCTCTGCAGTTACAAGCCTCGCTCCTACGGTTTCATTTTCCTGTAAAATTATTTCATCAAGGGTTATATCGGCTTCGGCGTGATAGAAATGGTAAATGGCATGATTGCCGATATTTACGCTTCTGAAGGTAAATCTCTCCTTGGCGAGATTTATACCCGTTTCTTCTGCAAGCTCACGCTGTACAGCGGTAAGGCTGTCCTCGCCCGCTACTGCAGACCCACCCGTTATCTCCCAGCTGTCACCGTATGGTTTATCAGGATGACGGCGCATAAGCAATAGCCTCTTATCGGGAGTTGTTACAAAAACCTCCACAACAAGGTGATAATCACCGTCAGCAACAGGTTTTCCTCTTTCGTGGGTATATCCCTTAGGATTGCCCTTTTCGTCGAGAATATCCCAAAGCTCCATTACTTTGTAGCCTCAATAAGCGCCTTTGCCAGCTGGTCAGGACAGGAAGTACCCTTCATTCCACAGTTTATACCTTCAAGACGGTCAATTACCTCTGAAACAGGCATACCCTTTACAAGAGCGCTGATGCCCTGTAAGTTTCCGTTACAGCCGCCGACGATTTTCACGTCAACTAGCTTACCATCTTCAATTTCTACTATCATTTTACGCGAACAAACGCCGCGGGGTGTATATTCAAAAGTCATTTTCTGTTTCCTTTCTTATTTCTGCGACTGAACCCAACTATCGGCAACCGCCTTCGCAACACTTGCCGCTACTGCCTTATTAAGAGGGCTTGCAATGATATTCTCGGGAGTGATTTCTTCATCGGGGATTACCGCCGCAATTGCATAAGCCGCCGCAAGCTTCATCTCCTCAGTGATTTTCTTTGCGCTTACGGAAAGCGCACCCTTGAAAAGTCCCGGGAATACAAGCACGTTATTAATCTGATTGGGGAAATCGCTTCTGCCTGTGCCGACAATATATGCGCCTGCTTCCTTAGCCTTATCAGGCATGATTTCAGGTGTGGGGTTGGCCATAGCGAAGATAATGGGCTTTTCAGCCATGCTCTTTACCATTTCATCGCTTACAAGACCCGGCTTTGAAACACCAACGAATACGTCCGCACCCTTCATAGCATCTGCAAGAGTGCCCTTCTTGGCATTTTTATTGGACATATTCTTCATTTCGTTGTGAGCAGGATTTTCATATTCATCATCACGGTTGATAATTCCGCATAAGTCCACCATTATGAGGTCGCCGATACCGAGCTTTAAAAGGAATTTACCGATTGCAATTCCTGCCGCACCTGCGCCGTTTATTACAACGGTAAGGTCAGAAATTTTCTTTCCTGCACACTTTGCGGCATTGATAAGAGCCGCACCTACAACAACGGCTGTACCGTGCTGGTCGTCATGAAATACGGGAATATCAAGGCTTTCCTTTAATCTTCTCTCTATTTCAAAGCATCTGGGAGCAGAGATATCTTCAAGGTTGATACCGCCGAAGCTGTCGGAAATAAGCTCAATGGTGTGTACGATTTCATCTACGTCCTTGCTTTTTACGCAGAGCGGGAAAGCGTCAACGTCCGCAAACTCCTTGAAAAGGCAGCACTTACCCTCCATTACAGGCATACCTGCCAGGCCGCCTATATCGCCGAGACCAAGAACCGCTGTACCGTCGGTAATTACTGCTACAAGGTTCTTTCTTCTTGTGAGCTCGTAGGAAAGCTCGGGCTTATCCTTGATTTCAAGGCACGCCTGGGCTACGCCGGGAGTGTATGCAAGGGATAAATCCTCTCTTGTCTCAATAGGCGCACGGGAAATTACCTCAATTTTTCCCTGCCATTCATAGTGCTTTTTAAGAGCTTCTTCTTTGATATCCATTTATATTCTGTCCTTTCAGTGTTCTTATATTTATTCAGGATTCGAATTTTTCAAGTATTTTTCTTACAGAATCTTCGGGCGTGAATTTATATCCGAGGGAAATAGCATAGTGGTTATAGAAGCCATGGAAGTCGGAACCGCCCGTGGGGAGGATTCCGTAATGCTCACAGAGGCGTTCAAGGCGCTTTTCGCACTGCTCATCGGCGCTTTCATGATAAACCTCTACACCGTCGATTTTCCCTGCGGACGCAAGCTCTTCGATAAGGTCGAAGCTGTCATAAACCTTGGGATGTGCAATAACAGCTGTGCCGCCTGCGGAATGTATAAGCTCAAGAGCAAAGCGAACATCGGGGTTACTCTCGGTTTCGTGTCTTACCTCTTCGGCGCAAAGTCCGTACTGGGCGTTGAAAAGGGATTCATAAACCTCGCCGTAAAGCTCCGTGGTATAACCATAGTCCATAAGTGCGTGCATTATATGGCATTTATAGATAGCCTTTCCGCCTGCCGCATAACGGACAATATTTTCAAGAGCAATGGGGTACTGCTCCAGCACCTTTAACGCCATCTGCTTACCGCGCTGCTTTCTGGCTTCGCAGGTACGAAGACATAAGCCTTCAAGACGGTCGGGCTTCTTTGGCATATAGCAAAGTATATGTACCTTTCTTCCGCGCTCGCCGTCAACCGCCGAAATCTCCACGGCAGGAAGCACGCGTATTCCGTAGCGCTGTCCGAGGATAACCGCCCGCGAAGTGGACGCAAGATTGTCATGGTCGGTAATTGCAAGACAATCAATGTTGTTGCGCTTTGCCTGTGCGATAACCTCTTCGATTCCCAGCGAACCGTCGGACAGGGTTGTGTGGCAATGCAGATCTGCTCTCATAATACACCTCTTTCAAATTCGGCTCAGCGGATAACCTTTCCTTTTACCTTTACGTTATCGGTTTTTGTTCTCTGAGCCTTGGGCCTTGGGTTTGTATCGGTAGGCTCTTCAAGACCTCCGCGGTCTTCAAAGAGAGCCTCTTCTTCCGTATCGTAGCGTGCATATTCTGGGTTTTTCTCGCCTCGCGCCTCATAATAGGGGTCGATAATATGCTTCTGTATCACAGGATATGCACAGAAGGTGGCGATAAATGACATCCACGCCATAGGTATAAGCGGAAGGGCAATCAGCGAATAGGGAAAGCCGAGTGCCATTATCAGAACAAGTGCCGCTGTTGCGAAAAAGCCCGCAAAGCTGCGCTTGATTCCTACAATCATGAGAATAAAGGAATTCTTTACAATCTGGGACATTTTAAGGTTAAGCGCCACAATCTGGGGATAGATGTAGAAATGCATCATATAGATTATGAACGCCATAGCAAGAGAAAGTGCAATCATAAGTTTATGCTCAGCACCCTGTCCCGACTCAAAGGCAGCCACGTAGAAATTGATATTGTAGATTATAAGTACGATAAGCGCAATATCAAAAATTCCCACAAAGAAGGACTGCTTGAAATTCTTCTTGAAGGCGGTCTTGAATTCGTGGAAAACGAAAATAGGCTCGCCTATGGTAAATTTTCTCATCACCTGCGTCATAGCCGCAAGCGCAGGACCGAAGGTGACGACCGGAATGCATGAAACAAAGAAAATCAGATTAATCTGGAAGAATTTCCAGAATTTAGCGCCGAAAATCTCCCAGAAGAGGAAAAACGGTTTCTTTTTAGGACCGCCCTTCTGCACGCCCTTGCCTGCCCTGCCGTAATGGAATAAATCTAAAGCCATAATAAAATCCTTTCGGTTTGTCGTTTATTTTATCTGTAATTACACATTATAACATTACTATTATACTACATTTCAATGGTTTTGGCAAGTGTTTTTGTGCGAAAATACAGCATTTCACAAGATTTTCGGACATAAAACGACGCAAGCAGCGCCATGGCACTATGACGCTGCTTTATGATTATTAACCTAACATGTTGAGGAATGCACCGCTCATGTTTACAAGATTGGTAACATTACCTGCAGGGTTATAAGCGTTGACCTTGTTGTAACGGTCAGATTCCGCATAGGCTTCAAGCTGTCTCGCCTGTTCGCCCATGAACGAAGCAAAGGAATCCTCCTTGCCGAACACCTGTTCAAGCTGGGAAGCTGTTGCGGAATTAAAGGTATCCTTGTCGATAGAAAGAGTTCCGTCGGAACCTATGCTTACGCCGGCCTTTTCAAGCCTGCGTGTGTACGCTGTCGTCATATTGCCGACAAACGTATTCTTGTTGGAAACCGTTTTATCTCCGGAGGAACCTGTGTTTGTCACGAAATCGTTATAGCTTTCGATAAAGCTTTCCGCTGCGGAATACGCCGCATCATAATCAATTTCGTCCGTTTCCTTGTCTGCCTTGAAAGCACTTTCAAGCTTTTCGACAGAGTCGGATACAGCCTTTGAAAGAGAGCCGAGCTTATCCTCGTAAAGCTTTTCGGTAGAACCGTTTATAAGCTTCTGGATATAGCTTTCTTCCGATGAGCTGTCGCTGCCCTGGGTCTTCTGCATATCGAAATATGCCTGATAGAGGTTTTTGCTTACCCTGAAGTCAGACCACTGGTTGAGAACGTTGCTCATAGAGCTGTAAAAATTATTCATACCGTTAAGAGAGCTTAACATAAGAATCCCTCCTTTCCTGTGCTAAATAAGTGCCTATCTATGCACTTATTATTTCGGCAGAAATTTCTTAAAATTTAGTGTTTTTCATCGCTTTTTTCATTTTTTGTGAACATTCCGTCAAGCCAGCCGTCTATTTCCTTTTCCCGTCTGTATTCCTGCTCCTCTTTGTACAATCTCGCCGCCTCAGTATCGGGAAACTCCTCCGCATATTCCGCCATGCGCTCATCATAAAGCTGGTCATAGCTTTTCTTATCGGGGAACTTTATCTCGGAATGTATGGGCACATCCTCGTGTATTAAAATCGGGTTGAAATGTGGATAACCCTCTATCTTCGACAATATCTCTTCATCCTTGTCTGCATTTATACACTCAACACAGACTATAAAAACTGCCACAGAATAAAGAAGCGCCGCTGCGTACAAATACCATTCATGATAACCGCTGATAATCACATAAATACAGCAAGCTGCGAAAAGCGCATCAAATATCATAAGAAAATATTTCGCAGCTTTATTTCTGGATTTGAAGCATACAAAGGAAAAGACAATATACACAAGAGGCATGAGAAAAATTATCATGTCGGGCGAAAAATCCAGCTTCCCATCGGCTATTTCAATATAGCCTTTAAGCTCCTGTACACGTGCAATTCCCATGGTAAATACAAGACAGCCATAGTAAACTACTTCCAGCACAAATACAGCAAGAGGTATCCAGAAACACACACGGAACGCCTGCCTGTACTTTCTTCTTATTTCGTTCATTCTTTCCTTAAGGTGGTCAATATTCTTCAGAAGTCCGCTGCTTACTACCAAATTTTATCTCTCCCTTCCTCTTTATATTGCAATTATACAGCGGATTTTTCACTCTGTCAATCTTTTTTGATTCACACCCCGAAAGCGACATAATTTTCGGACAAAGGGCGGTATACTGTTATTGGTGATTGAATGATTATCTATGTTGATGTACTCGTAATTGTCAATATCTATATTACATATTTTACGCTTAAAGCGGCGGCGAGGCTGCTTCATCTCGGCTATAAAACCGCAAGGCTTACTCTCGCTTCGGTACTGGGCGGTTTTTCCGCACTTACCGCCGTTATACCAATGGGCTTTTTGCCCGCATTCATCATAAGGTTCATACTTACCTCAGCAATAAACATCATTGCTTTCGGATTTACGGGTGTAAAACCGCTTATAATCCGCTCCTGCATGACAATTGCCACAGCAGCACTGGTCTGCGGCGGCGCAATTCTCCTGAGAGAATGGACGGGCAGCAGCTTTTTCGGTGCGGCGGGCGGTTATGCTTATTTCAATATATCGGTAATGACGCTTATAATATCCACAACTGCGGTTTACATAATCCTTACTGTTTTCCGCAGGCTTTCTGACCGTCCTGCCGAGGGTGAAATGATAAAGCTGAGTATCTGCCACAATAACCGCACTGCGGTCATAAACGCCTACCCCGACAGCGGCAATAACCTCCGTGATTTTCTTACAGGTCTGCCCGTTATAGTCTGCCGCAAGGAAAAAATACGGGAGCTTTTACCCATTGATTATGAAGAAAAAGCTGATAATATCCCGTCGGGGGTGCGGCTGATACCCTTCACCTCAGTTGGCGGCAGCGGCATTATCACTGCATTCCGCCCCGACTCGGTAACAGTAAACCGCGGCGGCGAGATTAAAAGAATTGACGCACTTATAGGAACGGGAGGCGATTTATCCGAAAGGAAGATTTCGACGCAATCCTGAACCCGAAAATACTTATATAAGTAAAGAAAGGAAGAACACAATGAAAACAGTTACAAAACAATTTTCAGAATTTCTCGGACGGCTTCTTAAAAATGAAACCGAAACAGGTATTTACTACATAAACGGTGCAGACAGCCTGCCGCCGCCGCTTTCAAAGGAAGAGGAGGAACAGGCTTTCGCTCTCCTTAACACTGATTTTTCCAGAGGAAGGGATATTCTTATAACCCATAATTTAAGGCTGGTGGTGTATATTGCCAAAAAATTCGAGTCCACGGGTATAGGCATAGAGGATTTAATTTCAATCGGCACTATCGGGCTTATAAAAGCGGTCAACACCTTCAGCCCCGACAAGAATATAAAGCTTGCTACCTACGCCTCACGGTGCATTGAAAACGAGATACTCATGTTTCTGAGAAAATCCAACCAGTATAAAAGTGATATCTCCATAGAAGAGCCACT
>JAFUNV010000163.1 GCA_017472865.1 Ruminiclostridium sp. | reverse complement strand
TCCGAAGCACCTGCGGCAAAGAAGGAAATCGACGCAAAGACCTTTATAAATGTAATCACCGCCCAGAAAATAAAGGGCAGTGAGTTCTTAAAGCTTATGGGCAACACCCGTATAAGCAACAATGCCTACCGCGAAATCGAGCAGAACCCCAATCTTACCAAGGACAGGCTTGTGGAACTGCTTGAGGAATCTCCGCTTACCTCTGAGGATTATGTCAAAATCCTTACGGCTGTCAAGCAGAGAAACGAGATGCTTTCACGTAAGCAGGAGGCTCAGAAAAAGCTTGAACAGGCAGGTCTTTTCTCCATAAACAAGCGTGACGAAGGCAGAAAGCCCGAAGAACCTGTTTCAGTTCCCGTGCCCGAGCCTGAAATGACAGATACACAGGCGTTCGCCGCCACTGATTTTGCAGCTCCCGAGCCTGCGCCCGTAGTCAAGCCTGCGCCTAAGCCTGAAGCTGATGAAAAGCCTTTCACCCCCAGCGTCAATATCGAAACCGACGAAAACGCCGAGGACGAAAACTTTGACCCCTACGCAACAGCAGTCATTGCTCCGCCTGTTATTCATGACAGCCCTGCGAAGCCCGAAGTCAGGGAAATTCCCGAACCGCCCGTTGAAGAAGCACCTGCTTCGCCTGTGGCGGAAGAGCCTGCCGCAACCACAGCTATGGAAACCGGCAAGCGTGAAAAATACAAGGGCAGGGAATATTTCATTGACGACGACGTTTATTATCCGGGCGTCAATAACGGAAAGATTATCTTCTGTGCTGTCTGCGCCGTACTTCTTATTGCAGGCAGCTTCGGCGTAAGATATCTCACTACGGGTAATTTCTTACCCACCGATAATCCCGCACCTGTTATAAGCACCGAGGACGAAAGCAAGCTCCCCAAGGAGTATCTTTCCAACGGCGATATTTACGAGGCTGTGGTTAATCTTGAGCCCGTAGTAACCCACAACAAGACGGGATATTACCGCACCGACAGCGAGCCTTATTCCGAGGTTATCACCAGAGATTTCTGCGAAGCAGGCGACCTTGTATACATAGTAAATGACGGAAAAATCATTATACATGACCTCAGCACGGAAAATCCTTTTGTTTCAAAGGAAATAACCATTGATACGGAAAAGGAATTTCTCGGCTTCACAGCTTTTGAAGATAAGGCGTATCTTTTCTATGCTGACAAGTATACTGAAACCTTCAATTACACCGTAACCTCCACCGCCGAGGACGGCACCACGACCAGCGAGAACCGCTCCAAGGATGTCGAAAGAAGCCGTGTTACAATGCTTATGTACGTGGGTACTGAGCTTGTTTCAACCTACTCTCAGGACGGCGAGCTTACAAACATAAAGGCGGACGGCTCTTCGGTAAGCATCGCTACAAGCCTCAGCACTGCAAAATCCGCAATCGGGGAAGCAGAAGGCACATACCTCCCTTCATTTACGCTGAACGACAGCAAGAGCAGTGTGGGCTTTGAAAATATCACTGTTCCCGACGGAATCTCTTACAGCGGCTTTACAATTATCGGTACTGTAAGCGGCGGAGAAGCCCGCGTTCACGCTGTTCTCGGCGGCTCACAGAGCGATGTTACCTTCAGGGACGACCTCTGCACGGTAATTCTCTCCGACAAGAACAAAACCGTAAGCGAGACCTTCCGCTTTGTAGGCACAAGCCTTACACCTGTTTCCTCGGAAATATACAAGGGTGAATGCTACGGTGCGGAATTCATAAGCGAGGACGGAAATATCGTCACCTCTTATGACAGCGAAAACAGATGCACCGCCGTATATAAGAAAAACGGCGAGGAATGGCTTGAAATAAGCGGAATTGCTCCTCTCGAAACACTTACAGGCGTTTCATATACCGATAAATATGCTTATATCGTAACCGAAAACATAGAGAAAAGCACAATGCTCTACTGCGTGGACGTAAGCGGTGCTGAGCTTACTGCCGCGGCAGTTTCTTCCGACGCGGTTTACACTGAAAAGCTCCGCGGCTTCGGCGACAGCCTTATGGGACTTACCGCTGAAGCAGACAGCAACGGCAACCGCACAGGTCTTAAACTCGGCGTTTATGACTATGATAACGGACTTTCCGAAAAATACTCGACAGTTATTACACTGGACGAAAATACAGACCCGCAGTACCTGAGATATCTCGCAGGTGACGCAGAAAGCAGCAGTCTCAGAATTGCTGTGGACGAAACAGGCACTATGGCGGCAGTTTCGACCGTTTATTTTGACGGAATCTCGGAAATTGAACGTATCCTTTCTTTCAAGGACAACGGCAGTGAGCTTACAGAGGTCACCGACCTGCTGCTTTTCGATATCCAGTCTGACTACCGCGTGCTTACCTTCCGTGGAAACACGCTTTATGTGATAACCGACAGCTCGGTTATCGCCATCGACGCCGAAACAGGCGCGCCGATGGATTATTTCAATGAAACCGCCGGGCCTGCTCCCGAGGAAACTACGGAAGCAGAGGCAGAAGCTGAACCCGACGCGGTTTTGGAATGATATACACTTTCAGGACAGAAATTTCTGTCCTGAATTTTTTTAGGAAAATGCAACCTTTTGTCCTCCGAAAATCATTTATGGTTGAAAGGAAAAACTTTCACGGATCCGAAAAAAGGGAAAGGAAGAAACAGCCATGAACATAAACGACGAGCTTGAAGGTATCTACCGCCGTCATTATCTTACGGTTTACCGTCTGGCGCTGGCTAAATGCGGCGGAAAAACCGCAAACGCACAGGACGTGTTCGGCGAGGTGTTTTTCCAGCTCCTCAGATATCTTAAAAAAGGGAAAAGCTTCAACGACGTCAACCATGAAAAGGCATGGCTGATACGGGTGACGGTGAACTGCAGCAAGGTCATTCTCCGCACCTACAACACGGGCAATACCGCAGAGCTTTCTCCCGAACAGTTTTTCTCCATGATGGAAACCGAGGCAAGCGGAGTTTTTGAGGCGGTTATGGCTCTGCCCGAAAAATACCGCGTTGTTATCCATCTTTTCTACTATGAGGACTACTCTGTAAAAGAGATAGCCGATATGATGAAGCTGAAGGAAAACACGGTAAAATCAAGGCTTATGAGAGCGAGAAGAATGCTTAAAACCAGCCTTGAAGAAGGAGGACAGAATTATGAATTTGGAAAATTATAAAAAGGAAATGTCCTGTTACTATCCCGACAGGAAATTTGTTGAAAACACCCTTGAAGCTGTAAAGAATAACCGCCGTAAATCCAGAGTGGACAAACGGCAGATTATGAAAACCGTAGGCGGATTCAGCCTCACAGCGGCAGTTCTCTGCGGTGCGGTAATAGGCGGCGGAGCTGTACGAAGCCTTTTTGACGATATCCCGCCGCGGGAAACCGAATACACTCAGGAAACAGTAACAGAAGAAGCTCCCGTAGAAGAGGACCTTACCAACCGTATCACCGAAACCGAAGACCAGCTCCTTGTAACGCCCCTCGCCTACAATCCGAAATATACCATAAAGGCTGATACTCCCCAGGGACAGGTGAGCATGGACGACACCACTACGATTTCCGAAATCTTAGCCTGCGGAATACCTGTTGCCACCGAGTACGGCAATCTGGGCATGAGATACGCCTGTGAAATTATAAGAAAGTATATAAACGGCACGGCTGAACTTGATTTTATTATCGCAAACGCTCAGAACGGCAGAACCTACTACCGCTACACCCTGAACAATGACCCTACCGCGTATCCTTATGGCGAATGGGATACCTTTCAGGAAAAATGCTATGAGCATTTAGGCTATCTCTCCATCACTACCACCACCGACAACGGCCCTCTTTTTGCGCTTCATAGCGCTGAGGATCAGATATATCTCGGCGAACTCTTAAATACTTCGGTCCCGATTTATATTCCCACTGTATACGAACAGCTCAAGGTTTCCGCTTATGATAAGGAAACCGGCCGTCAGAAGCTTTTTTCTCACCTCTGCGAGGTAGGAGCTATCAGCTTTATCTATGACGGTAACTGCCGCGGTGCGTACAGAATGAACCGCTTTATAGATTTTGTGGAAGGCGGAAAGGAATGTGCGGCGGTGCAGTTTACCGATATTTCAGGCGGAAACGACTATGACGAGCGCTTTTACTCCATCGAATACTGCGGCGGCGTTTACAGCATATTCACCATGACCGACGGCATAAACGGCGTTTTTGACACCCAGTATTTTGACGGCTATACCGTATCGGACAACACTGTAACCTTTGACAACGGCACAGTAAGCTACACCTTCCCCTTAAGCAAAACCCCCGAAGAAGACCAGAAAAGATACGGCGACTCGGCGCAGACAAACGATATGTACACCACCTACCATAATACACAGGCTTATTACGGCTTAAGAGAGTTTTATGACACGCTTTATGTCAGCGAGCTTACAGAAAATATAAAGGATTATCTTGTAATAAACGAGGAATATTCGGGACTTGGCAAATATGCCTTTGAGGTGCAGAATTATATCAGCGTTGAAGCAGGCTATTACAGCAATACGGCATATCTGAAATTCAACGACCCCAGAAACGGAAAATATGTCATAAACAGCATACACGTGCCTTATTATGCCCATGAACCCAAGCCTGAGCCTTACCCCGACGGAAAGCTTTATGTTCGTCTTTCCGAAAAGGAGCTGCTCCGCACCTACCCCCAAAATATAAAATACTCCATAACTGATGACAAATTCCACGTAGACCTTATTATTTACCCTATTGATTAAGCATATTCACAGAAAGACCCGCCGTGCATTGCACAGCGGGTCGGGTTGTTTTATTAAGGGTGTTGCGCTTTATTCCTTTATATTCTTCACAATCGCAAGGGACAGATACTTGAAATCGTTATAAAGGTCGATATCCTCGGTTGTGCCGTCACGGTTTTCCGCGCGGACAAGGGGACGAAGCACGTTAGCGTTGTTGTTTATGACAGTAGCCTTTCTTCCGTCATTCAGAAGCACTCTGCCGCCCTTGGGATAAGGCGCAAAAGCAGCCAGAAAGGCAAGGACTATTTCATAATCGAAATGCGTATAGCTGCCGCCCATCATGAATTCCTCCGCCTCCGCAACGCTCCAGGGCTGGCGGTAGGGTCGGTTGGAGGTGAGCGCATCATAAACGTCCGCAACAGTTATAATACGGGCAAGGCGGGAAATCTTATCCCCCCGAAGTCCTAAGGGATAGCCTGTGCCGTCATACTTTTCCTGATGCATAAGTACGGCATTCATAACGTTGTTGTTATAGCCTCCGTGCTCTCTTAAAAGGCGGTAGCCGAGAGTGGGGTGCTTCTTGATTTCTCTGAATTCATCATCAGTGAGCTTTCCGGGCTTACGGATAATATCAATCGCTATCATACGCTTACCGATATCGTGGAGAAGCGACGCTTCCGCAAGGTCACGCAGCTCCTGCTTTGAAAGCCCCATCTGTTTACCTATGGTAACAGCCATCATGGCTACACGAAGGCAGTGCTTGTATGTACTATCGTCGTAGGACTGAAGCTGGTGCATTTTTAAAAGGAGGTTGTCGTCCATTTCCATACTGGAAATAAGGTCGGAAGCAACCTCGTCCACCTGCTTTGAGGCTTCATCGGAAAGCTCCTCGATAGGCGTTTCCTCGTCCTTGCCGAATACATCCTTTAACGTGTTCAGTGATTCATGAACGTCTATTTCAGCCTTGATCTGCTGCTTTAATGTCGCCGAAATATCTGTTTTTATCCAGACATTTTCAACGTTATATCTCTCCTTGAGGTTGAAGATGGTTACACTGTCGAGAACGTTCCCGGCATAAAGAAGTATTTTTTCTGAATCGGGTTCATATACATTACGGGCGATAACCATGCCCGATGATAACTCTTCAACAGGTGTTCTTATTGCGTTTCTTACGCCTGTCTGCAAAATAGTTGCCCCTTTCATTTCATAATAATACAATTATAACATAAAATTTACCGTTTGTCACCTATTTTTAGGTGAAATTCAACACTCGGTGCAAAATTTTTGTAAATTTGTAGAAAATCATAAAAATGATTATGCAATTTGCTTATTGTTTAATTCTTCCGAATTGTGTATAATAGTATTATTCATCTTAAAACTTCAAAGGCAAGGTGTTTTTATGAAGCTTATAAAGGCAATTGTACGCCCCGAAAAAACCATGGATATAATAAGCGCACTTTACGACGCAGGCTTTCCCGCTGTTACAAAAATGGACGTAAGCGGCAGGGGCAGACAGAATGCGCCCAAAGGCAGCGGCACCTTTGACGAGCTGCCGAAGGACCTTCTCTATATCGTATGCGAAGATGAGAATAAAAAGACAATTATTGATATAATCATGGAAAAAGCGCGCACAGGCGAGCACGGTGACGGCCGTATCTTTGTTTCGGATATTGAAAGCGCCTACACCATAAGCACAGGCGAAGAGGAGCTTTGATATGAAGGAGATACTGGCTTTTATACGCGTGGGTAAGGTCAAGGATACCCGCGACGCGCTGGAAGTAAACGGCTTTAACTCATATACATGGCGCAAATGCCTCGGTCACGGCAGATACCGTCTTTCCTCGGCAGGAGAAAGTCTTGTCCGCGCGCTGAACAACGGCACAGACAGCAGACGGCTTATCGCAAAGCGGCTTTTCGCTGTTGTTGTGGAGGACGAGGACGTTCAGAGAGCGGTAAAGATTATTATTGAGGTCAACCGCACAGGCAATCCCGGGGACGGAAAGATTTTCGTCAGGGATATCGGGGAATGCCACTGCATAAGGTCAGGCGAAGCGGATAAACTGGATACATGATATAAGGACAGGCGGTGCAGTATGCGCCGCCTGTTTTGGTTAACTAAAGCAATTCTCGGATATACGAACTGATTTTATTATAAATTCGGATGTTCCAACACCGAAACCTTCCAGCCTTCGTCCGTCATCACAAGAATAGTGAAATAATATCCGTATTCCGAAGGGTCGTCAGTGCTTACCGCGGTATTTCTGATAATAAAAGTTTTTTCGTCCTCATACAGCGTTTCGTATGTATATGTATAGGAAGAACCGCCCTTCCACGCGTCGTTCATGAATAATTCACCAGTGCAGGAGTATTCCAGAAGCTGTGTATTGGGTATTTTACCGCAGAAAATACTTTTACAGAACTTAAGGTAACTTTCGTAGGTATAGCCTGTAAGCCATCCGCTCAGCTTTCTGCCTTCAATTGTGAAACTTCCGTAGCGCTCTGTAGTATTTATACCCAGACCGCCGTAAATAAATATGCAGGCAAGGTTATATACGTTTTTCTGCTCCTCACAGGTGAATGAAATTCCGTGTTTTTCTGAATAATCAACAATCTCGCCTGTAAAAACATATTCTTTAAGCACGATTTCTTCAACGAGAGTGTCGGTTTCATACGGATATGTGAACACCGCTTCCGCTTCTGTATCTGACGATGTATCTTGCTCCGTCTGCAACGAAGCACAGGAAGATACCGCGAAGCATAATGATATAAACAATGCCATTAAACGTTTTTTCATTTTAAATCCTTTCAGATCAGTTTGCAGGCTTATAGGCGCGATAAGAATACACGTGAAATCCGCTTGTAATATATTCATGCAAGGTAGTTTTATTATAAAGCGCAGGGTCATGAATATAAATTTCGCTATTGTCATATTTATACGCAACAACAAAATGTGCATACTGATTTGGGTCATATACTCCTATTAATAAAGGTTTGCCACCTGCTATAGCGCTTTTTGCTTTTACAATAACGGAGCTATAAGGAATTGTGGTTGAAACATCGTTTTGACTATTAAAATTAGAATCCACCTGAAAAGAAAATGTTGATGCCGCTGTTGCAGTATCCAAATCGGCATCTGAAAAAGCTCCATTGTTTTTGCAGTGAGTGTTCATTTCAGAAGGCGTTTTAACACTGCCGTTATATAAGCCTCTGCTCACCCAATAATTATAAATCATTGTAAATGACGTAAGCAGACAGCCACTGGCGCCTATCGTATCGGTAGAACTCCAGCCTAATAAAACATCTTTCCATCTGCTGTCTTTTTGACAAAGTCTTGCCACGCTTAAAGTTTCGCTTGCCATAATATTAACACCTCAAAAATCTTTCTGCCTGTATAGGCTCATAGTTTATTGTTCTTCTGACCACACCCCATAAATTTCGGCACTGCCGAGGGGATTTTTTACCTCTTTCACTATTTATTACGAATTGAAACGCGAAAATGTGACAAAAAAAACAGGCATTTTCTCAGAAAATCCTTACTTTCTCCGAAATGCACAAAAATCTTAACCAAAATCATGCAATATAACAAAACGGCACCCACATCGTGAGTGCCGTTAATTTTATACAATGTGTTGAACCCTGCCGATTCAGCCGAGAACTACCTCAACTGTATGCTCGCCGTTAGCGAAAGCGGGAACAACGTTACCATCAACTGCCTTGCCGTCAACAATCATGCTCTTTACGCCGCTGCAAACGTGGTCAGGGTTGGAAACCTTGATGTTGTATGTAGCGCCGCGGAAGAGACGGGAGATTGTGAAGCCGTCCCATTCGTGAGGAATGGAGGGGCTGATTTCAAGGCCGTCGTACTTGGGCTTGATACCTAAAATGTACTGAGAAATTGCAACGAAGTTCCATGCTGCGGTACCTGTGAGCCAGCTGTTCTTAGCTTCACCGTGGCGGGGTGCGTCCTTACCTGCAATCATCTGAGCGTAAACGTAAGGCTCGGTTCTGTGGAGGTCGGAGAATTCCTCACGGAAAGCGGGAGCAATCTTTGAATAGTATTCAAATGCCTTGTCACCTCTGCCTGCGAATGCTTCAGCGCACATGATCCATGCGTTGTTGTGGCAGAAGATACCTGCATTTTCCTTATAACCGCCGGGGTATGTGGAAATTTCACCGTATTCGATGAAATACTTTGTGAATGCGGGGTTGTTAAGAACAAGACCGTGGTCGGAGTTAAGGTACTTAGCTACGCTGTCAAGAGTCTTGATATCGTCGCCTGTTTCCTTGCCGAGACCTGCGAGCACGCAGAAGCCCTGAGGTTCGATGAAGATTTTACCTTCTTCACATTCCTTGGAGCCTACCTTCTTGCCGAAGTTGTCATAAGCACGGAGGAACCATTCGCCGTCAAAGCCGTGTTCCATAGTGAGCTTCTTCATCTTTTCGATTTCAGCGTCAGCTCTCTGAGCCTCAGCCTCGTCGCCCTTGAGACGGCACATAGCTGCGTATTCGGGAGCGATAAAGCAGAACATACCTGCAATCATGACGGATTCAGCTGTCTGGCTGTAGAAAGGAGGTTCAGTGAACATTTCCTTGTTGTTGTATGTCTGGAAGGACTCGCCGGGCTTATCGGAGAAGCAGGAGAGGTTGAGACAGTCGTTCCAGTCAGCACGTCCGCTGAGAGGTAAGCCGTGAGGACCAACCTTCTTAACAACGTGGTTGAACGCTCTCTTCATGTGGTCGAGCATTGTATCAGCAAGCTCGTCCTTGTTCTCGTAAGGAACCATTTCGTCGAGGATAGCTACGTCGCCTGTTTCCTTTATGTAAGCTGCTGTTGCAAGAATCATCCACAGCGGGTCATCGTTGAAGTTGGAGCCCAGCTCGTGGTTGCCCTTCTTGGTGAGAGGCTGATACTGGTGGTATGCACCGCCGTCCTCGAGCATTGTAGCTGCAAGGTCGATAAGACGTTCACGCGCACGTGCGGGAATCTGGTGTACGAAACCGAGAAGGTCCTGGTTGGAGTCACGGAAGCCCATGCCTCTGCCGATACCGCTTTCAAAGTAAGAAGCGGAACGGGACATATTGAAGGTAACCATACACTGATACTGGTTCCAGATATTAACCATACGGTTAACCTTTTCATCGGGAGAATCAACATGATACTGACCGAGGAGGCTGTTCCAGTGTTCCTTGAGCTCTGCGAAAAGCTTATCAGCCTTTTCGGCTGTATCGCACATAGCAATCATTTCGTGAGCCTTTTTCTTGTTGATGATATTCTTCTTGGAGTTTGCTGTTGTGATAACCTTATCTTCAGGAGTGAGGTCGGGAGCAAACTTTTCGTCTACGGGGTTTTCAACATAGCCGAGTACGAATACTAAATCCTTGCTTTCGCCTGCTTCGAGGTCGATTTCAACATAGTGAGAAGCAACGGGAGACCAGCCGTCAGCTACGGAGTTGCTGGGAGAGCCCTGCATAACTGTCTGAGGCTCGCCGAAGCCGTTGTAGAGACCGAGGAAGCTTTCTCTGTCGGTGTCAAAGCCCTTGATTTTAGTGTTAACGGAATAGAATGCGAAGTGGTCGCGGCGTTCCTTGTATTCTGTCTTATGATAAATTGTGGAGCCTTCAATTTCAACTTCACCTGTGTTGAAGTTTCTCTGGAAGTTTGTGCTGTCGTCCTGAGCATTCCAGAGACACCATTCAATGAATGAGAAGAGCTTGAATGTCTTGGCAGCGCTTGCGTTGTTTGTCAAAACGACCTGCTGAACTTCACCTGCGTAATCCTGCGGTACGAAGAATGTTACTTCAGCTGTAAGGTCATTTTTAGCGCCCTTGATGATTGTGTAACCCATAC
>JAFUNV010000007.1 GCA_017472865.1 Ruminiclostridium sp. | reverse complement strand
GATGCTTATGGCGTCGCTGCCTGTGGTGGTGTGTGTGACGATTCTGTGGAGTATTTACATACACCGCAATTTTGCGAGACTGTTTCCGCCAAGAAAGATGATTCTTGTCTACGCCAATAAATCCGCCCGTTCTCTTGTGTACAAGATGAGCAAGCGTTATGATAAGTTCATAATCTGCGCAGCCATAAACACAGATGAAGGCTTTGAGCGTATTTCGCAGGAAATTCTCGGCTACGACGCGGTTGTAATCTGCGACACGGAGAACAGGATAAGAAACGATATTCTGAAATTCTGCTTCGAGCACCGTATAGTTACATACGTAACACCGAAAATTTCGGATATCTTAATCAGAGGCTCAGAGGAGCTGCATATCCTTGATACGCCTCTTCTTGTCAGCCGTAACTTCGGCGCAAAGCTTGAACAGAGAATTTTAAAGCGAATTTTCGATTTTACTGTTTCGCTGATAGGAATAATAATTCTGTCACCGCTTATGATAGGCGTTGCAATTGCGGTAAAGGCTTATGACGGGGGTCCCGCAATCTATAAGCAGAAGCGTCTTACATACGGCGGAAAGGAATTTTATCTCTATAAGTTCCGCTCGATGATAACCGACGCGGAAAAGGACGGAAAGGCAAGACTTGCGGCAGAGGGCGACAGCCGTATCACTCCCGTAGGTAATTTTATCCGCAAGACAAGACTGGACGAGCTCCCTCAGCTTATAAATATTCTGAAGGGTGAAATGTCAATCGTCGGTCCCAGACCCGAGCGACCTGAGATTGCAGATGAATATGTTGAAACAATACCCGAGTTCAGCTTCCGTCTCAACGCTAAGGCAGGCCTTACAGGTTATGCACAGGTTATGGGCAAGTACAATACCACGCCTTATGACAAGCTGAAAATGGACCTTATCTATATCCAGAATTTCTCGCTTCTCCTTGACCTTAAAATCATATTTATGACCGTAAGGACGATTTTCGAGAAGGAAAGCACCGAGGGTATCGACGAAAAGGCGCTTAACGCCATGGATTTAAGCTACCAGGAAACGGAGCAGAGCAGTGAGCTTTCCGAAGAACAGCTCCACGCCAAGGTGTAAGAGCTATATATAATATATTTTAATAGTATAATGCAGCCTGTGGATTTGTTTTTACAGGCTGTTTTTGTTTATTCTGCTTATTTAAGGTAAATTTTTCAAAAAAATCTTAAAAAACCCTTGACAAATCCTGCGACTTGTTATATAATAAAATACTGAATTATAATGGACTTATTAACGGAAACTGGAAAATAAGCTTATTTTTTCAAAAATTTAAGGAGTGATTTAAGCCAATGGTGAATGTAAAGCCTGTGCAGCTGGGTAATACTACCCGCATGAGTTTTTCCAAGATTAATGAGGTTATTGAAATGCCGAACCTCATCGAAATCCAGAAAAATTCTTATAAGTGGTTCCTTGAAGAGGGTATTAAGGAAGTATTTGAAGATATCTCCTCAATTACCGATTCAAACGGCAAGCTTGTCCTCAGCTTCGTGGATTACAGAATTGATGATAATCCCAAGTATACTATCGAGGAATGTAAGGAGCGCGACGTAACCTATGCGGCTCCTCTTAGAGTAAAGGCTCATCTGCGCAACGAGGAAACCGGTGAAGTCGCTGAAAGCGAAATCTTCATGGGTGATTTCCCGCTTATGACAGACAGCGGTACCTTCGTAATCAACGGTGCGGAGCGTGTTATCGTATCCCAGCTCGTTCGTTCCCCCGGCGTTTACTATGGCTTTGACTATGATAAAACAGGTAAGAAGCTGTTCACATCCCAGGTTATTCCTAACCGCGGTGCGTGGCTCGAATACGAAATGGATTCCAACGACGTATTCTATGTTCGTATCGATAAGAACAGAAAGATTCCTGCTACAACTCTTCTCCGTGCTCTCGGCAAGGGTACAGACGAGGAGCTTATCGCACTTTTCGGCGATGACGAAAGAATCCAGCAGACAATACTCCAGAAGGACTCTACCAAGAATATGGAAGAGGCTCTTCTTGAGGTTTACAAGAAGTTAAGACCCGGCGAGCCTCCTACGGTTGAATCCGCTCAGGGTCATCTCAACAACCTCTTCTTCGACGCAAAGCGTTATGACCTCTCCCGTTTCGGACGCTACAAGTTCAACAAGAAGCTCGGTGTTTCGGGACGTATTATCGGTCACAAGCTTGCACAGCCTGTTGTAAATCCTCTTACAGGCGAAATCATGGCTGAAACCGGCGAAATGATTTCCACCGACAAGGGCTTTGAAATCGAACAGGCAGGCGTAGGCGAGATTTTCCTCGACGTTGAAGGCAAGCTCGTTAAGGTTATCGGTAACCAGATGGTTGATATTGCTCCTTACTTCAAGGAAGATATCGACTTTGAGGCTCTCGGTATCAACGAAAAGGTTTTCTTCCCCGCATTAAAGGAAATTCTCGACGAATATGACTCCCGCGAGGAAATCGAAGAACAGCTCAAGCTCAGAGCTGACGACCTTGTGCCCAAGCACATCACTCTTGACGATATCTTCGCAAGCGTAAGTTATTTCATCAACCTCTGCGAAGGCGTGGGTACAGTTGATGATATCGACCACTTAGGCAACAGACGTATCCGTTCCGTAGGCGAACTTCTTCAGAACCAGTTCAGAATCGGTTTCACAAGAATGGAACGTGTTATCCGTGAGCGTATCGGCTTACAGCAGGATACCGACAAGATTTCCCTCAATACACTCGTAAATATCAGACCTGTGGTAGCGGCTATCAAGGAATTCTTCGGTTCTTCTCCGCTGTCCCAGTTCATGGACCAGAACAACCCTCTTGCTGAGCTTACTCACAAGAGAAGACTTTCCGCCCTCGGTCCCGGCGGTCTCTCCCGAGACAGAGCGGGCTTCGAAGTACGAGACGTACACTACTCCCACTACGGCCGTATGTGTCCTATCGAAACTCCTGAAGGTCCTAACATCGGTCTTATCTCCTATCTTGCATCTTTCGCAAGAATCAATAAATACGGCTTTATCGAAACTCCCTACCGTAAGGTTGACAAGGCGACGGGTAAAGTCCTCAGCGATGTTGTTTATATGACAGCCGACGTTGAAGACCTCTACACAATCGCTCAGGCCAACGAACCTCTTGACGAGGAAGGTCATTTCGCAAGAAAGCGCGTTACCGCACGCCGCAGAGATGAAATTCTCGAAGTTGCATGCGACAGCGTTGACTACATGGACGTATCGCCTAAGATGGTAGTTTCCGTAGCTACAGCTATGATTCCGTTCCTTGAAAACGATGACGCAAACCGTGCTCTTATGGGTGCGAACATGCAGCGTCAGGCAGTACCGCTTATGGTTACAAACCAGCCTATTGTCGGCACAGGTATGGACTATAAGGCAGCAGTAGACTCCGGTGTATGTGTTCTTGCAAAGGAAGACGGTGTTGTAGCAAAGGTAAGTGCTGATGAAATCGTTGTAAAGGACGAATTC
>JAFUNV010000162.1 GCA_017472865.1 Ruminiclostridium sp. | reverse complement strand
TTCATCCCCCTGCACCCCCTGCGCTTTTCGCTCCGCGAAAAGCGTACCCGCGGCTGCGCCGCGGCACGCGCGCCCTACGGGCGCGCCCGAAGCATAAAACATTCATACTCATTATAGCGGGCGGCTGATAGCCGCCCATATATTTTATTCACCAAGGAAATGCTCCATAAGAGTATGACCCACTTCAACATATCTGCCTGTCTTTTCAGCAGCCTCCTCTGTGAAGCAGTCCACGCCCTGTTCAGCCTTTGCGCTGTTCCAGATAAGATAGGGAACGGGAGCGTTGGTGTGTGTTTTCAGTTCGAGAGGTGTGGGGTGGTCGGGGCAGATAAGCACCTTCAATTCCTCACCCTCAAACGCCTTTAATACAGGTCCTAAAATAAGCTCGTCAATAAGCTCAATTGCCTTCACCTTGTTCTGAACCTCAAAACGGTGACCGCATTCGTCGGGAGCCTCAACGTGAATGTATACAAAATCACGTCCGCCCTTGAGCGCATTTATTGCAGCCTCTGCCTTGCCGCTGAAGTTTGTGTCTATGTAGCCTGTCGCACCCTCAACGTTGATAACGTCCATGCCTGTGAACTTGCCGATACCCTTTAAGAGGTCAACCGCGCTTATCATAGCGCCTGTCTTGCCGTACTTTTCGGTAAAGGGCATAAGGCTCTTGCGTACACCCTCGCCCCAGAACCAGAGGCTGTTTGCGGGACGTAAGCCCTTTGCTTCTCTCGCCTTATTTACAGGGTGGTCTTTAAGTAAGTCGTAGGACTTCTTCATCATTTCAAATAAAGGCGCGCTGTTCTCGTTGAAGCCGAGATATTCCTTGATAGGCTTTCCTGTAATGTCGTGAGGAGGTGTAAGAGTTCCCACATCAAGTGTACCGTTGTTCCAGATAAGGCAGTGGCGGTAGCTTACGCCGCTGTAATAGTGGAAAACGTCGGTGTCCAGCTTTTCGGCAATGAACTTCATGAGCTCAGCCGCTTCCTCAGTGGAGATATCATCTGCACAGTAGTCAAGAATAGTCTTGTCCTCATAAACCGCCTCGTCGCTGAGAGTAACAAGGTTAGCTCTGAAGGAAACGTCTGTGGGCTTCATATCAATACCGATGCTGCCTGCCTCAAGGGGAGAACGTCCCGAATAGTAAATTGCAGGGTCATAGCCCAGAACCGAGAGATTGGCAACGTCACTGCCGGGCTTTATGCCGTCAACAACAGTCTTTACAAGACCGATTTCCGCTGTCTTTGCAAGTCTGTCCATGTTAGGCTTCTTAGCGCAGCTCATAGGCGTTCCGTTGCCTAAATCCTCACGCTTTAAGTCTGCCATTCCGTCGCAGAGTAATACTACATACTTCATTATCTTTTTTCTCCTTTTCTGAATTGTTCCAAAAACCATATATTACGGGCGGTGAATTCCTTACCGTTGAGATAGTTCAGAATTCCGCCGTCTGTACTGAAATTAAATACCAGCTTGTAGCTGTAAAGAGCCTGATAAGGGTAGCCCTTTTCCCTGTTAATTTTATTGACGCCGTACTTGCCGTCGCCCAGAAGAAAATGTCCCATATACGCCATGTGTGCGCGTATCTGATGAGTGCGCCCCGTGATTAAATCCACTTCAAGAAGACTGTCCCCGCCCCTTTCTTCAAGCACCTTGTAGGCGGTGACTATGGTGCGGTTCTGAGGAGTCTTTTTATCGGAAATAATAACACGGTTTTCCTTTTCATTCTTGTAAAGATAAGCCGTAAGCCGCGCAGATTTCACCTTCGGTACACCGTTCACGGCGCACAGGTACAGCTTTGTAAGCTCCCTGTCCTTTACCTTCTGGTTCAGAATCCGCAGACTTTCGGCATTTTTTGCCGCTATGACAATACCGCCCGTATTCCTGTCAATACGGTTGCAGAGTGCAGGCGCAAAGGAAAACTCCTCCGCAGGGTTGTATTCACCCTTGCGGTAAAGATAGTTCTTTATGCGGTTTATGAGGGTATCGGCGGTGTTGTCGTTGTCCTCATGAACCACAAGCCCCGTCTCCTTATCCACAAGAATAATATTCTCGTCCTCGTAGATTACGGAAATATTCCCGTCCGTAGCGAGGAAATCATCATCGGACAGCTTTTTCTTTTCAAAAAGCTCGTCCTTTACATAAAGGGTAATAACATCCCCTTCAATAAGCTTGTAATTTGCCTCTGTCCTCTTTCCGTTTACCTTTATGTCCTTTTTTCGTATGGTCTTGCAGATAAAGCCCTGTGACAATTCGGGGTAAGTCTTGGTAAGAAAGCGGTCAATCCGCTGTCCCGCGGCGTTCTTGTTTACAGTAACCTGCTTCATCGCTGGATACGTGTAAAGCCGTACTTTTCAAAATGCTCGCAGGCAGCTACGATAAAATCGTTGGGATTGGTGCAGCTGTCGCCCACAGATTTGAGCGAGCCTACCGCTTCGTTCCATTTTTCCGCTGTTTCTGCGCTGTCCTCGCCCGAAAACCACACCTCGCTGTTCCATGTGCCGAATTCGAGACCGATAATATAAGGCTTTGTCATGATTTTTTCCTTTCGGTTGATTTATATTGTGTTTGTTTTATTTATTCTGTGAGCGCAGGCTTCCGCGCCTGTCGGCGCGGAATGTCAGGCGCTGCGCTCCCGACACCCACACGGCGGCTTCGCCGCCTGTTTCCGTGCCCTTCGGGCACGGAATTGCGCGCCTTCGGCGCGCCTAGCCTATTAAACGAACTTTCACGGGCGAACACAGTTCGCCCCTACATTGTTATTTGCATCACATCTTAGAGCCCTTAGCCCCTTTAGCACCGCCCAGACTGATATTCTCCAGAATATTAGTATCAAATGAAAAGCTGATGGACTTGTTCTCACGCTCACGCTTGAACGCAAGAGAAATCATTCTGTCAAGAAGCTCTGAGTACTTTACCCCCATAGGCTCCCAGAGATAGAATGAAAGACTTCCGGGGATAGTGTTGATTTCGTTGAGATAGATTTTTCCTGTCGCCTTGTCCAGCATGAAATCTATTCTTGCCACGCCGCTGCAGCCCAGACACTTGAACGCCTTAACCGCAAGGGTGCGTATCTCCTCACGCATTTCGGGGGTGATATCTGCGGGGATTTTGCGCTTCAGTGAAGCCATACCGCTGTTCTTGCCGCTTTTTCCGCCGCTTACGTACTTATCCTGATAGCTGAGGATTTCATCGTTGGCAACAGGCTCTTCACATTCACTGGCTTCAGCGTCCTCGTAGTCGCCCAGTACCGAGCAGTTGATTTCCTTAAGCTCGGTAACGGCATTCTCAACGAGAACCCTGAGGGAGAATGTGAAACCGTATTCCAACGCATCAATAAGCTCCTCACGGTTTTTAGCCTTGCGGATACCAACGCTTGAGCCTAAGTTTACAGGCTTTATAATAACGGGATAGGTTGTCTTTTCTTCAATTCTTGCAACAATTTCCTCTGTGCCACGGGTATACTCCTTAACGTTTACAACCACACAGGGCAGCACGGGGATATCGTTGTCCTTGAATACGGTCTTCATCACGTATTTGTCCATGCCCACCGCCGAGGAAAGCACATCACAGGAAGCATAAGGCACGCCGAGAGTCTGTAAAAAGCCCTGAAAAGCGCCGTCCTCAACGTTTGTGCCGTGAACCGCGGGGAGAGCCACATCAATCGCCGCCATAACGTTGTCCCCGAACTTCTTCATGGGATAACGCATAAGCTTGCAGCCCCCGTCGTTTACGGGAATAACCTGCACGCTTTCCTTTAAAAGGGCGGGGATATTGCGGTACGCCTCAATCGCGCCGATTTTCTCACCCACATAGAATTTTCCGTCCTTTGTAATGTAAATCGGTACAGGCTCATACTTCTCACGGTCGATATGGTTATAGGCCTGTAAGCCTGTGATAACCGATACCTCGTGTTCTACGCTCTTGCCTCCGAAAAATACACCTACTCTTATCTTCATAGGGTCTGTTCCTTTCTTTGTCATGGTTTTATTTTTATAGTAATATCCTCACTGCCGCCGCAGTGAAGTTCAAAGCTTTCTGTGTTTTCGGGCACTTCATAGCATACCCGTCCGCTGTAAACCTTACCCTTCGCCAGAGTATCGGGTCTGAAAGGCTCATCAGTCAGAAAGAATACCGCCGTTGCCTTTTCCCCGTCGGCATAGCAGGAAACCGCCATGTCAAAGGAAAGGGTACTGTCGGTGTAATTCTTCAATGAAAGCCCGAAAGAGACATATTCCATTCCCTCGTCAGGGGGTAAGGCTTCATGCTCTTCTTTTCTGAATCCGGTGCAGGTTATGCCGTATTCTCCCGTAAAAGCCTCTTCGCCGAGTCCTGCGGTATACATAACTTCGGGCAGAGGCGGTTCGGTCGTCTCTTCGGGTGTGGTTTCAAAGGGATTAACGAAGGTCACATAAGTTGTGCCGCCGAAATAATCCTCCAGCCGTTCCTCGTCGCTTTTTACAGGCTCGTCATTGCCGTAAAATGCACTTATCCAGTTCAAAACAAAGAACACAATTACCGCAAGCCCGCCAAGGGCAATAACCGCCGTGTTTCCGTCGTTCCGATCCCTGCTTTGCCTTTTCCTTTTTTCCATAAGCTCGGCTTCACGGTTTGCCTTCTGCGCTTCTTTTTTTCTTGCCCGTGCCGCCGCCTTTTCGGCTTCTTCGGGTTCAGGTTCTTCCGCCGCCGCTTCTTTATAACTGAAGCCTGCGCCGCATCTGGGACAGAAATCATACTTTTCCGTGTCTATTTTAGCCTTGCAGTTTGAACATCTGATTTTCATAAATTACTCCCGTAAAGTCAGAACCGCAGAATCCCATTCAGCATAACCGCCGCCGCTTCGGCGTCACCGCCCAGCATAGCCATAATCTTCGGCGCGAAAATAAGTGCCGCTATAATCAGAATTACAGCAAAACAGCCCAGCTTGATTTTTTTAACCTGGCTGTCCAGCTCCTTCTGGCTTCTTTCAAATTTAGCCTTCTTTTCCGCTTCCTGTTGTTCCTCCAGAAGACGGTATTTCCGCTCCACCATTGTTTCGGGGCGGCCTGCCTCCTCGTCATATTCATAACCTGCGCCGCAGCCGGGGCAGGAACCGTGCGCCATAGCGTCATATATTCTTCCGCAGGCGTCACAGTGAATAAGCTTTTCTGCCATTTTTACTCTCCTTTAAAAGGGTTGTCAATTATCACCTTGACTTCATCACGATAGATTATCTCAAAGGTCTCCGTGTCGCGCGGCACCTCATAGCACATATACCCGATAAACGAGGTGTAAGGCTCAATCTCTCCGGGCAAGAACAGCGGGTCGCCCGAAAATGCAATCATGGCCGCATCCTCGCCGTCGGCACGGCATGAGGGATAACCGAAGTGATAGACATAACCGTCTGTGTCATTGATTAATTCAAGCTCAAAGGAAACATACATATTTCCCTCAGCAGGCTGAAGAAACTCAATTTCTTTTTCCTGTATATCCATGCAGCGGAAGAAATATCCCTCGTCCGAAATGTAGTATTCATCAAAGCCTACTTCATTGTAATTTTCGTCAGTGTCCGCTGTCGGCGCTTCTTCCTCACCGTAAACCGCCGCCTTCCATTCCTCGGCGTACATATAAACGTTGTCGATTACGACCTCGGTGTTTTCGTATACAAGACTGACGCTCTCTGCGTCCACAGGCACCTTAAAGGTAACATAGCCCGTATGATACTGACCCCAGCCGAGATAGCCGGGCAGGAACATACCGTATTCGTCGCTCGGGTTAACCTGCGTCATGCAGAGTTCGCCGTCCGCGTAGCATTTCACAATGCTTGAGTAATAGGATTCCTGCCTGTCCTCGCGGCAGTTTTCAACGGTAAGGCAGAAGCTCAGATTCATATATCCCTCAGCGGAAAGGACATCTACGGCAGGTATGACCTCATCACAGCAAAAAGCGTAATTAATATCATAAATCCATTCGCCGAGACCTATCTTGATATAACTTTCGGAGACGTTTTCTTCTGTGTAATAATCCTCCGTCTCCTCTTCTATGTAGGACTGAAACGCGCCGCTGACTTCTTCAAAGAAATCCTTTCCATTTTCCTTCATCTCGGAAATAATTCCGCCGAAAACGGCGAAAATGGCAATAATCACCCCAATACAGCCGCAGCCTGTGTTCTTTTTTCCCTCGTGGCGGTTGTTGTTGGCAGTGTGACGGCGCTTTGTCTCGGCGCGCATTGCCGCCTTGCGTGCTTCCGCCGCATTGGTCCTTGCCTGCTCTGCGCTTTCGTGTGCATTTCGGGCACGCTCCGCCTCAGCCTCAGCCATACGGATATTGCTTTCCTGACGGATACGCTCGTATTCGTCATAATCCTCGGTGCGCGTGCCGCTTTTCAGATTATCGCTGTAATTGAAATTCGAGCCGCATTTGGGACAGAAATCATGCTTTTCTGTATCTATTATCTTTTTACAGCTGCTGCATATAATTTTCATTTTTATTCCCCCAAAAACAATTGATAATTCATCGCCGAAGGCGATACCTCAATCATTCATCATTCATTTTTAATCATTCATCAATCAGTAGTTATCCGGCAAATCATTCTCCAGTAAAATAACCCTCTTCATGCCGACATTTGTGCCATAGGCAATTTTAAGACCCTCGCCGAGAGTTTTCACCACATGGATTTTTTCCTCGGGATAGCCCTTCTTTAAAAGCCCTTCCTTAATGGGCGGAGCCTGACGCTCACCTACAAGAATTGCAATGTCGCAGCAGTCTGCGGCAAATTCTCCCAGCTGGCGGTTAAGGTCATATTCTCTCTCGCCCAGCTCGACCATACCGGGGGTCACCAGCACCCTGAGACAGCCCTCCATCATTTTAAGAGTGCCGAGAGCAGCCCTTGCGCCTGCGGGGTTGGAGTTGAAGGCGTCGTCAATCACCGTAACGCCGTTGCCCTTGTCGAGAATTTCCATTCTGTGAGGAACACATTCAAGGCGCTTAACAGGGAAAACAAGGTCCTGCATGGGAACGCCCATAAAGTGTGCCACAGCAATAGCGCCCGTTATGTTCTGAACATTGTGGCTGCCTAAAAGCTTTGTTGAAAAGCCGTAGCGTTCACCCTTGTGTACTACCGTGAAGCTTGTACCCTTGGGCGAAACCTTTATATCTTCCGCCTTGTAGTCAAACTCCCCGTCACCGATACCGTATGTGAGCTTGTTCTTGTCCGTGCCGTGGTTTCTGATAAATTCGTTGTCATAGTTCAGCACAACCGTACCGTCAGTGATACAGTCTGCAATTTCAAACTTTGTCTTTATGATATTTTCAACGCTCTTGAAGGTTTCAAGGTGCTGTTCGCCGATTGAAGTAATCATGCTGTGTCGGGGGTGGACAATATCACAGATTTCCTTGATTTCACCCACGCCCTTTGCGCCCATTTCGCAGATAAAAATCTCGTGGGAAGCATTGAGCGAGCCGCGGACAGTCTTTACAACGCCCATGGTGGTGTTGTAGCTTTCGGGGGTCATGAGAACATTGTACTTTGCGGAAAGGAGCTTATTCAGATAGAATTTTGTGGAGGTCTTTCCGTAGCTGCCCGTAATACCGATAACGGTGGTGTTGGGCAGTTCGTTTATAATGCGCTTTGCGTCATTGATGTAGTAGTTATTCACGCCCTTTTCTATGGGCTTGTTGATGAAGTTGGCAATCATGGGCATGAAAAGGGAGAAAATCTGCCAAAGACAGAGAATGGGCAGATACCAGCCGCTGTTAAAGCCGAAAATCATGGATAAAGCACACACCGCGCCGTAAACTATGGTGCTGGTCACGCACATTCTGATAACACGGGGAGTGAACACCAGCTTTTTCTTGGCAGGCTTACGCTTGCAGAAAATCAAGCCTACCGCAAGAATAGCGGAGCAGATAAGGTAATCCTTAAGCTCCGGCCAATTCGGAGCGTTACAGGTACGGATTATACTGGTTACAAGAATATATGCCGTTATTGCCGCAACCATCGCCCACAGATGACGGAGCACGATATTCCCCACGTTCTTCTTCATCCACTGCCCCTGCTCCCAGGCGCTGTATGAATTGAGCTGGAACATGTGCATATAGTGAACGAAATTCACCGTGAAGCTTGCTAAAAGTACGATAAAAAATATAACGTGTCCTAAAATTTCCATTTATGTCAAATTCCTTTACAAATTGTTAATGAATCTTCATTTCCCTGATACGTTTATACCTGTTATAGCGGGCGAACACAGTTCGCCCCTACATTGACAGATTTTATTCAATTATCAATCCCCAGAAATGAATCAATAATCCGTAAAAACAAATACTGCTGCTCAATAAAAGCAAAATGCCCTGCATTTTCAATAACCGCAAGCCCCGCATTCGGCATTTCCTTTTCCATTCTCTGCCCGTCAGAAAGGGGTGTAGCGTCGTCGTTCCTGCCGAAAATCAGCAGTGTTTCCTGCTTTACAAGGGGGAGAAGATGGGATAAATCCTCGTTGACGGTCTTTACCAGCACCTGCCTCATCATGGGAGAAGCTGCGCGGTAGTCTGCCGAGCCGTGCTTCTGCCTGAGCTTCTCAAGTGCATTCGGGAACAGCTTTTTCATAATGGGCGTGCTTAAAAACGCCTTGCCCCGCTGATATGCGCTTGCCTTTTTCTTTGCGCCCTCGGACTGCACAGGCTTTATGCCCGCCGCACCCGTAAGGATTACCTTTTCGGCCTCTATGGGACAGTTTTCACGGGAAAGCAGCTTTATAATCACACGACAGCCGAAGCTGTGACCGAAAAGTATGGTCTTTTTAATGCCCAGCTTTTCGCAGAAAGCAATGACAAAATCGGCGTAATCATCAACACACCAGGGCTCTTTCGGCTCGTCCGACTTACCGAAACCCGCAAAATCGGGCGCATAAACGGTGTATTTTTTTGCCATTTCGGAAATCACCGCCGAGTAAAGCTCAATTTCTGTACCCCAGCCCTGAAGCACGAGGACGTTTTCGCCGCTTCCCTCTTTAAGATAGTGCGTATTTAAACCGTTTATTTCAACATTCACGGCGCGTCCTCCTTTTCGGGGCATACTTTCCCATTTTTATACCATAATATTATACTATTTTTATAAGGGTTTGTCAATGTTTTTAAATCCGTCCGCAAAGCGGACACAACAATTCTTCACTCACTTATTTCTGCATAGTCATAATCAGCAGAATAAGCAGCCCCAGCAGAAGCTGCTTATCTCCGCCCTCCTTGTAAATCAGCGCCATCACCGCAAGAATAAGGATTGTATCGCTGTCAGGAGCTATGGTTTTTCCCATGTCCGCACCCCTGACAATTTGTATTATGCCTGTCTATGTAGCTGTTTAAACCGTAATCGTCGCCGTTATGGGAGGTTTTTTCCGCTTCCTGCTCCGCAATGAGCCGCTTCATCATGTCCGTCTTGTTCTTCATTTCTTCGAGGATTTCCGCCGCCTGCTTCAGCCCCTCGCCCGAGATTTCGCCGCTTTCAATTGCCTTTGATAATTCTTCCGCATCGAACACACCGAAGGTCGGCTCCTCTTCTTCGGGGACATCGGGGGCAGGCTCTCCGAAAAAATCGGGCTCCGCCGTAATTTCTTCGGTAAGCTCTTCCGCCTTCTCCGTAATTTCCTCCACTGCCTCAGTAATTTCCTCCACAGCTTCAATAATTTCCTCTTCGGCAACAGCCTCCGCCTTTTCCTCTTCAATAACAGGCTCTGGGGTATGCTCCACGGCAGGGATTTCCTTTTCCTCAGAGTGATAGCCTGCCTGCTGAGCCATTTTCACCGCCTGCTCCATAAATTCTCTCTGCTTTTTTTCAAGCTCTGACTTGCTTATTGTAGATTTGCTCCATTCCATAGTAAAACTTCTCCTTTAGTGCTTAATTGAATAAATCCCCGCCCAGCGCCGTCATCACCGTCATAAGCTTCATAAGCTGTGCCGCCATGTCGGCTTTCGGGCGGTTTTCCTGTCTCAGGTGCGGCTTCAGCGCCATTATAAGTTCAGTGTTGCGGTCAGCCTCGTTCAGCTTTGCAAAGACCTCCATAAGCTTAATCAGCATTTCCGGGTCAATCCCTCCGCCGCTTTCCTCCTGCCCGCCCTGTTCAGCCTGCTCCTCGCCGCCGCTGCCGCCCGAAGCTCCCGAAAGGAGCGAAAATATAGCCGAAATATCGCTCATATCAGGCATAATGTGCTCCTTTCCGATAATAGTTACGGTTGTTACCGTGTTTTGAAATAATCTTCAGGTGAAAAAGTAAAAAGTAAAAGTGAAAAACTGAGGTATTGCCTACGGCAATAATCTGAAATATGATTTTAAATAAGTACGCTTTTTAAGCAATTTTCAAATATGTCCGCAAAGCGGACACAACCGTTATTCACTTTTCACTCTTCACTTGAAATCATGTTTCATGATTTATCAACCTTCATCTGCTTTCTGAACTGCTCCGCAAGCTTCGGGTCGTTGAAAATGCGGTTGACCTTTTCACGGTCGGCGGCGCTCATGTTGGCGGTAATCCCCGAAACATCACCCTCTTTAAGCGCCTTTCTGAGCTGCTCGGGCGGAATACCCAGCCCCTTGCTGGCAATTCCTATAAGATTGTCAATATTGATATTACTCAAAGCAAAGCCTCCTTTTTTTACTCAATTCTATGGCAAAACGCCGTTTTCTATGCTGAAATACCCCTTTTTCCGAAAACATAACTAAAAATCGGAGCAGAATTTTATATAATATTCAGTTTGACTTGAAGAATTTAATGTGTTATAATTGTTTACAGCAGGTTTCAAAATTTTTGTTCAGGAGAGATTTTTATGAAAATTATCGTAGTTGCCGATACACACAAGGATTACAGAAAATACAAGGATATCGTTGAGAAGAACCTCGATGCTGATTTAATCATACATTTAGGCGATGGTGAGCATGAATTTGCCGACGTAAAGGCAGAATTCCCCGAGAAGAATTTCATCTTCGTTCAGGGTAACTGCGATTTCGGCAGCTACAAGGCTCTCGAAGTGGTTGAAGCAGGCGATTACAGAATCCTCTGCGTTCACGGACATGAATACAACGTTCAGGGCGGCCTTGACGCGCTTATAAGCGAAGCAAAGGCTCATAACTGCCGTATTGCCCTCTACGGTCATACACACATGTACAGAACCGAATGCACCGACGGCGTTTATGTCATGAACCCCGGCGCGGTTGATTCACCCAGAGGCAAGAACAAGCCCTCCTACGGCGTTATCAATATCACCGATACAGGCAAGCTCACTATGAATATCGTGGCTATCAAGTAATAACAGTATATGAAAAAAGCACCCATTGGGTGCTTTTTTAGTTGACAATTGACAGATAACAAATGACGATTGTTCCGTGCCTTCGGCGCGCTCTCTTGTCAAATCCTACAATCTCTCTTTAAAAGTATTGTCAGAAATGCACAAAAATCAAAAAATCGCAAAAAGTACTTGATTTTTCCATTGCAAATGATTATAATATGTTTATAGCGTTTAGCACTCTAACGTTATGAGTGCTAACAAAGATACAACAGGAGGTAACTAAAAATGAACATCAGACCTTTAGCAGACAGAGTTGTTATTAAATTCCTCGAAGCCGAAGAAACCACAAAGGGTGGTATTATTCTTACATCTGCCGCACAGGAAAAGCCCCAGGTAGCAGAAATTCTTGCAGTAGGCCCCGGCGGAGTCGTAGACGGCAAGGAAGTAAAAATGGAAGTTAAAATAGGCGATAAGGTGCTTATCGGCAAGTACGCAGGTACAGAGGTAAAGGTAGACGGCGAAAAATATACAATCGTGCGTCAGAATGATATCCTCGCAATCGTAGACTAAGAAAGGACTTGATTTATTATGGCAAAGCAGATTATTTACGGAGAAGAAGCCCGCAAATCCTTACAGGCAGGTATCGACAAGCTGGCTGACACAGTTAAAATCACCCTCGGACCCAAGGGCAGAAACGTAGTTCTCGACAAGAAGTTCGGCGCTCCCCTTATCACAAACGACGGTGTTACTATCGCAAAGGAAATCGACCTTGACGACCCCTTTGAAAATATGGGCGCACAGCTTGTAAAGGAAGTTTCCACCAAGACCAACGACGCAGCAGGCGACGGTACAACCACAGCTACACTTTTAGCTCAGGCTCTTATCCGCGAGGGTATGAAGAACGTTACCGCAGGCGCAAACCCCATGATTGTAAAGAAGGGTATCGAAAAGGCAGTTGAGGTTTCCGTTGAAGAAATCAAGAAGAACTCCAAGGCTGTTGAAAGCAATGACGAAATCGCACGTGTAGCTACCGTTTCCAGCGGCAGTGAAATCGTAGGCGACCTTATCGCAGACGCAATGGCTAAGGTTTCCGCTGACGGCGTTATCACTATCGAAGAAAGCAAGACCGCTGAAACATACAGCGAAGTCGTTGAAGGTATGCAGTTCGACAGAGGCTATATCTCCCCCTATATGTCCACAGATACCGACAAGATGATTGCAGAACTTGAAGACCCCTTCATTCTCATTACAGATAAGAAGATTTCCGTTATCCAGGACCTCCTCCCTCTCTTAGAGCAGATTGTAAAGGTAGGCGCAAAGCTCCTTATTATCGCTGAGGATATCGAAGGCGAAGCTCTTACAACACTCATTCTCAATAAGCTCCGCGGCACATTCAACTGCGTTGCTGTAAAGGCACCCGGCTTCGGCGACAGACGTAAGGAAATGCTCAAGGATATCGCAGTTCTTACAGGCGGCCAGGTTATCACAAGCGAACTCGGCTTAGAGCTTGCAGATACAACAATTGATATGCTTGGTAGAGCAAAGCAGGTCAAGGTTTCCAAGGAAAACACAATTATCGTAGACGGTATGGGCGATACTCAGGCTATTGCCGAAAGAGTAGGCCAGATTCGTTCCGCACTTGAAGAAACAACAAGCGAATTTGACAAGGAAAAGCTCCAGGAAAGACTTGCAAAGCTTGCAGGCGGCGTAGCAGTCATCAAGGTCGGTGCAGCTACCGAAATCGAAATGAAGGAAAAGAAGCTGAGAATCGAAGACGCTCTCGCAGCTACAAAGGCTGCCGTTGAAGAAGGTATCGTTGCAGGCGGCGGTACAGCTTTAATCAACGCTATGGCTGCTGTTGAAGCTCTCATCGCTACTCTCGAAGGCGACGAAAAGACAGGCGCTAAGATTGTTCTCCGCGCTCTTGAAGAACCTGTTCGCCAGATTGCCACAAACGCAGGCCTTGAAGGCTCCGTAATCATCGACAATATCAGAAGAAACGGCACAAACGGCTACGGCTTCGACGCATACAAGGAAGAATACGTAGACATGATTACCGCAGGTATCGTTGACCCTGCAAAGGTAACACGTTCTGCACTCCAGAATGCAGCTTCCGTTGCAGCTATGGTTCTTACAACAGAAAGCCTCGTTACCGACATCAAGGAGGAAACTCCCGCAGCTCCTGCAGCAGGCATGGGCGGTATGGGCGGAATGTATTAATCGGCGAAGCGCCGCTGCAAATTCCCGCCATAAGCAGATTAAACCCCGTCGTTGAGAAACGGCGGGGTTTTCATTCTTTACATTTCGTTCCGCAATAAAAAAGCACCCCTAAGGCTCGGGTTCCGTAAAGAGGTTTTCGGCTGCGTAGTTTTTACTACGCAGCCTTTCTCTTTTTGTCGTAGTCCATTGTATCGGCAATTACGCTTGCTTGTGCAACATTAAACCTGAAATAAATATCAATTTTCTGCTGTCGATGACCGCTGGATTTGTCGGGAGCGTGAATTTCAATACGTTCAATCAGTTCGTGCATAATCTCCGGAGTAAGTTCGGAAACATATTTGTACTTCTGCACTATCTTAATAAACTGGTTGATGTCAGAAGTTTTCTGTTCACGTTCCTCAATAACCGCTGTCAGCTCTTTGACGGTTTCGTCAAGCTGTTTCTGCTCTCGGTCATAATCCTTTGATAACAGCTCGTAACGCTCATCAGACAGCTTTCCCGAAACATTATCCTCATACAAACGCTTAAAAAGCTTGTTCAGCTCCGCAATTCGCTTTTCGGACTGGGCGAGCATTTTT
>JAFUNV010000161.1 GCA_017472865.1 Ruminiclostridium sp. | reverse complement strand
TTCAGTATGAATTTTACAGCTCTCTTCATTCATTGCCGAAAGCATTGCTTCAATTCCATCTTCTTTGACAGCAATAGCGGCTTTTTCCACGCGATTAAGCGCATGACTGAGATTAACCGCGGTAGGCCGTGAAGAATTGAGATAATCTTTAAGTTCTGTAAGCTTCGCAAGAAAAATATCTGCGTTTTCTGCAGAAATCTGCCTTGCAAGTACGTACAGACCATATCCGGCACAGATACCTATTGCAGGTGCGCCTCTTACTTTCAGCTCATATATAGCTTCGTACAAATCCTTCGGAGTTTTCAGTTCAATATACTCCTCAATGTTCGGAAGCTTTGTCTGGTCTATTATTATAACGCTGTCGCCGCTGTCGGAAAGACGCACATTATCAATATGAATAACCTTGTCAATACTCATCTCAGACCTCTCAGTTCAGGCTCTTATGGATATTCACAATCGAACCGCGGATAAGCTTCTTGAATAAAGGCGCAGCCTTATCTGCAGCTTCCATTACTTCCTTGTGAGTGAGAGGATTTTCGGTAAGTCCGCAGCCTAAATTTGCAACACAGGAAATGCCGACTATTTTCATACCTGCATGGTTAGCCGCAATAGTTTCGCAGGCGGTACTCATTCCCACCGCATCAGCACCCAGCGTACGGCACATTCTTACTTCTGCAGGGCTTTCAAAATTAGGACCTGTAAGCTGGATATAAACACCCTGCTGAAGCTTTATATCAAGCTCTTTGGCAGTATCAGCAACAATTGCACGTAAATCCTTGTCGTAAATCTCGCTCATATCAGGGAATCTTGTTCCTAATTCTTCAAAGTTAGCACCGATAAGGGGGCTGGGCACGAAGTTGGCAATCTGGTCGGTAATAAGCATGAAGTCGCCGGCAGAAAAAGAAGCGTTTACACCACCGCTGGCATTGGTAACAAAAAGAACCTTTGCACCCATCATTTTCATAAGGCGGGTGGGAAGCACAACATCCTGCATTGAATATCCTTCGTAGTAATGAACTCTTCCCTGCATTATAACAACAGGCACTTCATCCATATAACCGAATACAAATCTGCCCTTGTGACCCGGAACGGTAGATTTCGGGAAGCCTTCAATTTCATCATAGTTGAGAGTTGCCTTTACGTCAATTTCATCGGCAAGAGCACCAAGACCCGAGCCTAAAATAAGCGCAATTTCAGGTACAAAATCTATCTTTGCGCGAAAACTTTCATAACATTTCTGTAATTTTTCAATAGGAGTCATAGCTTTAAATTCCTTTCACTTATTGTACGCCATGCGTATTTATATATTATACCATATTTTAATATAAATAGCAAGATTTTTTATTAAGCGCTTACTTAAGCGGAACCGAATTATTACAAATTGGTTACAGATTTCCAAAAGCTATTGACAGAGCGGAATAATCGGGTTATTATTTTAATATAACAGATATCTGAGAGGTAATTATGAAGAAAATAATCAATTTTTTATTGTGCATTTCCCTGCTGTCCTCATGCGCTTCAGGTGCAACTACTGAAACAGCAAGCACTTCTGCCATCGGTACTTATTACGAAGCTACGGAAATTACAGAAATGAAAAATACCGTCACAATTGCCCCTGACGAGAAACAAATGGAAAACCTTATCCTTAAACCGATTAAGAGCGATAAAACGCTGGACGTTCTCGGGTGCGATATAATCAAAGATTTCTGGACTAATGAAGAAACGGAATTTCTCAATAAAGAGCATTTACATATCGCAAAGGAGCTCTGCTATTCCGATGAAGAGATTCTTTCGGAAATTGAGCGATATAACGAAGTAAATGATATGCCTCTTTCGATAACAGTTAAATCTGCCGAGGACATCCGATTTGACGGCGGCGGAACATACGATTATGATATGGACGGCGAAGAAGAAAGTCTCCTCTGCCTTAGTTATACCCCCGCGTGGGCCATGGGAGGATACGCCTTTGTATATGTAGATGAAAAAAATTCATGTGTTCTCATAAACGAATGCGGCGGTTCAGCATTTGCAAGCGTTATGGATTTCGGCGAATTTATCTATGTAAAGGTCAATTATTTCGCAGGCGCTTCATCTTATTTTGTGGATATATACAGCTTTGAAGGCGGAATACAGAAAAAATTTGATGGTTCAGGGCAATCGTGCAATTTTGAATATAATAACGGATTTTTTGAATATTATGTAAAATATGCCTTTGGCATGTTTCCTTTTGTCTGCTGTACTGACGGCGAATTCCGACAACTGGGTGTTGAGAAAATAACCCGTGATGCTTTTGAAAAGCACGTAGAAAATGGCGGTAAATACATTGAACGGCTGGCTTTGGAAGGAAAAGAAGTAACAGAAATCTACACCTGCGGGTATTACATTTACTGGCTTCTGGGCAAAAATTTTGAAATACAGATTATGTTTGATGAAAACGGAACCTTTATTGAAAACGAAACAGGAACAGCTATCAGCCCTGATTTTATAAACAGTAACATAAATATCACCAAAGAGACACTTTACGGAAAAGATCTCTGGAATTTAAATATTGTTGCAAAAACAGATACCGAGCCTGCATTGAAGCCCATAGCAAGCGATAAAACTACCGACGTCCTCGGCTGTACCGTAGTTATCCCCAAAAAGATTGAAAATGAAACCGATTTTCCTTATCCAAAACAACTTGAATCTGCTCGCGAAATCTGTTTTTCCGATAAAGATATACGCAAACGAATTGATGAATACAATTCCTCCGAAACTATCAGCGAAAATCCTCACAGCCTCATTGAAGAGCCTGAGGATATTGAATTTTCTGTTGCGTACATTTATGATTTTGATTCAGATGGCGAAAATGAAAGTATTTTTTATCTGAACTTTGCTCCGAATTGGTTATTCAATACAGGCGGCTGCATCTATGTCGATGGAAATGACGCTGTAATTCTGGAAAAAGAGATCAACGCATGGGGCGAAGCTGAGGTGCTTACTTTCAAAGATTTCAAATACATGAAGCTTACCTCAGGAGTTGGTGTTTCATCCTCGTGGAATACAGTTTACAGCTTTAATAAAGGAATGCCCGAAGCAATAAGTAATATTGACTGGTATAAAGATGGATTATTCCATAGCTGCTACAACCCTGTTCTTGAATTTGCTCCGTATATATGTTGTACAGACGGGATTTTCCGGCAGCTGGGTATTGAAGAAATCACAGATTCAGATTTCTGCAGTCATGTAGAAAACGGAAGCAGATATCTGCGGCGGCTTAAAGCTGACGGACGGGAAATAAATAAAATCTACACCTGTGGTTATTATATCTACTGGCTTTGCGGTGATGATTTCGAGAAATCATTTTTTATGACAAAAGAAGGCGCAGAACCTAACAACGGCAGACTCTCAATAAAAAATCACACACCCACGGATGAAACAATCTACGGTGTGGATGTGTGGAATCTTAATATAATTACATAACAAAAATGCCGCACCTTAATGGTACGGCATTATTCATTTTATACGTCCGTCTTTCATCATCATGTATTCCTGCAACTTTCGGATATCCTCAAGAAGCCGTTCACTAAGCTTGTCAGCATCGTATTTAGAACTATTTTTGACATATTCCTGAAAAACAGAATCAGAAAACTGCTCCGCTTCCCTGTTATGACCGAAAAACATTTCATATTCAGAATCATAAATGCTGTACTCGGTTCTGGTCATAACCGTATCGCAGAAAGGACAATGATAAATATCACCGTCTTCATAGGCAATAGCTCTGACGATTTTTCCGCAACATTCACAAACAAAAACCGGATATTCAATAGCCATAATACACCCGATTAACGAATTACCATTTCTTCGGGCGACTTGGCAAAACGCGCTTTCAATTCTTTCTTCTTATTGTACATTCTTTCATCTGCCAGCTTATGAACCTCTTTCAGAGACTGGAACTGATGAGAAGTATTCTGGTAGTACGCAACGCCGTAAGCAATGCGCAATTCAAAGGGCTTATCAGGATTATTATTGAATTTTTCAATAGCACCTTCAAATTTAAGAATTGCTTCCTCACATACAAGGGGTGCATGATTATAGGTCGTTATTGCAACAAACTCGTCACCACCAACGCGATAACAGCTTCCGATAGTACCGAAGCTCTTGTCTATAATCTCAGCGGCAGTCTTTATAAGAAGGTCACCCGCTTCATGACCAAGACTATCATTAATAATCTTAAGATTATTAACGTCAAACTGAATGATACCAATATAGCTGTAGTTTACCTTGGTGCGGTCGAGCTCCTCAAATTTACTCTTAAAGGCCGCAGGGTTACCGAGACCTGTATTAGCATCTGTGTAAGCAATTTTACCGATTTTACCTGCCTGAATACCAAGCTTCAGGAGGTCGATGACTTCGGTTGTTGTAGCAGCCACTACAGTAACAGCCAGAACGAAAATACCAAAGCGTGTTGAAAGGGAGCTGTCACCTTCATTACCCTGATAATATCTGCCCAGGTCAAACAAAGCAAAAAATACAAAGAAAATAACACCAATGTTGAATACTTTTGATTCGCCTTTATTTCCGTTGATTAAAGCGAGGTAAGAAATCATCTCAACAAGAAGAGTAACACCGCAGATAAGAATATAGATATGATTTATAAAATTAGTGAATCCATAAGCAAGGACACCCGTTGCGTTAAATACAAACAGAATCACGAATAATGCAAAACCGCTTATCGAAAGTGCTATATAAAACTTCTTATAACGTATATTAAAGAAATCAAAAATATACATCATAAAACAAGGAACAGCTGCAGAAAGGAAAATACGTGAGCACTGTTCAACAACAGAAACGCTTCTTATTATGTTGAAGATGAAAAGCGTATCCAGCATAAACCACAAACCGATGAGCAAAGAAAACATTCCGAAGAACAAAAGTCCACGATAATGTTCAAAAGTGCTTCTGGACGTAAAGCCCATCCAGATAAATACTATACCGGCTACCATAGTGAGGAAGGCGGACACGATAATTGCTGCATCAGCGGAAAAAATATTGAATGTAACATTCGCAGGGTTGCCGAACATAAAATTATCTATGCAATAGCCGCGCGCTGTCGGCGTTTTGTAGATTTCCAGCTTTAGTTCTTTTCCGATATCATCCTCAGAAAAAGACGCGTAACAATAAGAACTGAAAGATGCAAGCTCTTCATAATAACCGCTTCCTGAAGTGTAATAAATCTGCTCATTATTAAGATAAAGATTTACAACAAGATTATTGGTTCGGAAGAAAATAGCTGCTTCACCCTCAAAGGAAGGTATTTTTTTAGTAAGATAGAGCGCTTTTTCTGAATCAAATTCAATATCACGTGTTGAAAGAGTTGAAACATCATATGCAAGACCGTATTCGTTGCACCAACCTGTTTCAAAAGAGCTGATGGAGTTGTTGAACAGGCGTGTCATACTACGGTCACTGTCAATAAATATAGAAATGCATGACGAAAAAGCAGCAATCAGCACAATAATTGCCACTATCAACATTATAAAGCTGAATTTCACCTGTTTTTTCATTCACTCACCCGAATCATAAATAATCTCTAAATAATTTTACCATATAAAATCAAAAAAAGCAATACTTTTTTAAAAATTTATATGCAATTTTTACATTACAAATTTCAATTCAGTTACACAAGGAAATCACAAAACCATTCTGATGATTTCCAGACAATCACTGCATATAAAAGCAGCACCATTCTCAATCAGTTCTTCTTTCTGCCTGAATCCCCACAGAACACCGCATGACGTAATGCCTGCGTTAACAGCAGTCTGCATATCCACACCGCTGTCACCGACATAAAATACTTCACTCTTATCTGCGCCAAAATCATTTACAGCTCTATTTACCCAATATGGGTCAGGCTTCTTCGGAAAACCTTCAGCACTTCCATATACAGCGTCAACAAGCCCGCCAAAATATCTATTCACAATCTCCTTTGCAAAGGTATCGGCTTTATTTGTAACAACTGCAATTTTCTTTCCTGCTTGCTTCATCTGCTCAAGCATATTCAGAACACCATTATAAGGTGTAGTGAAATCGTTCATGTGTTCTTGATAATAAGAACAGAAAATTTCGTAAGTATGTTGCTTTATTTCATCCGTAACATTCTGCGGAAGTATTCTTTCAATAAGCTTAGGGATACCATTTCCTACAAAGTACTTGTATTTTTCAGTTTCATGAACAGGAAACCCCATTTTTTCAAGCGCATAATTCCCTGCGTTTGCAAGGTCATCAAGTGTATTGAGCAGAGTCCCGTCCAGGTCAAAAATCACATATTTATACATTTTTAATATCACCTTTACTTTATAATTGACATAAAAGAAAAAAAGTCGTATAATAACAGAAGCAAATAAACACCGAGGTTAATAATTATGAGTTATTTTATATGTCCTGTATGCAAAAAACAGCTTATACGCGAAGAGCATAGCTGTAAGTGCGAAAACAACCACTGCTTTGATATTTCCCGTAAAGGATTTGTAAACCTTCTTCGCTCTCAGAAAGCATCACACGGTGACGATAAGATTATGGTAAATGCCAGAAAGAATTTTCTGAACAAAGGCTATTATCTGCCTTTACTGAATGAGCTCAACAACCACATTGACTCCGTTGCCACAGATAATTGCACCGTTCTCGACTGCGGCTGCGGCGAGTGCTGGTACACCGCAAATATCTATGAACACCTTAAAGAAAACAACATCAACTCCGATTTCTTTGGAATTGATGTTTCAAAAGAAGCAATTTTCTCGGGAGCCGGCAGGAATAAAGCTCTGAAGCTTGCAGTGGGAACAGTGTTTGATATTCCCATGGCAGACAAAAGCTGTGATATAGTTTTATCACTGTTCGCGCCTTTTTCAAGGGATGAATACATACGCCTGCTGAAGAAAAACGGATTTTTTATAACCGCCTTTCCTATGGAAAATCATCTCTGGGAGCTTAAAAGCGCAGTATATGACTTACCATATAAAAATGAAGTGGCGGATATGGAAATCGAGGACTTTGAACTTGTAAACAAAAGTGTTGTTCATAAAGAAATTAAAATATGCACAAACGAAGACATAATGTCGCTTTTTTCAATGACACCGTATTATTACAAGACATCACGTGCCGATAAGGAAAAGCTGGAAACCCTTGATTCGCTTAAAACGCAGATACATTTCTGTGTAGCTACTTACCGCAAAATTATTTAATAATTGCAATATTAATATCAACCTCGCCCTCGATACCGTCAACCTGACCTGTTCCGTACTGCCAAATGTCAAAGTCGTAGCAGTAATTCAGTTCCGTATCGTAATAAGCGAGCCATACGGGATAATCCTGAAGCTGGCGCATATCATATTTGATTGTCGCCAGTTTTTTATTTGTGTAAATCATGGCGTCATAGCCAGCATCGCGTATAGTTTCGCAGAAAGCGATTGCACTGAGCGTAAGCGTCTGAGGCATTACATCTTCAGTTCTGGGTATATCCTCGGGGTCACCTGTCTGAACAGTTTCCCAGTCAAAAACAATCGGGTATTCAAGTGTTCTTCCCTCAAGAAGCGACAGGACATAATTCGCTTCTTCAACCGCTTCATCTACCGAGGTTGCCTGTGAGAAGAAGTAAATACCAAGGTCTATTCCTGCATCATGCGCGCCGCTGTAATTATCAACAAACTTTTCATCGGGACAAAGCTTGCCTTCTTCTCCGTAGCCGCGGTAGCCTATCCGCAGAAAAGCGAACTCGACATTATCCTCTTTTACAAGCTGCCAGTCAATATCGCCCTGATATGAAGAAACGTCAATACCGAAGTAAGATGAAGATTCTCCGTCCTCTATGTATGATAAACGACCTCGGTTATCTATTGTGAAATTTTCTTTTTTATATTCGTTTTTCGCTATTCCTTCCAGAATGGGAGTCCATGAATACCCGACGGAGGAATCATAAAAAGAGATTTTACCGTGTTCAATGCTGATTTCAGATAAATCAGATTCTTTTTTACTTTCTACTTCCACAAGATTAACAGCCTCGAGATAATCCTCTTCAAGAGCATCATTTTTCTTTTCAAGCTCTGCTATTTCAGCTGACTTGATTTCGAGGTCTTTTTCAATTGAGCTGATATAATTGTACCCGAGCGCTATACCTGCTGCCACCGCACATAAAGTAACCGCTGAAACAGCAGTATTGATAATGCAAAAACGGTTGACCGAGATATTTTCCGATGATTTCTGAGTTGTACAAGTCTGTTTCTCAACAGGAATAAACTCTGCTGCGCTGTGAACATCTTCTTCTGATATTTCATTTTTTTCAGTTGCGCTGGTTTCGGAAGCCTCTTCGGTTTCATCGTAAGAAATACTGCCTTGAAGATTCATCTCTTCAGAATCAGCAGCAGAATCATCTTCCTTGTGACAGATATCTTCAGTCAGTTCAGGTTCATACTCCGTTTCTTCGGTATCTTCATATTCTTCATCAACTTCAGTCTCTTCCTCAAAATCGTCTAAACCGTCAAAATCTATTTCGTCATCAAATTCAAGCTCGTTGTCGTTTAACCTGTTCTCGCTCATTAAAATTCCTTTCCTTGTTTAAGCAGCAAAAAGTACGGGCTGTAAAAGAAGATAAGCAAAGTAAAGTGCATAGCACAAAAGCATGATTATGCCACCTGTCTTGTTAAGCTTCTTGTCCTTGAATATAAGAATCCAGAGAAGCAAAACAGAAAAAGCAGCTAAAATTGCATCGATAATAAAAGCACTTTCAAAAATAATGGGTTCGGGTGAGAAAATACCTGCAAGGCCGATAACAAACAGTATGTTGAAGATATTACTTCCGATGATATTTCCGATTGCTATATCAGCCTGGTGCTTTCTCGCGGCGGTAACCGAAGTTACAAGCTCAGGCAAGGAGGTTCCGAAAGCAACGATTGTAAGACCGATTATTCTGTCATCAACGTTAAGCGCTTCAGCAATTGCGGTAGCGCCTGTGACGGTAAAATCGCTGCCGAGAACGATTGCGGCAAGACCGATTATGATAAACAGAATCATTTTTAAAACAGTATCCTTTTCGGTAAGCTGAGGCACATCGTCTCCGGCGTCGCCATCACCCTTCTTTGAAAGCATAATGAGGTACACAAAGAATGCTACAAAAAGAACAAGAAAGATTACAGAGTCAAGTTTTCCGATAGAACCGCCGATAATACCAAGCAACAGCATAATCACTGTAATTATTATAACAAAAGGAATCTCATACTTGAAAGTTGTCTTTTTTACAGGAACGGATGTAAAAAGCGCTGCCATACCAAGAATAAGGAGTACATTCAGTATATTGCTTCCGATTACATTACCTACGGCAATACCCGCGTTATTCTGAAAAGCCGAATTAATGCTGATAGCAGCTTCAGGGGCGCTTGTACCGAAAGCAACTATTGTAAGACCGATAACTATAAGCGGAACCTTAAGCTTTGCAGCTATTTTAGATGCGCCGTCAACAAATAAATCTGCGCCTTTTATAAGCATCAGAAAGCCAAGAACCAACAGTATAACCGAAACTACCATTGTAATTACACCGTTACCGTCAGTCTGAGAATTTAAAAAATCGAGAAATTTCTGTGAGATATCCATGTTTTATACTTCCTTTTAATAATACTTTTATTATTATATATCCATTTGCCTGTTTTGTCAATAAATTTCTTAAAATCCTGAAAAGAAAAATGCACTTTATTTTGAAAAACCCCTTGCTAAATCGGAACATTTGTTGTATAATAGTAAGTAAATGTCTTATAGATTGATACAGCGAAGAGAGAATGTATTATTTTTACAGAATACTTTATTGTTATCAGTATGCTTTTTTCTTTCCAATTATTACTGTTATTTCGCTGTGTTTTATTATCTTGTTCTTTCTTTAATGAGGAATTTTAATGAATAAAAAACAAAAAGCAAAAAGTATTATTTCACTTCTTAAAACCGAATACCCCGAGGTAAAGTGTGCTCTTATATATTCGGAACCTCATGAGCTTCTGATTGCAACACGGCTGTCGGCACAGTGTACCGATAAAAGGGTCAATATGGTTACGCCCGATATGTTCCGCCGTTATCCGACTATAAAGGATTTTGCGGAAGCAGATATATCTGATATTGAAGAATATATAAAAAGCTGCGGACTTTATAAGACCAAAGCTAAGGATATATCCGAAATGTGCAGAATGCTGCACGAAGAATATAACGATATTGTTCCCGATACAATTGATGAGCTTACAAAGCTTCCGGGCGTCGGCAGAAAAACCGCTAATCTTATATGCGGCGACTTGTATGGAAAGCCTGCATACGTATGCGATACGCACGTAATACGACTTACAAACAGGCTGGGACTCGCTGAAGGAAAAGACGCTTTCGGTGTGGAAAAGCAGCTTGTGAAAATTATCCCCGCTGATGAAAGCCTGAACTTCTGTCACAGGCTTGTATGGCACGGAAGGCTTGTCTGCAACGCTCGTAAGCCAGAATGTGACAGATGCTGCCTTTCAGAGCTCTGCCCCACTCATAATTCAAAAGGTTAATTCACGGCTACGCCGTTAAATATCAAGGAGGTATTTTATGAAGTACGATATTAAAGAGGTATCAGCAAGACTAAGAGCTACCCGCGAAAGCCTTGACTTCACTGCAGAAGATATGGCTAAGGCTGCAAAGATTACTGTTGATGAATACATGGCGTACGAAAACGGTGAAAAGGATATTTCGCTCTCAGTTCTGGATGAATGTGCTGAGGCACTGGGCATAGAGATGATAGAACTGCTCACAGGTAACTCCCCTACCCTTCGGACCTACTCGCTGGTAAGAAAAGGCGAGGGTCTTCCTATCGAAAGAAGAATCGGTTTTACATATCAGCACATGGCATATCTTTTCAAGAATAAGAAAATTGAGCCTATCATGGTTCACGTTCCCTTTGAACCCGACCTTACAAAGCCGATTCATCTTTCTGTGCATGAAGGTCAGGAAATGAACTTTATTGTCAAAGGAAAAATAAAGTTCATTATAGGCAACAGTGTTGAGTACCTGAACGAAGGTGACTGTCTTTATTTTGACAGCTCAAATCCTCATGGCATGATTGCTATTGACGGCGACTGTGAGCTTCTGGCAATTCTTATATAATCGGATTATACACTGAAAGGAACAAATTTAGAAATGGAACAGGTAAGAAACTACTATAAAAAATTTGTAAAGGAAGGATTTGACGAGAACGGAATTCTCAACAAGTTTGAAATCGACTGTCCTGATAACTATAATTTCGGTTATGATATCATCGATAAGTTCGGCGAGCTTGAACCTGACCGCCCTGCTTTATGGCACATTGATTTACAGGAAAATGAACACAAGTTTACTTATAAGCAGTTATCCGAGCTTTCGACTCAGGCGGCCAACCTCTTTATGGAAAAAGGCATTAAGAAAAATGACAAGGTTATGCTTGTTCTGAAAAGAAATTACCAGTTCTGGATTGCAATCATCGCTCTCATGAAAATCGGCGCAGTCGCTATCCCTGCTACTCACCTCCTTACAACTCACGATTTTACCTACAGATTTGAAAGCGCAGGCGTAAAGGCTGTTGTCTGTACAGGTTATAACCCCGATATTGAAAAGTATGTTGATGAAGCTGAAGCTGAAATGGGCCTTTCACTTATCAAGTTTATCGCTAACGGTAAAAAGGATGGCTGGATTTCTTTCGATGATGAAATCCAGAAAATGCCTGCAACTATGGAGCGTATCCCTACCGATTCTCACGATTATATGCTTCTTTATTTTACTTCAGGTACAACAGGCTATCCCAAAATGGTTGTACATAATCATAGATATGGTCTCTGTCATATCCTTACCGCTGCTCATTGG
>JAFUNV010000160.1 GCA_017472865.1 Ruminiclostridium sp. | reverse complement strand
TTCAGAGGGCAGATCAGGGTATAGTCTGTGCGGTTTTGACACAAAAAACGGGGCAATGAACCATATCTGTAATCTTGACGGTTTTATACAGATAAAGCGTATTGATGTATGGGAAAATACCGCCTATATTCTGGGAATTTCCGCCGACCGAACAGGTATAACAGCCGAATATACCGACGAATACGGCATCTATAATTACGGCGGAGAAAAGCTGATATCCGTTGATATAAGTACGGGTGAAATTACCGAAAGCGGTGTGAATTTTCCCATTGCTTTTTCTCTCTATAATGGAAATTGTACCGTTTACGGTGCGGACAAGGATGGCTATTATTTCTCTGATTTTGAAGGTAAAAATAAGCGTTACCACGAAATAGAACAGCTCTATAACTTCGATTTATACGAGCCCGACCGCTATGTTTTTTCCTCGGGCTACGGCATCAATATCGGCACTCTCTGCGCAGGCACAACTGATGTAAATGACGGAATTTCACAGGTGCTTGAGGGGTATTTCGTAATGGACAGTTTCCGTACCGTCGGCGGTTACACGTTTTTTAAAGCATACGGCAGCGAACAGGGCACAGAACAGCTCTGTCGTATCAAAAACAGTGCATACATAAAGAAAAACAACACCATAAAATTCATAGCATCAGAGTACAGCTTTGACGCCCCCTTCGGCTGCGGTTACACTATCGACTATGAAACAATGGATTCCGACAGCTTTGCTTTATCGGTGCTGTCACAGGACAGTAATTACGATATGTGCGTTGTGAATTCCTTTGAGAATTTCTCCTCAAATATCCGTGACAAAGGCAGCTTTTACCCCTTGAACGATATACCGAATGTAGCTGAATATCTGGATAAATGCTTCCCCTATATCAAGGAAGCGGCAACAGATAAAAACGGAGATATATGGATGCTGCCTATTGAGGTGGATATCCCTGTGATAGTCTATAATGAAGAAGCTTGTGCCGATATCGGGATAGATTTCAGCAGAAAACCAACTGTCGAGGAATATGTAAGAATATGCGAAAAGGCTTATAATTCAGAGTATAAAGACGGCTTTGCAACCCACACTTATATTTTCACCCAGAATCTGCTTATTCAGTATATGGCGAATCGTGACAGTTTTGATACGACGGAATTTAAAAGCTTTACAGAGTTTAGCAAGGAAAAAATCAACGTTTCAGACTACACAAAATTCCCTGTGTATTTTCCGCCTGTTGCAAACGCATGGAATTATCTTTATGAGGAAGGCGGGGAGAAGAAATGCCTGTTTTCCTATGAGCGAAGCGGTAATGACGCGGTGTGGTACACGAATTTCGACTGCTTTGAATTTGCGGAAACTCCTGCCATTGTTCACAGCGACAAAACCAATGCGACCTGTGTGTTTTTAACGGTAAACCCCTCATCAAAAAATCTTGAAGCAACACTTGATTATATTTCGTCGCTTGCTGAGTATTTGATGAAACAACAGAACAGTTTTACTCTTTCTGATAAAGCGACTTACACCGTTCCCGACAGTCTTTATAACCTGTATGCAGATGCGAAAATCGGCTTTAACGTAAGCGAGGAAATCTGCTATGATTCTTATGTCAAATACCATAGCGGTGAGCTTACCATAAACGAAATGATAACGGAGTGCGACAGGAAGATGTCCGCTTATATGAATGAATAGCCTCTTGACATTACCGCTTAATATGGTAAAATAAAAACGAGGTGATAAAAATGCTGTCTGTATATCTTTCCATGCTGGATACCCCTGCGGATAAGGGCTTTATTGAAAGGCTCTACAAGGAATATGAGCAGGAGCTTTTTTCTGCGGCATATCAGATTTTAAGGAACAATTCCGACGCAGAGGACGCAGTACATGAAGCATTTTTAAACGCAGTAAAAAATATTCATAAGCTCCGCACTTTTTCTTGTCACGAACTACGGCTTTACATGATTGTAATAGTGAGGAATGCCGCAAAGCGTATCTACAACAAACGCAGAAAGTTTAACGAATGTGACATAGACGAGTTTTACGATATTGAAAGCGAAAGTAATGTTGAGGAACAGGTCCTTGACAGCATTTCGGTGAGTGAAATCAAAGCGGCAATGAGAGAACTTTCCGATTATGAATATGAGCTTTTATATCTTCATATTGTCCGTGAGTATAAGCCTCGTGATATTGCGGAGCTTATGGGTATTTCTGGAGACAATGCCCGTCAGCAGCTTCACAGGGCACGGATAAAGCTTATAAAAATTCTCAGGGAAAGGGGTATCGGTAATGGAAAATGATTTACTGAAAACGGCATTATCCGAAACGCTTTCCGAACGTGCTATGCAGGAAATACCTCTAAAAAAGCACCGCTTTTCTCTGAAATACAGATTAAACCGCCGTAAGAACAGCAAAGCAGAATATGAAATCCCCTGTTCGTATATTCCTATAAGACGTATGCCCAGAGCGGCGTTTATAATAATTCTTCTGAGTCTTCTTTTTCTTGCCGCTTGCACAGCGGTACAGCTTATACGCGGCTTTACTCAGCATGAATACAAGGGTTATTCTGTACTTTCGCCCATGGCTGAAGGTGAAAGGAATTCGGTAACTGAATTTTACTGGCTGCCCAAAAGCACAGGCTGTAAATATCTGGGAAGAGAGCTTACATACAGAGGTGAAAATATTGCCGAGGTGTTCAGCAGATACGAATATGAGGGTAAGCTATTGACTTTATGGCAGACCTTACCTGTGGGAGAGATGTATCTTGATACTGAAAACGGTTCTCTTGCGCCCATTGAGTATAACGGGCTTTACGGCTGGAATTATGACAATAACTATACAAGCCGTACCTGCTGGCAGCAGGACGGGTATATGTTCGCAATTGATGTATCCGATGAAAATGCGGCTGAGAAGCTGATACAGGATATGGAAATATATTATGAATAACAACTACGGCTGACAGAATTTTGTTCAGCCGTAATTTTTTGTCACGTTTTTATAATTGTAATGATTATAATAGTGAAAGGACTGATTATATGAAAAAATTACTGTTTGTTTTAGCTTTGTTAATGCTGCTTTCGGGCTGTTCATCCGTGCAGAGGGAAGAGCCTGCGGAAACAACTGCCACAACCCTATATTACGGCACAACCAAGCGCACAAAAGCAACTCTCCCCGAGCCTGCAACCGAGGAAAGCGACCTGCTTCCGCCCGAAGCACCCGAAATAAATTTCACAGGCCTTACTGATATGGGTGCAATACAGAAACAAGGCAACATACCCTCAAATTTAGGTGCTTTTGCTTTTTCGGGGCTTGTGTGCCCAGATGAGGAAAGAAGCTGCACATATATTTCCGCCATAGGCTATGATAATCTTCTCCATAAATTCGTCGACGGAAAAGACGAGGGAGTTATTTTTGATAAAACTGTCTGGGCGGTGAATGTGTGGGATGGTATGATTTACTGTCTTGCGGACAGTGATGAGCCAGTACCTGAAATTAAGATGGGCGGCTTTATGAATACCGATAACGGCGGTGATATTTACCGCATAAATCCCGATACGAAGGAAACCGAATTTATCCTCGACAGTAACGCAGTTGACTTGTATATTGCCGACGGGGTACTCTACTACACAAAGCGAAGCTGGGGTAAGCCTCGTCTGGCTGATTTTGAAACATTTACCTGTTCGCTGAGTGGTGAAAATTCCGAATCTTTGGGAACAGCCGTTATAGGCTTCTGCGGAAAATATCTTGCGGTTTATGATGACGAATGCGATTATTACGGACAGTTCCTTGATACCGAAACGGGCGAACGTATACCCTTCACGGACGAATACGGCGTACGCTGTTTTTCCGTCAGCGGTGATAAAGCCTATTACTGCAACGGCGATATATTCGAGCTTAATCTTATTACAGGCGAGGAGCGGAATATTGAACCGCCTCAGGAATTCTGCAACGGCTATGCGGTTATGGGAGACGACATTTACTGCGGCTGGGTTGCAACATATATAGTAAGTCCCGAATTTTCAAGGGAGCAGGGCGCAAAGCTCTGGACGCACTATGAGTCCGACCTGAAAAGGCTTCAGAATGACAGAATTTCAGCAGGCTACTACGAGCCGTATTATACCGACGGCGAGCGTATCTATGTCATGAAACAGCACCCCGAAAGCGGTCTTTTTATGCTTGTTCAGCTTGAGTACGACCATGAAACCATGACGAACAGGGAGGTGCCGATACTGTGAAAAAAGTGCTCACATTATTTCTTGTTATAGTTCTTCTTTTTTCCGCCTGTTCGGTAAAATCCGATAATACGGAAAGCGGTTCTGTACAGCCTCCCGCTTATCTTTCCTATGATGTGGAATACGGTGATGTAAAGGCATTCTGCGGTGATGATAAGGGCGGTCTGTATGTTCTAACTGCGCCCTTCGGTGAGCCTTTCAGCCTGATTTATTTTGATGAAAACGGAGCCGAAATTTCAAGAGCTGAGCTTACTTACAGCACGGTAAATGATATGCTGTTTTATGATGACAGGCTTTATATCGCTTACAGCGGTTATAAGGCAGATTACGGCACAGGTGTATTTGTTGACGCTTATGATACTGCAACAGGCGAAGGGGAGCAGTGCTGTTATTTTCAGGATTTAAGCTCTGTAAAAAGTATCGCAATACTTGACGGTGAAATTTTCGCAATGGGTACGGATACTGAAAAGACAGGCATGAAATGTACATATCTCTGGAACGGCACGGAAGAAGTGACATATCAGGGAACAGCCGTTTACACACAAAACGGAAAGGAAATAGAAACACCCTTTCCCATGGAAATGTGCACTCTCGAAAACGGTATTCTGATTTACGGCTGTGACAACGAAAAGGGCTACTATTTCAGAAAATATGAAAAAGGTAAATTAACCGAACCTGTTTATACCGAACAGCTTGGAAAAATAAAAGGACTTGCAGGCTTCGGGGATAACAGCTTTGTCACTCAGTCTGTGAACCGTTCGGGCTATGAAACGCTTCTTGCAGGAAACGGTGACGAGGGAAGTGCGGCGGAGATTTTCACTAATGTTTTTCTGACAGGAGAATACCCCGAAATAAAAACGAGTGGTGACCTGTGCTGGTTTATAAATAACGTTTCGGGAAAAATCGAACGCATATATCTTCCCGCATATTACAAGGGCAATCAGACTATAAGAATGCTCTGCTCTGATCATTCCGACGGCACGCCCTTTACCTGCGGTTATAATATTGAAACCGAAAAATACGGAAATGAGGAGCTAGCTTTAAAAATTCTTTCACAGGACAGGGATTATGATATATGCTATGTAAATTCCCGTGCAGGTGCGGCAGGAAATATCCGTGACAAAGGCAGCTTTTATCCGCTGAGCGATGTAGAGGGCGTGGAAGAGTATCTTGACAAACTGTTTCCGTATATAAAAGAGGCCTGCATTACCGAAGAGGGTGAGATATGGTGCATACCTGTAAGTATAGACGGATATGTTCATTTCTATAATGAAGAGAATATCAGTAAAACAGGTTTTGATTTGCAGAATATGACGGTTGAACAGTATTTTGATTACATCGATTATATGAAATCCGAGGGATTAAGCGAAAAAGCCTGCCGTAATTCTTTGACGTTTTCGGAAATGTTGATGCTTAAATATTCCGCCGAAAATGACAGCTTTGATACACAGTGTTTCAGAGAAACCGCCAAGCTTATAAAGGCGCGTTTCAACTGTATGAACCCCGATGGAACAGTGAATACAGATGAATTTGTGATTTCTTCTTCAAAGCTTCAACAGGAATTTCTGACGGGTGATGTAAGCGGTATTTATTCGGAAACGGATATGCTGAGAATCGGCGGAAGATTCTATTATCTGTGGAATGAAAAAATGCGTGCCGCACCCATGCCCTGTTATGAGAACAATGGTAAAAATCTCGTGAATGTCGTTTTCATAGCGGTAAATCCGTCAACGGATAATCTGTCCCCATCCCTCGATTATATATCGGCACTATCTCACTATCTGGGCAGTCTTACCGACAGCTTTATGATAAAGGACAGAGCAATGTACTCAGCTACAAAATGCGTAGATGACCTTTACAGGATTTTTGA
>JAFUNV010000159.1 GCA_017472865.1 Ruminiclostridium sp. | reverse complement strand
GATATCGAGCCTCCCGCCGTTATCGAAGGCCGTGTAAAGAGCGTGTACAGTATCTATAAAAAGGTTTATATCAAGGGCAAGAGCTTTGACGAAATATATGACGTCTACGCTGTCCGCGTAATCGTTCAGTCGGTAATCGAATGCTACAACGTTCTGAGTATTATCCATGATATGTTCAAGCCTATTCCTTACCGCTTCAAGGACTATATCGCAACTCCCAAGCCCAACCGCTACCAATCCCTTCACACTACGGTAATCGGCCGCGAGGGTATTCCCTTCGAGGTTCAGATAAGAACTCAGGAAATGCATAATACCGCCCAGTACGGTATCGCTGCCCACTGGAAATACAAGGCAGGCCTTACAGGAAAGGTTGCCGGCGAACAGCGCTTTGACTGGATAAGACAGATTCTCGACCAGCAGCAGGAAGGCGACGACGTAGAGCAGATTGCCGACGCTATCAAGGTTGATTTAGCTCCCGATGAGGTTTATGTTTTCACTCCCAAGGGCGATGTCGTTGTTCTCCCTCTCGGCTCTACGGTTATAGACTTCGCATACGCAATTCACACTCAGGTGGGTCATAAGATGACGGGTGCCAAGGTCGGCGGAAGAATGATACGCTTTGACTATGAGCTTAAAACGGGCGATATCGTTGAAGTCATGACTACCTCCTCCCAGACCTACGGTCCTAACCGCAACTGGCTTGAAATTGCCAAGACAGGCGGAGCGAGAGCAAAAATCCGCGCATGGTTCAAAAAAGAATGCCGTGATGAAAATATCGCCGAGGGTATGGCTGCACTGGAAAGTGAATTCCACCGCGCAAATATCGTGCCTACACCCGAATTCTTAAAGGATATTGCAGCAGCACAGAAATTTGACAATATAGACGATTTCTATGCGGCTATCGGCTACGGCGGCGTTAAGCTGTCCAAGATTATGCAGAGAGTCAAGGATATGTACGCAAGAAGTCTTGCTGCAGCAACACCTGTGCAGACAGGCGACGGCACTGAAGCTCTCAAAAACACTATCGAAAAGAAACAGAAAAGCGGCGTAATTGTTGAGGGTATCGACAACTGCCTTATAAAATTCGCAAAATGCTGTAATCCCCTGCCGGGTGATAAGATTATCGGCTTTATTACAAGAGGCTATGGTGTATCAGTACACAAGCAGGACTGCACCAACGTGGTAAACGCTTCGCCTCAGGACAAGGAGCGCTGGATAAACGTAATGTGGGCGGCGTCAGGCTCTGCCGAGTACTACAACGCCACTATGGATATCATCACCGAAAGTATGACGGCTCTGGCGGAAATTACAAACACAATTGCCGCCTGCCGCTTCGCTATCAGCAATATTTCGGCTCATCCTCTTAAAAACGGTAACGGAAATATCGTCGTGACCGTTGAGGTTGCAAGCGTTGAGCAACTCAACTCTCTTATTACAAAAGTTCAGAAAATCAGCGGAGTTATTTCCGTTGAACGAACAGGCATTACATGATAAAAACACCCTTCGGGGTGTTTTTTCAATGAATAGTAAAGGCTTAAGGTTTATTCTGTGCCTTTTTATTAAGAACACCTGTGTTATAAGCTTTATAATCTGACAATTGACTCATTATCGAAGGAGAGCATAGTAATATGTAAAAATTAATAGAAACATTTAAAGAAGGATGGCTCGACGAAGACCCGAGGATAGTTTTTGCTGTATTGTCAGCCATTGCTGTTTTTATAATTCTGAATATATTACATAGTAAATACCAAAAGAATCTGCATAAGCTGAAACAGCAAGCTATTGATGATAAAACAGTTATTATCGCCAGAATCAAGAGCAGGCGTCATAACCGCAATTCTAAATCAAGATTTGAATACAGGGGACGGTACAGATATACCATAAATGGAGAAGAAAAAGAGTATGTTGCATCAGATACAGTTCCCTTACCAGATACCTTGGAGCTCTATCCCAGGGGCAGCACAGGAACAAAGGTGTTTTCTGACTATGATTTCTATGAAGGTAGCGCCTTTGCGATAAATGCCATTGCCAGCTTCGCATTACTTATGTTTATACTGTTCGCAACAGGTTATTTTTCTTTGTAATTCCTTTTTCTGATACTATTAAAATAACCCGTGAAGAAATTCTTCACGGGTTATACTTCTTATGACTTTCCTGCCTGTGACAGCAGGATTAACACATCACTGAATTATCAGAGCTTTGCTCTTTCAGCGGTAATCATTTCGTTGATTTCCTCATAAACGGGCTTGAACATATCCTTTTCTTCCCTGCGGAAAACGATAGTATCCTCGGGAGCTATGCCCAGCTTTTCCATATTTATTGTAAAATCAGTTGCGAGGATGAATTTCCACTTGTAAACGTCACGCTGGAGTGCAATCATTTCCTTGATTACATCGTATGTACATTTCTTGCTTGCATTGTCTCTGCCGAAGGTGGTGATACACACGATAACCTTTGAGGGGCGTTCCTCCTCAGGGGTTTCGCTGAGACGCTTTCCTGTGTCATTAATAAGCTTGGAAAGTGCATCAAGCATACGGCATTCGCCTCTTCCGTTGCCGTGGAAAAAGCCGTAATCCTTGGCGGTAACCTTCTTGATAGGCTTGTTGTCAATAATCACCGACATTTCCTCATTGAAGGAAATTCCCGTAACATTTGCCTCACCGTCGAGCTTTTTCTGTGCTGCAATAAAGCTCTTAAAAGCTTTAACAGCCTGCTCACTCTGCGTTTCAGCGGTAGAACCGCAATCAAAGGCAAACAGCATTTCGCAATATTTTTCTTTCATATCTTTTTCCGTCCTTTCCCTGTTTTTTGTTATTTTTGTGACAAACTTTCTTCTAAAAGAATTTTCATCTGTTATTATTATAACACGATTGTGCAAAAAATGCAATAGCCAAAAAGCATATTTTGTAAAATTCAGTAAAAATACCCAATACCATATTACTATATTAATGTGAATTAGGCGTGATTTGCATACAAAATGCTTACAGACTTTTCTTATGGAAAAGTTCTCGCACACCCACAGTGACAACAATTCCGCCGAAAATCTGCCGAAGAAGGTCATCACCCAGTCTGAATGATAAGAAACTGCCCAGCGCCGCACCGATAACACCCGCACCTATTGCCCAGGGCAGAATTTTCTTATCAATCAGCTTATTCTTAGCATGAATTATTACTGACAGTAACGCCACAGGCAAAAAGAACAGCAGATTTATCCCCTGCGCCGCTGTCTGTGGAATGTTTCTGAAAAGCGTGAGCCATATTATAAGTATAAATCCGCCGCCAAGTCCCATGGATGCGGCAATTCCCGTTAAAAAACCTACTAAAATATTCACTTCAGCAACATCCTCACTCCCGAAATTATCATTATTGCGCCGAAAATACGCCGAAGCAGACTATTGTCTACCCGTTTCAGCAGAAGCGTGCCAACAATTGCTCCCGCCAGACCTGCGGGAATCAATGAAATAGCCATATCAAGGTCAAGCCGACCGCCCAACGAATAACCTATAACGGCGGTTACACTCAGACATAATATGAGCGCTACCGATGTTGCGTGGCTCTTTTTGGCCTCAAGACCTGCTTTTTCCATCAGCGGCACCGCTGCTATCCCACCGCCCGAGCCGAAAAGTCCGTTCAGAATACCACTGACAGCTCCGATTAACGCTGCTTTTACTGCATAACTTTTTTTCTGTTTCATAATACTCCTGTTAACTTTGAAATTATTTCCTTAAATTAGAAAATCACTCTTTAAAATTACATGATTTATCTATCATTCATCTTTTTTAAAAATATGAACATTTGCCACTGAAAATATTGACAAATGCGGTAAAATACGCTATAATTATAAAGAATATATGATGGATTTATTATGTGCAGAAAGGGGCAACCACATTGTCAGCTTATTATGATAACGAGGCAGACATTGTAACGCGGCAGTTTATTCTCAACGAAAACACGCCGCAGGTCATTTCCGATGCCTATAAAAAAATCCGCACAAATATTCTTTCCGCCATGACCGAGAAAAAGCTTCCCTGTGTTGTTGTTTCAAGTCAGAACAAAAATGACGGAAAAACCACCACCGCTTCTAACCTTGCAATTACGATAAGCATGCTCGGAAAGCGAGTTCTTCTTATTGACGCAGACCTTCGCCGCCCCAGCATCAACAACCTTTTCAGGCTTAAAAACCGTATAGGGCTCAGCACTGTTCTTAGAGGCGAGAGCGATATTCTCAGCGCAATATGCCCCGAGGTGCTCCGTGATTTCCACGTTATGACCTCAGGTCCTGTTCCCGACAACCCTGCTGATATTCTTGGCAGCGCAAACATGGAACGGCTGATTCGTATGCTGTACAAATACTACGATTGTATCATTATTGATACGCCTCCTCTGTGCGTATGCAATGACTCGCTGCTTTTCAACGGTTACACCGCAGGACTTGTGCTTGTAATACGGGAAAATAAAACAACCTATACTGACGTAAGAAATGCGCTTATGTCCATTTCTCTCGGCAAAACACCCCTTATCGGCGCTGTCAAGACCTATTGCGCCAACGTCCGCGACGAAGCGGCAGATTACCGTAGCATACTCAATGGAGCGGAAAATGATGATGACGAGGCGGAAGAATAATGGATACTGTTTATAAGGTTATTTTTCTCGCTTTACCCTTACTTTTATGCGGTGGGCTTTTCATAAAGAAAAAAGCACCTGCCACTCTTTGCTGTTTCGGCTTGTTTTTCCTTGTGTCAGGCTTTTTCAGCTTTGATTATTTCGCCGAAACCTATACAGAGCTTTCCTCTTATGCCTTTGAGCTTGAAGGAACAGCTCTCAGCCCTGCCTTTTTCTACTGCACAAGGCTTATGGCTGTGCTTGTACCTGATTATCGTGCCGCAACTCTTATATGGTCGGCATTAATATCGGGTGGACTTGCCCTTTATATCTATAAATACTGCTATTATCCCGTTCTTTCCGCAATTACCGCGACGGTTACGGGATTATGGATTGTAAACTTTATAAACCCCTCATTATTTACAGGGCTGCTTATTGCCGCTTTCGCCTTCAGATATGCTTCTGAACGACGTTTTGTGAGATTTTCGGCAGTAATGCTTCTCGCCGCTGCTTTTGACCTGCGGCTTCTTATAGTAATACCCCTCTATCTTATTTTTATAACAAAACCTACTCTTTATCATATAATCGGTGCCGCTTTGTCGGCCGCTGCACTGTTGTTTTTTGACCTGTCGCCCGTTTTCGGATTCTTCCCCGGATTTTCTGCAGAAAGGATAGGCGGAGAGCTTTTCTTCCCTGTGACAATTTCAGCAGTGTGCATTATTGCCGCCATCTGTGCAAAAATCATCATGCGCCGTGGCAGCTACAACAGCTCCATGATAACCGTTCTTGCAGTTTCAGCAGTGCTGGGACTGGGCGCGGTTTCTGATGCAAGGCTTCTGCTTCCCGCAGTTGTCTGCTTCTTCCCCGCCGCTCTTACGCTGGTGCCCGAAATAATCGCTGTGGCGAAATCAATTATCAGTCTTACTTTCCGCGAAAAGAAAAAACCCTTTATTATTGCAGGGGCAGTAGTTCTTGCTCTGGGTGCGGCCGTTTATTACGGTGCAGTACTTAAATCTGCGGATATTATGTCTGATATAGGTACATGGGTGGTGTAAAATGAAAATCGACAAGCTTCTTACCTCAAATAAATTTGCCGCATGGCTTTTCAGACAGCGTGTTAACGCTTTTTTCGGCACAACTGCCGCCGAGAACATGGTTTTCCCTGCTGCTGCGGCTATAGCCTCAGGCTTTATCTGCTGTAACTTTACAGGCGGAATATACTGGCTTGAAATTGCCGCCGTGACGGTTATGCTTCTGGCGTGGGCATTAAGCTCGCTCCTCGGCGGATTTATGAAAAGATGGTATTTTATAATATTCAGTGCCGCTTTTAACCTGCTCCCTCATATTTTAATGAACGGACAGGAGGAAACCTCGGAAATAGGTACTTTCCTTGCCGAAGCTTCATGCTTTACAGCGGTGTATGCTGCAGAGCCGCTTCTTTCGGCTTTTTCCGAAACAGGTATTACGCCTTTTATCCTTTCCGCTGTTATTACGGGCGGTTCGGGCGTGCTTATGCTCGCAGGCTTTATAATACGAAAAAATGCACGTTCCTCACGCGAATACTGCAGGGTACGCCTCAGTATGCTGGGTAACGAAAACTGACAGCAAATGACCTTAACATACAGAAAGAATTTTTGAAAGGACTTGATTTAATGAAAATCAAAAAACTCACAGGAATTTTACTCGCAGGAACAATTGCAGCATCTTATCTCCCCTCTTTTTCTTTTGAAGCAAGCGCAATCGGACAGTCGTCCATTGACGCACTCTTCACAACAAAAGGCTATGACAGTCTTGCCGACTGGATTGAAAAGGTAGGTCCCGGCGACGGCGACGGAAAGCTTAAAATAAGCCTTTATGCGCCTATGGATTCTCCCAACACCTGTCTTTCATACGCGAATATCCAGACTATCACCGATTTATCCAACAGATATTCCATTACTATTGATATAACATTTTTTGAAAACAACTCCAACCGTCAGTATTCGGTTGAATTCAATACAACCGACCTCAGAAAGTCAAAGTGGGACGACGTTATGAATAAGGGTGAGTTCCTTGACCTTTCTCTTAATTTCTTCAAGGGCAATAAAGAATTCATAATCAACGCAAACAATATCAAGAACAAGCATTATGACTTAAATCTCGGTCTTGATTATACAATTTTCGGCGCAGATGTCCAGTATCTGCTGGGCGAATGCGGGCTTATTACAGACAGCGCCTACTATACCAACGACCTTGCGCTTTACAACAGCGATACAGACGATATAATCAAGACAGTTGACCCTGGCGTGAATCTTAAATTCACCATCGACGATACCTGCCGCCAGGGTGTATATGTCGCAAATATTGACGATGATGAGGAAATTTTTGAAAAGGCTGACAGCGACACCGATGATAAGATTTACGAACTTATCTGTGATTTTATCGGTATAAACAGCAAAAATTTCGATGACCTCGGTTTTAAGGATGATAAGTTTACTGATACAAACACCTATGACTTTATAAAGGACGGTATTGACGCAGTCAAGAAAAAACTGAAGAGTTTCTACACTCAGAGCGAGCTTGACGCGGCTGTAAATTCATATATTCTCAATAACAAGTCAGATCTTATAGCGGCTATCATATCCGATATTGATTTCACAAATGCTGTTGACGAAAGCATTGAGGATATTCTCGGAGAGGGCGCAAACAGCAGCACAAAGAGCGAGCTCGGAAAGTACATTGAAGCTGTGGTTGCTGAAAAGGTTACCGAAGAGCTCAGCAAGTACGACCTTTCTTACAAGGGAATCGTAAATACCATAAAGAAGGCTCTCGAAGACGAAACTACCGACCTTGCGGAAATTCTTACCGAAAAGGTAGTTGCAGCTATTACAGGCGGCAAGGACCTTGACGATTATATCAAGGAGCTTATTGAAAAGGAAGACCTTGACGGCGAAGACGGTAAGGATGGTAAAGACGGCACCGACGGTAAGGACGGCGCAGACGGCAAGGATGGCGTTGATGGTAAGGACGGCGTTGACGGTAAGGATGGCGAAAGCTTTGAAGCATGGATGCTGAGAAACTACGGTTCCGTTGACAGCTTCTTAAATCAGATAGGCTTTGAGGCATGGGCTAAGAAGAATTACGGTTCAGTTGAAAACTTTATTTCTAAAACTGCCGAAGGCGGACTTTCCGCTTATGATATTGCCGTTGAAAAGGGATATTTCAAGGGCACCGAAAAAGAATGGCTTGAATCTCTCCAGGGTGCTTCCGCTTACGAAATTGCCGTAGAAAATGGCTTCAAGGGCACTGAAAAAGAATGGCTTGAATCACTCAAGGGTGAAGACGGCGAGGACGGCAGAGATGGTGAAGACGGCGAGGACGGCAGAGATGGTGAAGATGGCGAGGACGGCAGAGATGGTGAGGACGGACGTGATGGTGTTGACGGCAAGGACGGCAGAGACGGACAGATCATCTATGTCAACGGTACATACGGCCAGGTAACCGACGGTACCGCAGGCAGTGATGATGTAATCATCATCCCCGACGACAACGGCAGCTACGGCAAGCCCTCCGCAGGCAACGTTAACCCAGCGACAGGTGTTGCAGCAGGTGTACTTCTCCCTGCAGCAGCAATCGGCTGTGTGGCTCTTGTAAAAAAGCAGGGCCGCAAGAGAGGCAGAAAATAATAAAAAGGTGATTTGAAATAGAACTCAATATTGTTTTGGTAGAGCCTAGAATACCACAGAATACGGGTAACATCGCGCGTACCTGCGCGCTTACGGGCGCAAGGCTCCATATAGTAAAACCCATGGGCTTTGAAATCGATGACCGACAGCTTAAACGCGCCGGGCTTGATTACTGGCACCTTCTCGATATAACTTACTATGAAGGGCTTGACGATTTCTTTGCCCGTAATACGGGAGGCGCTTTCTATTATTACACAACAAAGGCCCCCAATAATTACTGTGATGTCAGTTATCCAGACCGTTCGTACATTGTTTTCGGACGTGAGGATGCGGGACTTCCCGAAGAATTGCTGTATGAAAACCGCGAAAGCTGCGTAAGAATACCTATGATAGACAACGAAGCGGCGCGTAGTCTTAACCTGAGCAACAGCGTTGCAATAGGTACTTATGAGGTGCTGAGACAATGGGGATTTCCTGAGCTTAAAAACAAAGGCTCGCTGACAAAGTTCACGTGGAATGAATAAAAATTAATCCGCCGTACAGTTATGCACGGCGGAATTAATATAAAATGTTAAATCCGGAAAGGAAAATGATTATGGCAAAGTACAAAATTATAAGCGACAGCGGCTGTGATATTTCCAAAGAAAATGAGGAACGCTACAATATCGACCTTATGCCCTTTGAAATTACCTTCGGCGAGCTCTCCTTCATGGAAAGAGACGGCGAATTATACGGCAAGAAGTTTCTTGACGCTATTCACGTTTCCGAAGCTATGCCCAAAACGGCACAGATTACACAGTTCCGCTTTGAAGAAAAATTCGAGCAGTGCGCAGCAGAAGGCTACGAGGATGTTCTTGTAATCCTCATCAACGGCACAGGCAGCCAGACCTTCTCCAACGCTGTCCAGGCTGAAAAAAATCTCCGTGAGCAGGGCAAGCTTGACGGTACACGCTTCCACATTATCGACAGCCACACCTATTCCTTAGGCTATGGTTATCCCCTTATTGAAGCTGCCAAGAAGCTTGAAGCGGGACAGAGCATGGAAATGGTAGTTGCTTTTCTTGAAGACTGGTTCGCAAGCTGTGAGCTGTTTATTCTCGGTCTTAACCTCCGCCACATGAAAAAGTCGGGCAGAATCAAGGCTGCTGCTGCTTTCCTCGGTGAGCTTATGAATTTAAAGCCCGTTATTGAGCTTACAGACGGAGAAAGCACCGTTCTTAAGAAATGCAGAGGCGAAAAAGCAGGCATTACGGAAATGGTAAACCTTCTTTCTTCGCGCGCAATCCCCAAAACACCATTTTTACTGGTAAAATCTCTTTCCACTGAGACAGAAGAAGAATTTATCCGCCAGTATAAGAAAAAGACAGGCTGCGAGCTCGCCATGAGCGAATGGGTAGGCTGTGCAGTTGGCGCAAATATCGGAACCGAATTTATCGGCGTGTTCATCAAGGGTCAGAGAAGAAGATAACATTAAAGAAGCACCTAGTGCGTCTGCCAAATAGAAGTGATTAATCCCGCCGTTAAAACAACAGCGGGATTAATTGTTTCTTATAAAAGGCGGGGATTGCCCATAGGGGCTCCCTGTCGCGCTCCTTTTTGATTTATAAGCAGACGCTTTATAAAAAATTCAAGGCTGTACCAGAGTACAGCCTTTTTAAAAATTCGCCTCAGCGAAAACACCCGTACCGCCGACAGTTCCATCTGCGGCAGTAACCCAAGGACACGGCGCACCGTGCCTCTGTGTATAATTAAAGTTATGCATCTGCTGAAAAATCAGCAAACTTTGTAACTTCAATAAGCTCATCCGCCCAATCAACAATACCTGCGGCAACCTTTTCAACATCGGAAAGAGACATTTCAACATCCTTTTCCTCTTCCTCTGCCTTTTCTCCGGCTTTTTCCGCTTCATCTGCCTTTTTCGCTCTTATTTCAGCCAGCTTTTCAGCCTGAGCCTTTCTTGTCTCATTAAGACGGTCAAGAAGCTCACCTATGGAAGAAGCCTTGATAGTGCTGTTGCCGTCCTTGTCGGTGATACCTTCGATAAGCTCAGCATGATAGGTAATATTACCCTCGCTGTCAACACTCATGCCCATTTTTTCAAGCATATCCGCATCAATGCCGAGCTGCTCCTTAGCGCCCTTCATTTCGGCTACGCTAGTAGCGATAATACCTTCATATTCCTCAGCAACCGCATCATCTGCCGCCATCTTTTCCAATAAATCAGGAGTAATGAGTACATTGTACTCGCCCTTGCCCTTTGCTAAAAGCGCATCAGCTTCCTCGTCAGTAGCATAATCGGCAATTATAAAATCGAGGTCAGGATTCTTTTCTCTGAGCTCCGCAAGATAATCACGTGCGGTCTTGCTGAGACCGTCAGCCTTTTCACCCTTCTGAGAGATTTTCAGGCTGTCGCGTGTTTTTTCGGTTTTATTCTGATTTTCAAGCTGAGAAAAAAAGTCAGGAGCTTCATTGCCGTTCTTCTTCTCATTATTCTTTACATAGTTGTAATTTTTAGCAGCGCTTGTGTACGCGCCGTATCCGCCTACATTATACATTGACACCATTCCTTTCGGGTCGTGGGCTGTTATTGTCCAAGTATTATATCGGCAGAAAGCAAAAAAACTTTAGAAAATTTTTTGCGTCTCAAAAAGATTAACAACAGGTATGCCCTTTCCTTCACACAGTCTCACGGTCTGTCCCGTACCGCTGCTTGCGTCAGCGGGGTTGTAATAGCATATACATATATCTGCATTTTCTGCAAGTCTGCGATTACGTTCCTTCATACAGCCGTTGAAATATCTGTCAAACATTACTTCCGAACTGTCAGCCTTTTCCATTATACGTAAAAAAAGCTCCTTATCACGCTGGTTCCAGCGCCTTGTCTGCTCATCAGGCGGACAGGGCAGCACAAGATGAAGTCTTATGTGGGAATATTCGGTGTTTTTTAAAGACAGCACCGCCTGCTCACACAGCATATCCCAGCCCATTGCTCCGCCGGCATAGAAATCAGTAACACCTTCATCAACCAGGCGGCGAATTTCATCAGCAAGCTTTCTTTTAAGCGAAACGGTCACATTGACGTTGCGGTGACCCGTAAAACAACACTTTTTCAATTCGTTATCTCCTTTTTATAGAGTATTTCTATTCTAGTACAAAAAGAATGTTTTGTCAATGTCGTTTATGGGACTAATAATGTGCAGGCTGCATTATAATAATAGCGGGCGGATAATATCCGCCCCTACAACAATCCATTTTGCACATAAAAAATAGGGCGGCTATAAGCCGCCCTTGTTCATTGTTTTTGATTTATACAGAATTAGTTGCCCTGAGCCATAGCTTCAACTTCAGCAGCGAAGTCGTCAACCTTCTTCTCAATACCTTCGCCCTTTTCAAGACGTGCAAAGGAAACAACCTTGATATCGTTGCCTGCAGCAGCGATGTACTTAGCAACTGTAAGGCTGGGGTCCTTAACATAAGGCTGGTCGAGTAAGCAGATTTCTTCTGCAAACTTTCTCATTCTGCCTTCAACAATCTTTTCGAGAACGTTTTCGGGCTTGGGCTTAGCAGATTCAGCATTTTCCTTCTTAACGAGGTTGAGCTGAACTTCCTTTTCAGCAGCAAGTACTTCAGCAGGAACATCTGCCTGAGAAACGTACTGAGGAGCAGAAGCTGTAATCTGAAGGAGAAGATCCTTAGCAACAGCCTTTACTGCGTCGCTGCTACCGTCAGCAGATTCAAGCTTGATGATAGAACCGATGATGGAGCCGCCGCCGTTGTGGATATAGGTGTAAAGATCGCCTGTCATTCTTACGAAACGACGGATCTGGATGTTTTCACCGATTGTAGCAATTCTTTCGTTGAGGATATCGCCGATCTTTTCGGATTCGCCTGCGGGAACAACTTCCTTAAGAGCGTCAACATCAGCAACATCATTATCAATGATTGTCTGAGCTACGAGCTCAACGAATTCGATAAATCTGTCAGTCTTTGCAGCGAAGTCAGTTTCAACGTTGATTTCAACAACAACGCCGACCTTCTTAGCTTCATCAACCTTAGCGTATACAAGTCCTTCAGCAGCAATTCTGCCGGACTTCTTTGCAACCTTTGCAAGACCCTTTTCGCGGAGGTACTTGATAGCAGCGTCAACGTCGCCGTTTGTTTCTTCAAGTGCCTTCTTGCAGTCCATCATACCGCAGTTTGTAAGTTCCTTTAACTGCTTTACGTCCTGTGCTGTAATAGCCATTGTTATATCTCCTTTTTAAACTTAATTTACTTTATTATTCAGCGTCAGCAGCGGGTTCAGCTTCTTCACCTGTAACCTCTGCTTCAGCAGTACCCTGACGAGCAGCGATGATAGCGTCAGCCATAGCGCCTGCGATGAGCTTTACAGCGCGGATAGCGTCGTCGTTGCCGGGGATTACATAGTCAATTTCATCAGGATCACAGTTTGTATCTACGAGAGCTACAACGGGGATACCGAGCTTCTTAGCTTCTGCAACTGCAATCTTTTCCTTGCGGGGGTCAACGATGAATAAAGCGCCGGGGAGCTTCTTCATGTTCTTGATACCGCCGAGGAACTTTTCGAGCTTTTCGATTTCGAGAGTAAGCTGGCTTACTTCCTTCTTGGGGAGAAGAGCGAATGTGCCGTCAGCTTCCATAGCTCTGAGCTGTTCGAGTCTCTTGATTCTGCCCTGGATTGTCTTGAAGTTTGTCATCATACCGCCGAGCCATCTAGCGTTTACAAAGTGTGCATTAGCTCTTTCAGCTTCTTCCTTAACGGAATCAGCAGCCTGCTTCTTTGTACCTACGAAGAGAACTTCGCCGCCTTCAGCTGCTACGTTGAAGATAAAGTTGTAAGCTTCGTCAAGCTTCTTAACTGTCTTCTGAAGGTCGATGATGTAAATTCCGTTTCTTTCTGTGAAAATGTAGGGAGCCATTTTCGGGTTCCAGCGTCTTGTCTGATGACCGAAGTGTACACCGGCCTCAAGGAGCTGTTTCATAGATACTACTGCCATTGTAGTTTCCTCCTGTTTTTTGGTTTTTTTGATTTCCTCCGCATTGCTCACCGCCCCAAGCCGAAAACGGCACCGAAAGGGCATATACAAGCGTGTGGATTGTCGGTAGTCCGACTAAATTATTATATCACACAAAGTCATATTTTACAACATTTTTCTTTTCGTCTATTTTAACAAATTTTTCAGTCCGCCCCGCCCTGTTTTTTGTGCACAGGGAATATCACAGCTGACTAAAATAGTATCCTCGCCGATAATTTCGATGTCATTCCAGTAAATAACGCAGTCATCCTCCCGCCCGAACAACCCGAAAAACCTGCTCCGCCCGTAAATTACCAGCTTGCAGATTTTAGCGGTGCAGCTGTCGAATTCGATATCGTCCGCGTACCCCATTCTTCTTCCGCTTTTTATGTTTATGATTTC
>JAFUNV010000158.1 GCA_017472865.1 Ruminiclostridium sp. | reverse complement strand
CCTTACACTTTTCAGCCACGATAGAGTAGCTTGTAAGTGCCTTACAAACGCCTGCGGGACACTTCTTGTCAACAACGTGAGCAATGTATTCGTCACGGAAATACTTAAGTGTGGAAAGAACAGGGTTAGGAGCTGTCTGACCAAGACCGCAGAGGGAGTTGTTCTTTATGTAGTTACAGAGCTTTTCCATCTTGTCGAGGTCTTCCATTGTGCCGTTACCGGAAGTAATCTTCTGGAGCATTTCATAAAGACGCTTTGTACCAACACGGCAGGGTGTGCACTTACCGCAGGATTCATCAACTGTAAATTCGAGGAAGAACTTAGCGATATCAACCATACAGTTGTCTTCGTCCATTACGATAAGACCGCCGGAGCCCATCATGGAGCCGATAGCGATAAGGTTATCGTAGTCAATCGGGATATCGAGGTGTTCAACAGGAATACAACCACCGGAAGGACCACCTGTCTGAGCAGCCTTGAATGCCTTACCGTTAGGAATACCGCCGCCGATTTCGTAAACTACGTCACGGAGAGTTGTACCCATAGGAATTTCAACAAGACCTGTGTGCTTGATCTTACCGCCGAGTGCGAATACCTTTGTACCCTTGGACTTTTCAGTACCCATGGAAGCAAACCAGTCAGCACCCTTTAAGATGATCTGAGGAATATTAGCGTATGTTTCAACGTTGTTAAGAATTGTAGGCTTCTGGAATAAACCGCTTTCTGCAGGGAAAGGAGGACGGGGTCTGGGCTCGCCTCTGTTACCTTCGATAGAAGTCATAAGAGCAGTTTCTTCACCACATACGAATGCACCCGCACCAAGACGGATATCCATATCGAAGTCAAAGCCCTTGCCAAAAATGTCCTTACCTAAAACGCCTGCCTTACGAGCGTCTTCAATAGCAATCTGGAGACGTTCAACAGCGATAGGATATTCAGCACGAACGTAAACATAACCCTGTGTAGCACCGATAGCGTAGCCTGCGATAGCCATAGCTTCGATTAAAGCGTGGGGGTCGCCTTCGAGAACGGAACGGTCCATGAATGCACCGGGGTCACCTTCGTCGGCGTTGCAGCATACATACTTCTGGTCAGCATCGGGAACGAGCTTTCTTGCAAGATCCCACTTACGGCCTGTAGGGAAGCCGCCGCCGCCTCTGCCGCGGAGACCGGAATCAAGAACAACCTTGATAACGTCCTCAGGTGTCATTTCGTTAACGCACTTGTAGAGAGCGAGATAACCGTCTCTTGCGATATATTCATTAATGGATTCAGGGCTGATAACGCCGCAGTTTCTTAATGCAACACGGTTCTGCTTCTTGTAGAAAGCAGTCTGGTCGTAAGGAATGATACCGTCAGCAGTGATAGTTTCATTGTAAAGGTACTTTTCTACAACCTTACCGTTAACAAGGTGCTCTTCAACGATTTCGGGAATCTGATCTTCCTCAACCATTGAGTAGAAGCTGCCCTCGGGATATACAATCATAATCGGACCTAAAGCGCAGAGACCGAAGCAACCTGTCTTTACAACTCTGATTTCCTTTTCAAGTCCGTGTTTCTTGAGTTCTTCTTCAAGCTTTGCAATGATCTTCATGCTGTTGGAAGAAGTACAGCCTGTACCACCGCAGACTAAAACGTGACGGCCTTCCATAACGGGAGCCATTTCAGTCTTAATAGCCTGAAGCTTTTCTAAGCTCATCATAAGTCTATTTTTCCTTTCAATTTTAGTTTTAGAAACGATTATTCAGCGTACTTAGCGAGAATATCCTTGAGTTCCTTTTCATCGCCTGTAAGTCTGCCGTAAACATCATCATTGATGGTGAGAACGGGCGCAAGACCGCAGGCACCGATGCAGCGACAGTCTTCAAGAGAGAACTTACCATCGGCAGTGATTTCGCCGGGGCCGATACCGAGAATTCTCTGGAGAGCTCCGTATACGTCACCTGCACCCTTTACGTAGCAAGCTGTACCAAGACAGACAGAAATTCTGTACTTACCCTTGGGGTTGAGTGAGAACTGTGCGTAGAATGTAGCAACACCGTACACCTTCTCGAGCGGGATACCCATCTCTTCAGCAATCATTGTCTGAACTTCGATAGGGAGATATCCGTAGATTTCCTGAGCCTTCTGAAGTACAGGCATAAGTGCGCCCTTATCACCGATATGCTCAGCGATAGTAGCCTTCAGGGCTTTCTCCTGTTCCGCTGTACCTGCAAAAGGCACAACGCATTTCTTTAAAGCCATATCTAATCCTCCTTAAAAGATACGTTAAATCATTAACATAGTAATTATAACATAATTAAAAAGAAAAATCCATACCATTGTGTTAAAACTTATGAAAAAAGAATACTAAAAAAACAGAGTGTTTTTTGTGCAAAATATCAAAAAACAAAAAAAGCTGCCGAAATATGGAAATTCAATTGACAACTTAATTGAAATATGCTATTATTAAACAATCACTAATAAAAGCGAAAACAACATTTTGTTTTTGTAAAAATTATACAAATCTGAAAGGAACATTTCTATGGAATGGTATAACAAAGCGTGTTTTTATCACATATATCCCCTTGGCTACTGCGGTGAGCTTCAGCCTAACAACTACGCGAGCGCTCCCACAGGAGAAATCAGAGAGGTAATAAATCAGATTCCTAAAATCAGGGAAATGGGCTTCAACGCTGTTTATTTCGGACCTGTTTTCGAGTCCGTAAAGCACGGCTATGATACGGTTGACTACCGCGTTATTGACCGCCGCCTCGGCACAAATGAGGATTTCAGAGCTGTTTGCGACGCTCTTCATGAAAACGGAATTAAAGTTGTGGTTGACGGTGTTTTCAATCACGTTGGCAGAGACTTCTGGGCGTTCAGAGATGTACGCGAAAAGCGCTGGGACAGCCAATATAAAGACTGGTTCCACCTCCGCGATGGCAATTCCCACTACAATGATGGATTCTATTACGAAGGCTGGGAGGGACACTATGACCTTGTAAAGCTCAATCTCTACAACGCCGACGTAAGAAATCATCTGAAAGAATGTATTTCAGGCTGGGTAAGGGATTTCGGCATTGACGGCCTCAGACTGGACGTTGCTTACTGTCTTGATGAAAATTTCCTGAAGGAACTCCGCCGCCACTGCAAAGCTATAAGCGAGGATTTCTGGCTTATGGGCGAAACTCTGCACGGCGATTACAATAAGTGGGTCAACCCCGAAATGCTGGACAGTGTTACGAATTACGAATGCTACAAAGGGCTTTACTCCAGCTTCAACGACATGAATATGTTTGAAATTGCATATTCAATCAATCGTCAGTTCGGCAGTGAAAACTGGTGCATTTACCGTGACAAGCACCTTTACTGCTTCCTTGACAACCATGATGTCAGCAGGATTGCAACAATCCTTAAAAACAAAGAACACCTCAGACCTGTCTATGCCCTGCTCTTCACAATGCCCGGCATACCCGCCGTATATTACGGCGGTGAATACGGCTGGGAAGGCGACAAGAAGAATGGTGATGACAGCCTCCGTGTTCCCTACACTCCTCAGGAAAACACCGAGCTTACCGATTTCATATCAAAGCTGGCAAAATTCCACACCGGAAGTAAGGCTCTCTGCAATGGCTCATACCGTCAGCTTCAGCTTCAGAACCATAACTATGCTTTCGCAAGAGAATGCGACGGCGAAACTGTTGTTGCCATGATAAATGCAGGCGCAGAGTGCACATTCAACGTAAATATGAACGGCAGCTTTGAGGATATTCTCACAGGAGAAAAATTCGACCTGTCACAGGGTGTTCCTGTAAGTGCCAATAACGCGAGGGTGTTTAAAAAATTATGATAAAGGCAGTTCTTTTCGACATGGACGGTACGGTTCTGGATACAGAACCACTGTCCAAACTGGCTTGGTCGACCGTTCTCACCGAAAACGGGTATGAATTTACCGACGAAATGTTCTATAAACACACGGGGCTTAATCCCGCTTCAACAGAGAAGCTGTACAAAAGCTATCTGGGCGCGGATTTCCCGTATTACGAAATGCGTGCGAAGGTTCATCTTTTCCGTGAGAATTACAGAAACAAACACGGAATTGCCGTAAAAAAGGGATTTCACGAACTCTCGGATTATCTCCGCAGTAAAGGGATAAAAGCGGTAATTGCCACCTCAACGCCTGTAAATGAGGCAGAAAAATACCTGAAAATTGCGGGAATTCTTGACCGTTTTGATTTTATAATCGGCGGTGACCAGATCGAAAAAGGAAAGCCCGACCCCGAAATTTATCTTAAAGCCGCCGCGATGGCCGATACGGATATCAAAGAATGTATCGCTGTCGAAGACAGCACAAACGGCATACTTTCCGCACTCAGCGCAGGGCTGAAATGTGTTTACATACATGATTTCAGCGACATTTCCGCAGAGCTGGAAAAGAAATGCATTGTATGTAATGACTTGGCCGATATAATAAATCTGATAGAAAGAAGCCTGTAAGCGCTTGCTTACAGGCTTCGGTTATTTTTTAGGTTTTAGTTCCATCATAGCAGCATAATGCAGGATTTCAAAGCTCTCGGGCGCAATTCTTTCAAGAAGCGCCTTATGCTCCTTTTCCCACTCTGCGATTTTCTCAGGAGAAAGCGACGCACCCACTCCGCGGCAGGCCTTCATTCTTCCGTTCCAGCTTTCACGCGTAAAAGGCACCCAAACATCGTATTCCTCGCTGAATACAGCCTCGAAATTTTCATAAACCGATTTCTCGTCAGGGAGCCAAATCGGGTGGCGGGTCTCCCCTGCTCCGTTCCACTGAGGGCTGTATTTAAGCACAAGCTTTTCGCTTTCACCTGCTATTTTATCTTCATAAGGCAGCCACGCCATGTATAAAATCAGCAATCTGCCGTCGGGCTTCAGCATTCTTTTAAGCTCAGGCATCACGATTTTGTGGTCGAAATACCAGAAGCACTGACAGGCGGCGATTACATCAAAAGTGTTGTCAGGCGCATTGACATTTTCGGCGGAAACCGCCTCAAATTTTATATCCATTCCCGATTTTTTAGCAAGAATTTTCGCCTGCTCAATCTGATTTTCAGATATATCCGTTCCTAGCCATTCGCCGCCGTAGTGATACATATTGCGCGGAAGGACACCTGTTCCCGTGCCGAGGTCGAGTATTTTCTGACCCTTTGCGCAAAGACCTCTGTCTGCGATTTTCTGATAGAAGATTTCGGGATAAATATCACGATAGCGGGCATAATCGGCGGAGGTTCTGCCCCAGTCGAAGCTGTTGCCGCTGTCTATATGGGATTTTGAGATTTCCATATTATCACCCATAAACCTTCTTCGCAATATCCACCGTTTCCTTAGCGTCCTTTGCGTAGAAATCCGCTCCGATTTTTTCTGCGTAATCAGCAGTTAAAACCGCACCGCCGACTACAATTCTGCAGTCGACATTCTTTTCTCTGATAAGCTTTATTGTATCTTCCATTGCACCGAGGGTTGTTGTCATAAGAGCACTTAAGCCCACAAGCTTTGCTTCGTGCTTCACCGCTGCCTCAACAACAGTTTCGGGAGCGACATCCTTACCTAAATCTATAACTGTATAGCCGTAGTTTTCAAGGAGCGTCCTTACAATATTCTTTCCGATATCATGAATATCGCCCTTTACGGTTGCAAGCACGACCTTACCCTTTGAAATCTGCTCGGTGCTGCTTTGCATTTTCGCCTTGATAACGCCGAAACAGCCCTGTGCGGCGTTTGCGGAAAGAATAAGCTGAGGGAGGAATATCCTTCCCTTTTCAAAATCCGCGCCTGCACGGTCAAGGGCAGGAATAAGACGACTGTTTATGATATCCATAGGGTTTTCCGACTGTATCAGCTTTTCGGTGATTGCCGCCGCCTCGTCCTTAAGACCCTTTTCGATTGCATATTCAAGTGTAATCTCAGATTTTGCCGCAGCAGGCTTTGAAGCAGGATTATCCCCACCGAAACGCTCTATATACTGTACGGAATTTTCGTCAATTCCGCTTAACACACGGTAAGCGAACACTGCGCCTGACATTGCCGCAAGATTGGGATTGATAATCGGCAGGTCAAGACCACTGTGAAGTGCCATAGATAAAAATGTGCTGTTCACAAGCTCACGATTTGGCAGACCGAAGGAAATATTTGAAACACCCAGGACAGTCTTCACGCCCAGCTTTTCCTTTACCATTCTGACAGCCTTCAGAGTTTCCGCCGCGCCCGCCTGCTCGGTGCTCACGGTAAGCGTAAGACAATCGATATAGATATCCTCACGGCGGATACCATATTCCTCTGCCCTTTTGACTATCTTTTCGGCAACTGCAAATCGTTCTTCCGCCGAGAAAGGTATGCCGCCCTTATCCAGTGTAAGACCCACAACCGCTGCTCCGTATTTCTTTACAACGGGAAGGATTGCGTCAAGGCTTTCATCTTCTCCGTTTACAGAATTTACAATAGCCTTGCCGTTGTATACGCGGAGTGCCGCTTCAATTACCTCAGGCTTTGTGCTGTCTATCTGTAAAGGCGTGTCTGTTATTCCCTGAAGAGCCTTTACAACTCTTATCATCATTTCCTTTTCATCAATTTCGGGGAGACCTACATTGACATCAAGGATATCTGCACCTGCATTGATCTGCTCAAGCGCCTGATTCAGAATGTAGTTTATATCGTTATTTCTGAGTGCTTCCTTGAAGAGCTTTTTACCCGTGGGATTTATGCGCTCACCGATAATTCTGGGAGTTGTGATATCCACTGTTTTTGCGTAGCTGCACACCGCAGGAGGTATTTTGCACACTTCACGCTTTACGGGAGCCTTTTCAGAAAGCATCTTCTTAACCTCTCTTATATATTCGGGAGAGGTGCCGCAGCAGCCGCCGTAGATTTTAACACCTGTGCTGTCACGGAAAAACTTATAATCTTCCGCAAACTGCTGAGCCGAAACGCTGTATTCATTTGTTACAGGGTCAGGAAGACCTGCGTTTGCCTTTACAACCAGCGGCAGGTTTGTCCATCTTGAAATTTCCTTCACTGTTTCATACAGCTCGGTAGGAGCAAGCGAGCAGTTCACACCGATTGCGTCTGCGCCGAGTCCTTCAATTGTAAGCGCCATTGCGGCAGGTGAACAGCCCGTAAAGGTTCTGCCGTTCTTCTCAAAGGTCATGTATGAAAATACGGGCAGACAGGAGTTTTCCTTTGCTGCGAGAATTGCCGCCTTTACCTCATATAAATCGGTCATTGTTTCGATAACTATAAGGTCTGCCTTATCCCGTCCCGCAACTATAATTTCCTTAAATACCTCGTAGGCTTCCTCGAAAGAAAGAGTACCCGTAGGTTCAAGAAGCTGTCCGATAGGGCCGATATCCAGCGCCACCAGGGTATCCGTACCCTGAACAGCGCGTCTTGCAATATCGAGAGCCTTATCTACTGTTTCTGCAACACCATAGCCTGTATCCTTCATCTTGAAGCGGTTTATGCCGAAGGTGTTGGCACTTACAATATCAGAACCTGCCTCAATATAGGAGCGCAGAACAGCGTATACTTCCTCCTCCATTTTAAAATTCATTATTTCGGAGGTTTCTCCCGCCTTCATGCCTCTTTTCTGCATTTCTGTGCCGAAGCCGCCGTCAAGTATTACATAGTCACGTTTGAGAAGTGTTTTAACGTCCACAGCCGAGCCCGTCCTTTCTTAGTCTGCAGGTTTCCTTCATACTGCAGCTGTCACATTTATTTCTGTTTTCATCACGTACCGAGTGGGTTATACCGATAATTGCGGTAACGGATTTCCTCGGAACAAGTATATGGCTTTCCGTTGCGGTAAGCCCGATTTTTTTATCCGCTGAAAGAATCTTTATTAACTCCCGCTGGAGCGATATAGGATAATCACCATAACCGGGACTATACCGCCATGTATAATTCCCGCCTGTTCTTTGCTTCATCTCTTCTTCACAGCTATCGCAATAGCTTTCAATAAGCGCACTTGCGTAGGCGTCAAGAACAACCGCATAAGCCATATTGCTTACCTCTGCCGTGCGGATAAGCCTGTCCGCTTCGGCGCCGAGGGTTGCCGCAAAGATAATAACCTTCTGCGAATCTGCAAGATGATTTTTTATATCCTCACCAATAAGAATATGCTCACATTCCGCTTTATCCATCACCCGCCAGCAAAAATCGGGGCTGACATTTGTTTCAAGCGCTTTTTCTGCCGCTGTCAGCAGCTCATCAGTCTGACTGTCAGGCTCGCCCTTGCAGCCGAGATAACGAAGCGCCTCTTTTCTTATATCCATCAGAGAAGCTTACCTATCAAATCGGTTATTTTTCTTGCAACATAAGGGTTGTTCATGGTGTAAAGGTGAATACCCTCCACGCCGTTTGAAATAAGGTCAACAATCTGGTCGGCGGCATAAGCAATACCTGCGTCAATAAGCGCCTCCTGGTTGAATTCGTATTTCTGAATCATCTTTGTGAACTTCTGGGGCAGACTTGCGCCGCACATAGAAACCATACGTTCAATCTGGTTCTTGTTCGTAACAGGCATAATACCTGCGGAAATGGGCACATTGATACCCGCAATACGAACCTTGTCGCGGAAATCGTAGAATGCACGGTTATCAAAGAAAAGCTGTGTAACAAGCGTTTCTGCGCCTGCGTCAACCTTCTTTTTAAGGTTGAGTATATCCGTAACCATATCGGGAGCTTCCGCATGCACCTCAGGGTAGCATGCACCTGAAATTCCGAAATCGCCATGCTCTTTTATAAAGGTTACCAGCTCGCTCGCATATTTAAAATCGGTTTTCGGCGGAATATCAGGATTGATATCACCGCGAAGAGCGAGGATATTCTCAATATTGGCTTCCCTGAAACGTCCGAGAATAGTTTCAAGGTCGGATTTTGTACAATTGACACAGGTTACGTGCGCCATAGCCTCAGTATTGTACTTGTTCTTTATTGCCGAAGCTATTTCGCAGGTGGAATTATTGGCAAGGTTTCCGCCTGCACCGTAGGTTACACTTATATATGCGGGCTTTAAGTCCGTAAGCTGCTCGATTGTGCTGTAAACCGTTTCAATACTGCTTGTTTTCTTGGGCGGAAAGACCTCAAAGGAGAGGACTGTTTTACCCTTACCGAATTTTTCTGAAATCTTCATTATAATTCCTTTCCGTTGTATGTAACTGTTATATTTTCCGAATTTCCGCCCGAATAATCGTTTCCGAGGTTGAAATCCGACCAGTCTGTTTTTGTTATACGTGCCTGAATCTGCAAGGTATCTCCGCCCGCAAGTACTCCGCTTCCCGTCATAGTGCATTTTGTGTCTGCGTTATCACCGCTTGCGGAAGAGAAAGTGCCGCTGATACTGTCCGTGCAGGCCTGATAGTCGCTGCCCGAGATATCTGCATAGTCACACCAGAATGCAAGCTCCTGAGAGCCGTCCTTTGTAAATAAATAGTCAATAGTCAGCTTGCTAAGGTCAATTCCTGTACCGCCCGTGTTGGTAATCTTCACAGTGAAGGCTATAGTGTTTCCATTTCCCTGTGTTGCCTGCTGGGAAAGCTCTACGCTTACCGTACCCTTATCAGACACATTTACTGCGGGAGCTGAAGGCTGAGCCTGATTGTTATTATTCTGATTATTATTGTTATTCTGATTGCTGTTACCGCCGTTATTGCCTGTAACCGATTCAATTTTTACACCTGTATTGGTCTCATTTGGCTCTGTTCCGAATACAAGAGTGCTGCCTTCATACAACGCCAGGTTGTAAGCCTTTGTAAGAGTGCCGCTTGAAACACCGGCAACATCCATATAGGAAGGGTCATTGGTATTGTCCCATACGCCGTCTGCATTTCTGATACGGAACTGAACCTCCTTTTTATAACTGTCCTGACTTCCTGGATAGATATTCACGCCTGTAAAATCAATTGCCACATAATAAAGGTTCTTCTCCTCGTTCCAGCATATTACATCGCTGGCTGAACCGCCCTGCATATAATTTGTGGTAACCTGAATGTTATCAGCCGAGCCGCCTGCTTCAATTACCTCCGTAAGGTCGAAGAAATAGCAGAGCTTTAAGTCGTCAGTCACGCGCGCGGGAGTAGAAGTCTTGTTATAGACGAGCGCCTTTATCTCGATAAAATCCTGACCGATTACGTTAATCGTAGCGTCTGCATACAGCTCCTCCTCGCCCAGCTCTTCTACTGCACCGAAATTGACAAGGGTCTTTCCGCCGTAGGTCTTGTAAAGCTTGGCAAGAGCGCCTGTAAAGCCTGCATTATAGTCGCAGGCAACCTCGTTATTTATATAATTGCTGCGGTCGTCGCTGTAATTATCACCGCTGTCGGGACCACCCACAAGCGCACCGAACAGGGTATGCTGCGTTTCGGCAGGCTCTGCTATATTATTTGAAAATGCGCCGTGGGCTGTACGGTGGTGGGGATTTTTCGGGCTGTTTTCGCCGTAGCCGACAACATAGCTTCTTCCCGAACTGCCCAGAGCATAATCTATCTGCGATTTTGCGAAATTGTGATAGGTGTCCTTCATATTATCGGGACAGATTCCGGAATCAGCATAAACTGCCGCTAAAAACGCAGTAGTTGTTGAATAGCGGAGCGCACCCCACTGGTCAAGCCATGCAAGGCCCTTGGGAGTGTACTTTATTTCATTGAGCCAGTAATTGAAATGCTTTTCAATTCTGTCCTTGTAGGTCTGCTCGCCTGTTTCGATGGCGAGCAGGAGCGAAGTTCCATAAGAAACGTCATCCCAACAGTGCGCCCATTTATAATCACCGCTTGTTTCGGAAAGATACTGCTTTGATTTATCAAGATATGATTTATCGCCCGTTGCCTTATACAGCCAGTACGCCGACCATGCAAGCTCGTCCTTGAAGCCGCTGTTGGAGGTATAAAAGCCGTTGGCGGCGGTATAACCCGAATCGCTTTTTACGGTTTCCGCATAGCTGAAAAGCTCCTTGGCGTGCTTAAGGCACTCAGCGGAATAAGCAGAATCACTGTCCTTGAAAACTACTGCCGCGGACGCTAAAGCCGCAGCGGTTTCCGCAGCAACGGTAGAACCGCCGTTATTCATATCCACCTTGTAGCTGGGGCGCTTCATCTGCGCTTCAACTACCTCTGCGGAGCCCCAGAAGCCGTGGTCGGCGTTGCCGTCGCCCACCTGGTAATAGTAAACATTGGCTTCGGGATGGCATTTCATGAAATAATCACTGCCCCAGCGGATATTATCCAGTATGTATTCAAGCTGTCCGCTTTCCTTATAGGAATCATAATCCTCAAGCACTGACCATGCCAGCATTGAGCAGGTGTAGGACATAGGGAGATTGAATTTCACATTATCTCCTGCGTCAAGAAAACCGCCGCTTAAATCAAGACCTGCGTCTGCACCGTCATTAAGGCAGGAATCTCCGCGCCAGTTACTGCGGAAATCATCAGGTAAATCGCCTGTACGCTGTAAATCATAGAAAAGTATGGATTTCTGCAAAGCCTCACCATAGTTGAATTCCGAGGTCTGCTCTTTTCCCTCATACTCAGTTGCATAAGCAGATAAGCCATTTGTATTTGCCGCCTCCTGCTTTGCTTCCGTGGTTGTGACGTCAGGAGCTTCACTGTCCGCTGAAGCGGGCGCCTTGCTGTCGGTCGTAGCCGACACCTCAGGCGATAAAGCTTCTGTTGATGTATCTCCCGTATTCTGCTCTGACGGCTGTGTTTCAGCAGATTCTGTGGGTGCTGTTACCGCAGAACCGCCTGTGGTCTGAGCATCGGAGCGGTCGGGATATTCAGGTGCAGAACACGCCGAAAGCAGAACCGCACAAAGGGTTATTATCGAAATAGCTTTTTTCATTTTTCCTCTCCTTTATAATAAGGGTTTGAACAGCATAAAAATACAGATTAATTGTATCATAAAACGGGAGTAATATCAAGATATTTTCAAAATTTTGTTTTAATGCGGTAAAACAGCAAACAACAGTGTTACAACAGGCGGCATACAGAAAACCGCACCGATAAAGAACAATACAATCCGCCTTTTTATAACAGATTTATCCTGCTTTTTTGCCGCACCGACCATTGCTGAAAACATATATACCGATGTCATGACTACCAGGGTACCGAAAAAGAACATACTTATCATTGTAGACAATCCGATTAAGAATCCATACCTGTCTCTCTCGTGATAGCTTGCTGCCAGTTCCGCATCATCTGCCCATGACATTTCGGGAAGCTGAAACAAAAACGATAATATAAGCAGCACTGCATATATAATAATCGGTATAAGAAATTTCTTGTCTTTAAGCATAATTTCACCCCACTCAATTTATACCTGCAATGTCCTTGATAACCTCGCCCGCCATAATAAGGCCAGCCACGGGAGGTACAAAGGAATTTGAAGCGGGGATACTTCTCCTTACCGCACTCTGGGGGTCGTCGGGGTTTACATCGGGCTTTATGGGTTCTTCTTCGGAATAAACTGCTTTTACGCCCTTTATCCCAAGCTTTTTCAGCTCATATCTCATCACCCTAGCCAACGGGCAGACCTTTGTTTTTGATATATCCGCAACTCTGAAAAGAGTAGGGTCAAGCTTATTTCCCGCACCCATTGCAGTAATTACGGGAACGCCCGCTGCCTTGGCGCGCTTTATTATCTCCAGTTTGCCCGTAACTGTGTCGATTGCGTCAACAACGTAATCATAAACCGAAAAATCAAAGCTGTCCGCCGTTTCAGGCATAAAAAAACAGGCGTGCGTATTGACAACAGTATCAGGGCAAATATCATGTACACGCGCCTTTGCCGCTTCAACCTTTAATTTACCCACTGTGCTGTCGAGAGCGTAAATCTGACGGTTTATATTTGAAACGCTTACGTCGTCGTTGTCTATAAGTTCAAGAGTGCCTATTCCGCTTCTGGCAAGTGCTTCGGCGGTATATCCGCCTACCCCGCCTATGCCGAACACCGCAACCCTTGCATTTTTCAGCTTTTTCATCGCCTCAGAGCCGAACATAAGCTCTGCTCTTGAAAATCTTTCGTCCATAGTCATATCCTTTCGTACAAAAGAAAATATACAATTTAAATATACCACACACAGTAAACAAATGTCAATATTAAGGCGTTTTGCAAAAAAGAAAGGAAAAAAATGAAAAAACTATTGACCTGTTGCGAAAAATAAGATATAATAGTATTTGTGAAACGAGTACATTGTTTCAGTATTTGTAAATGCGGGCGTTGAAAAATACGTTCCTGAATAAACCAAAGGAGAAATACCATGACAAAAAACCCTAACGTTTTAAAATGGGTAGATGAGATGATTGCTCTCACAAAACCCGACAAGGTAGTATGGATTGACGGCAGCGAAAAGCAGCTTGACGAACTCAGAGCTGAAGCTGTTTCCACAGGCGAAATGATTAAGCTCAACCAGGAAAAGCTCCCTGGCTGTCTTTATCACAGAACTCTTCCAAACGATGTAGCAAGAGTTGAAGACAGAACATTCATCTGCTGCAAGAATAAGGAAGATGCAGGTCCTACAAACTACTGGTGCGATCCTGCTGAAATGTACGCTAAGCTTACTCCCATGTATGACGGCGTTATGAAGGGCAGAACAATGTATGTTATCCCCTACTCCATGGGACCTATCGGCTCTCCTCTTGCTAAGGTAGGTGTTGAGCTTACAGACTCCATTTATGTTGTTCTCAACATGGCTATCATGACAAGAATGGGCGCTGACACTTTCAAGAACCTCGGTGACGAATCCAATGACTTCGTTCGCGGTTTACACTCCAAGGCTAACGTTGATCCTGAAAACAGATATATCGTTCACTTCCCTGAAGATAACACAATCTGGTCCATCAACTCCGCTTACGGCGGTAACGTTCTTCTCGGCAAGAAGTGCTTCGCTCTTCGTATCGCTTCCTACCAGGGCTGGAAGGAAGGCTGGATGGCTGAACATATGCTTATTCTCGGCGTTAAAAAGCCTAACGGCGAAGTTAAGTACATTACAGCAGCATTCCCCTCCGCTTGCGGTAAGACAAACCTTGCTATGCTTATTCCCCCCGAGGGATATAAGAAGGACGGCTATGAGGTATTCACAGTAGGTGATGATAT
>JAFUNV010000006.1 GCA_017472865.1 Ruminiclostridium sp. | reverse complement strand
TAAGCCTTGATTGTACCTACCTCAACGCCGTCCTTTGCAGGGAGAGTGATGATAACGCTTTCAGCGGCGCGGATACCCTCGTACATTCCGCCGATAAAGTCGAACTGACCGGGAGTATCTATCATATTAATCTTAACGTCTTTCCATTCTGCATAAGCAAGGGAAGTGTTAAGGGAAATCTTTCTCTTTATTTCGTCAGGGTCGTAGTCACATACTGAGCTTCCGTCTGAGACCTTACCCATTCTGTCGAGACCGCCGCTTACAAACATAAGAGCTTCCGCGAGGGAGGTCTTACCGCTTCCGCCATGTCCGGCAAGCGCGATGTTTCTGATGTTTTTACATTTATAAGTTTTCATAATGAACCCCCAAAGAGTAGTTTTGGTGAAAATCACCTTGGCTATAATTATACACGATTTTTAATAAAAAATCTACCCATTTTTTGTGAAAAATCGGTCAGCGATGTAGAAATATATGTTTCAAATTTGTGCAAAAGTGATATATTTATGGTTTGTCAATAGTTTTTATGTTGAAAAGTCTGGTGAAAATGTTGAAAACTACCGCTTTTTGATAATGCTGTAAAAATAATCATGCCCTGAGAGCCGTAAGGCTTTCAGGGCTGTTTATAATTACCATTTTGGCGTTTCGTGAGGACATTTTCTGACCTTCTGCAAGGCTCTCAGTTCTACATAACAACCGCAGCGCGTACACATTCCGCCGTTCAGGTAGTCACAGCTCTTACAGATATCAAGCCTGCTTCTGTACAGGGTTGCGTCAGCTTTTTTATCCTCGGGCATTGTCTGTATCAGTTCTTCAATGGTCTTTTTGGTATCCTCATCGCTTATTTCCGATAAAAGGCACCGTTTGCAGATTACCTTCATTCGGGAATAACCTCAACGGCGATAACTGAACAGGGCGGAACCTTTACAGTGATGCGTCCGTCAGCAGCTTCAACGTTATGATCCTGTGCATTTATCTTTTCAGCGGCACCGAAATCGTTAAAGTTATGAACCTCGCCTGTTACAATTCTTGCGGATGCAGATTTTACAGCTGTATCAACAATATTGCAGTCAATTTCAAACTCGTTGTCAAGAGAGCAGTTGGAAATTGTGATATGGATTTTACCATCACTGTCAATTGAAGCGGACTGAGAAATAGTATCGTAGTTTTTACCTTCGATTTTTTCGTTTTCAGTGTAGCTATAAATAAGTGTGCTGTCATGGTGACATTTATAAAGGTCAAATACGTGGTATGTGGGCGTCAGCACCATTTCCTTTCCTTCGGTGAGGATTACGGATTGGAGAACATTCACAACCTGTGCGAGGTTGGCCATAATTACTCTGTCGGAATGCTGATTGAAAAGGTTGAGGTTGATAGCCGCAACGATAGCGTCACGCATTGTATTCTGCTGGTAGAGGAAGCCTGGGTTTGTGCCTTCTTCAACATTGAACCAGCAGCCCCACTCGTCAACGATAAGTCCAACCTTATGTTCGGGGTCGTAGCGGTTCATAATCTCACTGTGACGGGTAAGAAGTTCTTCCATTCGCATTGTTTCTTCAATAGTTGCGTAGTAATCTTCATTGCTGAAAACGGTAGCGCTGCCCTTATCTGCCCAGTTTGAGTAGGGAACAGTGTAGAAATGGAGAGAGATACCCTTCATGTGCCAGGGAGTGATATTCTTCATGATAACTTCGGTCCAGTTATAGTCAAAAGCGTTGGGTCCGCATGCAATCTTGAAAAGCTGGTTGCCGCTGTAATCACGGCAGAAGGACTGGTAACGGCGGTATTCATCGGAATAGTATTCGGGGGTCATGTTTCCGCCGCAGCCCCAGTTTTCGTTGCCGATACCGAAATACTTAAGCTTCCATGCTTTTTCCTGACCGTTCTTTCTTCTGAGGTCAGCCATGGGAGAAATATCGTCAGAGGTCATATACTCAACCCATTCAGCCATCTCCTGCACAGAACCGCTTCCGAGGTTGCCAGCAATGTACGGTTCACAGCCTACCAGCTCGCACAGACGGAAAAACTCATGTGTACCGAAGCTGTTGTCCTCGGTAACACCGCCCCAGTGTACATTTATCATCTTTTTTCTGTCAGCCTTATCACCGATAGCGTCCTTCCAGTGGTATGTATCTGCGAAACAGCCGCCGGGCCAGCGGAGAACGGGCATACCGATTTTCTTGAAGGCTTCGATAACGTCATTTCTGATACCGTCGGTGTTAGGGATAGAGGAATCCTCGCCTACATAGATACCATTATAAATGCATCTGCCGAGGTGTTCGGAAAAGTGACCGTAGATTTCCTTGTTGATATGGCTTTTCTTATCAAGAGGGTTAATAATCATTCTGAGCTTCTTCATAATAATTATCCTTTCGTGCAGTTTTTATCATAATTTAATTTTACACCTTGACGAAATATTTTCAATGATATATAATATTTTTATAACTGATATATCCTACGATTTTTAGAAAAGAGGTTTCGTATGCAGCTCCACGCTTTAGGTATAGATTACCGCCACAGCAGAGATTTCGCCCTTGAACGTCCCGAGGGTTCGGGCGATAATCTGCTTGTAATTTTCAAAACAGCCGCGCAGGTGCGTATAAATGATACTTTTATAACAGTAAATCCCGATTCGGCCATTATATATTCAAAAACCTGTCCTCAGTACTACTGTGCTTACGGAAATGAATTTGTGAACCACTGGATACATTTTGATATTGAAGAGGATGAGTCCTTCTTCCGACGTATACAACTGCCTTTTAATACGATTGTGCGGGTTTCGGATATTGCCGCCGTTGAAAATCTCATGCTTCAGCTCAACCTTGAGCACGTTTCGGATGGGGTAAATAAGGGTGAGTGTACCGATTTGCTGCTTCGGCTCATTCTTGCGAAGCTTGGCGGAGAAGAAAAGGAAAATTCGCATCATAATTCCGCACATTACGACGCCCTGCGTGCTCTGCGTGCAGAGATTTACCGAAATCCCACCGCCTGTCGCTCCATAGCTGAGTTCGCCGCAATGGTTTCGCTTAGCCCGTCACACTTTCAGGCGTTATATAAAAGTGAATTCGGCATAAGCTGCTATGAAGATGTGCTGACTGCGCGGCTTAATATGGCTAAATACTATTTAAAAAATACTTTGCTTCCCGTTAACAGGATAGCGGAGCTGTGCGGATATGAAAACGATGTTCATTTTATCCGCCAGTTCAAGTCTCGCACAGGGATAACTGCAGGAGAGTATCGCAGGAAGCATAAAGCCAATTGACAAAGGTGCTTGTGCATGATATAATAATTGAAAATTTGCAGAGGTGATAAGAATGCGTGAACTTGAAACAGAAAGGCTTAAATTAAGGTATATAACCGCCGGGGATACTGAGGCTATTTTCAATAACTGGGCAAGCGACCCCGAGGTTGCAAGATATGTAACGTGGTATGCACATGAAAGTATTGCTGTAACCGAGCATATAATGAAATTCTGGCTTTCGGAATACGAAGAGGATAACTGCTATCGTTATGGTATCGAGCGTAAATCTGACGGTGAGCTTATGGGAATGATTGACGTAGTCGGTTATCATCACGGCAATCCTGTTATCGGCTATTGCTCGGGCAGAAAATACTGGAATAACGGTTATATGACAGAAGCTCTGAAAGCTGTTATAGCCGAGCTGTTTTCAGACGGTTATGAAACCATTGTCATTGAAGCTATGAAGGATAATATCGCCAGCAATCGTGTTATTGAAAAATCGGGCTTTGAGTTTGTGAACTGTTATAAGGATATGATTTCTGAAATGAAAAGGGAAGAGGTTGTTTTTAATTCTTACAGATTAAGAAAATAAGGTATGAAAAAACTCCGTATCAGTTTTAACCGATACGGAGTTGATTTTATTAAGCGATTAACCGAAGATAGCGAGGAGTACACCTGCCGCAACAGCGGAACCGATAACACCTGCAACGTTCGGACCCATAGCGTGCATAAGGAGGAAGTTGGAGGGGTTTTCTTCCTGACCAACCTTCTGAGATACACGTGCAGCCATAGGTACAGCGGATACACCTGCAGAACCGATAAGGGGATTGATAGTGCCGCCGGAGAGCTTGCACATGAGCTTACCGAGAAGCAGACCGCAGGCAGTACCGATACTGAAGGCGATAAGACCGAGTACAACAATCATAATTGTTCTGATAGAAAGGAAGTTTGCAGCGGTAGCTGTTGCACCGACAGTTACACCGAGCATGATAGTAATGATATTCATAAGCTCGTTGGAAGCTGTCTTTACAAGTCTTTCAACAACGCCGCTTTCCTTGAAGAGGTTACCCAGCATCAGCATACCTACAAGAGGAGCAGAAGAAGGAACGATAAAAGAAACGATAATTGTTACAGCGATAGGGAAAATAATCTTTTCTGTTTTGGAAACAGGTCTGAGCTGACCCATCTTAATGGAACGCTCCTTCTTTGTTGTAAGAAGACGCATGATAGGCGGCTGAATTACAGGAACGAGCGCCATGTAGGAGTAAGCCGCAACGGCAATCGAACCGAGAAGCTCAGGTGCAAGCTTTGATGTAAGGTAGATAGCGGTAGGACCGTCGGCACCACCGATGATACCGATGGAGGCTGCCTGTGCGAGGTTGAAATCAACAATACCTGTAGCTGTAAGAGCACAAGCGCCAAGGAAGGTTACGAAAATACCGCCCTGCGCAGCTGCACCGAGAAGGAAGCTCTTCGGGTTGGCAATAAGAGGACCGAAGTCGGTCATACAGCCGATGCCGAGGAATATAAGCGGCGGGAAGAGCTGAAGCTTGACGCCGAGGTAGATTATATCAAGCAGACCGCCGTCGTGAAGAACCTGACCAAAGTCAATATCACCCGAAAGGAAAAATTCGGGGTGATACATTTCCGCACCAGGAATATTTGTAAGCGCCATACCGAAAGCAATAGGAAGCATCAGCATAGGCTCGTACTGTTTTACAATAGCAAGATACATTAGGAAGAAGGAGATAAGAAGCATAATACCCTGCTGCAAAGTAATGTTGCAGAAGGCGGATTCACTCCAGAGCTGAGCTATTGTGTCAAGAAATATCTCAAACATATTGTTTTTGTCCTTTCGTTATTTTTAGAAACCGCGCATATTATCTGCGATACCTGCCGCGCTCCAGCCTGTACGCTGAGACTTTTCGCGTTTTCTTACACCGCAGATTCTGTACTGCTTGCCCTCTGCTTCACCATAAGCGGCAATAGCGGCGGAGATTACGGCGATGATTTCATCATCATCTTCATATTCCTCGTAAATTTCCGCTTCTTCAGGCTGTACTGCGGGAGCAGGTACTGAAGCGGCAGCTTCGGCAGCCTTGATTTCGGCTTTTTTCTTCTTGGAATTTTCCGCAGACATAAAGATTTTACCCATTGCCCAGAGGAAGAAGATGAGGATAGCGAGGATAAGGAAAACAATAGCGATACCTGTGACTACTGTTGACCCGATTAATCCCCAGTTGCCTTCTACAACGGGAACTGCATCAGCAGCTTCCGCAGCAGCGGCGGATAACGACATTAAGTTAATCAATGTGTTCAACTCCTTAATTTTACTTTTAAATGTACTAAAAAGCGGTATTTTTTCAAAACCGCAAAATCAAATATATTATACAACATTTTCGCTGAAATTTCAAGCTATTTTTAAAAATAATGAAAAATTTTGTTGGTGCGCGTGAAATCTTTGACAAGTCTTAGCCGAGTTTGTTTACGAAGAATGGAAATATCTGAAAATATTTTTAAAAAGTGCTTGACAAATAAAAAAAGCTGTGATATAATGTATAAGTCGATTGAGGGCAGTGAAAATTGTTCTTATGCGCCAGTAGCTCAGCTGGATAGAGTATCTGGCTACGAACCAGAGGGTCGGGGGTTCGAATCCCTCCTGGCGTGCCAAAATCCACCGATTATTCGGTGGATTTTTTACTATTGGATATTTTTGGTCATCGGAGAATCCGCAAGCCGCAGCTGCAGGATTGATAAGATGTCGGGTGCGCTCGGTTTTTATGCCGCGGCGCTTATTTTTTTATTAAAGGTGGTTTCATCATGAGAATACAGCTGTCAGACAGCTTTACATACAAAAAGCTGCTGCGTTTTACATTGCCTTCAATAGCAATGATGGTTTTCACATCTATATATGGTGTAGTAGACGGATATTTCGTTTCCAACTGGGTAGGAAAAACGCCCTTCGCTGCAGTAAATTTCATAATGCCCGTATTAATGATTCTCGGTGCGGCAGGCTTCATGTTCGGAACAGGCGGCAGTGCACTTGTTGCGAAAACGCTGGGGGAAGGGAATAAGGAAAAGGCGAACAGCAATTTTTCTCTTTTCGTGTATACTTCTTTTATAACAGGTGTGGTAATTGGAGCAGTGGGAATAATATTCCTGCCTGATGTTGCTGCATTGATGGGTGCTGAGGGTGAGCTTCTCTCTGATTGTGTGACTTATGGCAGAATAATTCTGCTGGCACTTCCTGCGTATATGCTTCAGCTTGAGTTTCAGAGTTTTTTCATCACAGCTGAAAAGCCGCAGCTCGGGCTTGCTGTAACAGTAGCTTCGGGCGTTACAAATATGGTGCTTGATGCGCTTTTGGTAGCGGTTTTTGATTTTGGTCTTATAGGTGCTGCGTCAGCTACTGCTGTCAGTCAGGCGGTAGGCGGAATAATTCCTCTTATTTACTTTTTCAGACCAAACACCAGCCTTCTCAGATTGTCGAAAACCGTTTTTGACGGCAGAGCGCTTCTGAAAGCCTGCACAAACGGCTCGTCTGAACTTATGAGCAATATTTCAATGTCCATTGTGGGAATGTTATATAACATTCAGCTTATGGCGTATGCAGGTGAAAACGGTGTTGCGGCTTATGGCGTTCTGATGTATGTGGGCTTTGTTTTCAATTCTATGTTTATCGGCTACTCAATCGGTACAGCACCTGTAATAGGCTTCCACTACGGTGCAAGACACGAAGATGAGCTTAAAGGCTTGTTGCGCAAGAGTATCAGAATTATCCTTGTATGCTCTGTAAGCATGGTAATTATAGCTGAGCTTCTGGCGGTTCCTTTTCAAGAATTTTTGTGGGATATGACGAAGCTCTGTTTTCGCTTACACGCCGCGGATTTCTGATTTATTCCTTTTCATTCTTGTTTTCGGGCATGGCTATTTTCGGTTCATCTTTCTTTACTGCCCTTAATGATGGTTTTACTTCAGCGACTATTTCCTTTCTCAGAACACTTATCTTTCAGGTCGCGGCAGTTCTGCTTTTCCCGTTGATATGGGGAATTGACGGGGTATGGATTTCCGTGGTAGCGGCTGAAATCATGGCGGTTGCGGTAATGATTCTTTTCCTTATAGGTAAAAGGAAGAAGTACGGTTATTAAAGTAAAAGCCTGCGGAAATCCGCAGGCTTTCATTATGTCAATCCGTCTATAATAACAGCTTCAAGAACTCCTTCTAAAATATCACCGACAACCTCTATAACGCCATTGTCAAGTTCCATTGATTTTTTCAAGTTGTTTTTGGTTTTTACCGAACATTCATCTATAAGTGTTCCGCCGCAGCGCGGGCATTTTTCTGCAATGCCCTCAATATGATTTTTACAGACAGGGCAGGTTTTCATAATAAGCTCCTTTCGCTATTTGCAAATACCGTGCAGCTTTATAAACTGCACGGTATTAATCTTATTTCTTGTTGTCAGCCATTTTCAGCATATCCGCAATCTTGAGACGGTCGCCTGTATGAAGAACGATATGCTCATAAACCTTAGCAACGATAAGGCAGAGTACAACTACACATGCAAGCAGAATTGCAAGACTGATGAGTGTTTCAACCAGTGTTGCCTGACCAAGCATATATGCGGAGGGCAGACAGAAGGGTGAAGAAATAGGAATATATCTTGCGATGATTGAAATGATGTTGGATTCGCCGTCTGTGCTATTAATCTGAGGCATATACGCAAGGTAGAAGCCAAGCACACCGATAATGGACATGGGCTGTACAGCGGCGGAGAGATCCTCCATCTTGCTGATGCTTGCGCCTGCAAGACCTGCGATAAGAGCATAGAGAAGGAAGCCTAAAATAAATGTTACAATTATAATAAGCAATGTTCCGATATTTACTGAAGAGAATATTCCCAGAATATCAGTGAGTACCGACTGAGCCTCAAGACCTGCCTGAGCGTCGGCTGCAGCGGCAACAAGACTGTCAATCTTAGAGAAGATACCGAAGGGCATTGAAACGATAAATCCGAGTGCGCCTGCGCTGAGTATAATGAGGAACTGCATAAGAGCAACTACGCAGATAGCGAGCACCTTACCGATAATAATGGAGAGAGGGCTTACAGAAGTAAGGAGGTATTCCATTACACGGGAGGATTTTTCGATTGCAACCGCTTCCGCTACCATTGAACTGTATATGAAGATAAACATGAACAGCACCAAAGAGCTAAGCATGGGTACAATCATATTTACGATTTCTTCAATCATGGAAACAGGTTCGTCGCCTGCAGCGGTTATGGTTGTGGAAACTCCGCTCATTGCGGTGGACAGTTCAGAAGAGGGAACACCGATAGAGCTGAGATATGTCATTTCAAGCTGAGTTGAAAGAAGTGAAAGCACAGAGCTGCAGTCAGCTTCATCAATTGTGGAATTTTCGCCTGAGTAGTAGGTATCAATGTAAAGATGTTCCTCGTGCATAGAGAGGTGTGCAAGCATGATATTTTCACTTGTTTCAGCAAGCTCGTCAATCTTTGCGGTAACCTCTGACGGGTCAATGCTCTCCGCTGTGAGGTTGAAGGAAGCGGCAGTCACCGAGAAATCGGGGTTAAGACCTGTTTCGTCCGCAACAAGAAGCTTGTCAACAGTGAAAACGCTTGTATCGCCTTCAAGTGCGCCTTCGATTTTGTTAATTTCATCTTCAAGGAGCACAACGGGAAGGATGTTCGCGGTAGCGGCAATAAGCGCTATTATCAGCGAAATAATTGTAGTGCTTATAATAAAGCTTTTTGTCTTGATTTTCTGTAAAAATGTAAATGAAAATATACTTTTCCAGCCTTTAGTTTTCATTTGAAGCACCTGCACTTTCTGTTACAGCGTCACCGCCGCATTTTTCAACAAATAATTCATGCAGGGAAGGCTCTCTCAGGTCGAAGGTGACAACGTTTATATTCTTGTCAAGCATCTTTCTGAGCAGCTCCTGGGCCTGCGCTTCGTTTTTAACCTTGAAATCCGTGCCGTTGGGTGTGTCTTCAACAACAACAAGACCGCATTCCTCAGCAATATCAAGGAATTCTCCGTCAGCCTTTACAGTAAGGTTTACACGACCGTAATCCTTTTTGATTTTGTTGAGATTACCCTGTAAAACAACCTCACCGCGGTGTAAAAGAACCAAGTCCTCGCAGAATTCTTCAATTGTCGCCATCTGGTGGCTGGACATGATGATGTACTTGCCCTTGTCGCGCTCCTCGCGGATAATTTCCTTGAACAAATCCGCATTTACGGGGTCAAGACCGCTTAAAGGCTCGTCAAGTATAATAAGCTTAGGGTTGCTTATAAGCGCAGCCGCAAGCTGTACCTTCTGCTGGTTACCCTTTGAAAGCTGTTCAGCTTTCTTTTTGCGGTATTCATTGATTCTGAGGCGGTCGAAAAGGTAGTCGATAGCCGCAGTAGCCTGCGCCTTCTTCATACCCTTGAGCGATGCAAAATAATACATCTGCTCAAGCACGTTATATTTCGGGTAAAGACCTCTCTCCTCCGAAAGATAACCGATATTTTCCTCAAGTACGTTTAATTCTCTCCCATTCCAGAGAACGGTTCCGCTGTCTTTCTTCAGCATATTCAGAATCATACGGATAGAGGTGCTTTTGCCTGCGCCGTTTGTGCCGAGGAAGGCGAAAACGCCGGGTTCGGCAAACTCGAACGACAGGTCGCGTACAGCTACGTGTCCGTTAAATGACTTTGAAAGGTTCTGAACGATAAGTGACATCAGATAATCATTCCTTTCTGTAAATTTAATTTACTATATTATACCATAACAAGCAATGTTTGTCAATGGTTTTTAACAATTTTTTGTAAAAAAGTAAGTGATTTTTACACGCTTACCTTTTCTCAACAATAAAGCTTATACCCGTTTTAGCTTCGCCGTTCACCTCAAGCTCTGAAAATGAGGGAATACATACGATTTCTGTGTTTTCTTCTTCAAAAAACACACGGGTAATTGAAATAGCCTTTACAGCCTGATTTACTGCACCTGCGCCTACCGCCTGAACCTCGGCGGAGCCTTCCTCACGCACAGCGGCGGCTATTGCGCCGGCTACGGCCTTGGGTACGCTTCTTGACGAAACCTTTATAGCTTCCATGATTTTTTCCTTTCTGTCAGATATTTATTTTCTTTATGTCAGTGCATTTACCGCACTTTTCATCAATTGTAACAACGACACCGTTTACCATGATATCGCCTTCGGGGTAGGTGTGCTTCTGTGGATAATAGGTGGTAAGGCGCGCTATTATCACATCTTTATCAACACCCAACACTGAGCGCTTTGCACCTGTCATGCCGACGTCAGTTATATAACCCGTGTGACCGCCCAGAATTTCCTCGTCGTTGGTCTGAACATGTGTATGAGTTCCGAGAACCGCAGAAACCCTGCCCTCAAGATAGTATCCCATAGCTTTCTTTTCGGAGGTTGCCTCGGCGTGAAAATCGACTATTATATTCGGCGTATCGATTTTCTTAAGGATATCGTCAATACAGTGGAAGGGATTATCGCAGTTATCCATATAAGCCATTCCGAGAAGGTTAATAACAGCGAGACGGGTTCTGCCCATATCAACCATGCACCAGCCCTTGCCGTAGGTATTTCCGAAATTGGCGGGACGTATGATAACGCTGCTTTCCTCATACATATCGTTCATTTCCCGTCTGCGGAAGCTGTGATTGCCAGTGGTTATAATGTCAGCACCGCCGTTCAGAAGAAGATTTGCGGAAAAAGGAGTGATTCCGTTGCCGTCTGCGGAGTTTTCGCCGTTGACGATTGTAAGGTCGACAGCGTATTCTCTTTTGAGCTTTGGCAGAACGACAGCGAGATAATCGCCGCTGGTCTGACCTACAACGTCACCTATAAAAAGAATATTCAAGTAAAAAGCACCTCTTTGAAATTCTGAAAAAGGAATTGCCTCAGGCGAGCGCCTTATGACAATTCCTTTTGCTAAGCTATTTTATCGTTCAAGAATCTGACTTCTGTCAGGACCGATACCTACCATTGCAATCTTACATTCACAAAGCTCTTCAAGCTTAAGGATATAATCCTTGCAGATCTGAGGAAGCTCATCGAAGCTCTTGCAGCCCGAGATATCCTCATCGAAGCCCTTGAATTCTTCATATACAGGCTCGCAGTCAGCAAGCTCTTCAAGCGCAGCAGGGAAGTCCTTAAGGATAGTTCCGTCAGCCTTCTTGTAAGCAACGCAGATTTTAAGGTCGCCGATACCGCTTAATGTATCGAGCTTATTGATAGCAAGCTTTGAAAGACCGTTTACACGTACGGAGTGACGTACGATAACTGCGTCGAACCAGCCTGTTCTTCTGGGACGTCCTGTTGTTGTACCGAATTCGCCGCCCTTGTTGCGGATAAGCTCGCCTGTTTCATTTTCAAGCTCTGTGGGGAAGGGTCCTTTACCCACACGTGTTGTGTAAGCCTTTGCAACACCGATTATATCGTTGATCATCATAGGACCAACGCCTGTACCTACGCACACACCTGCGGAAAGAGGGTGGGAGGAGGTAACATAAGGATAAGTACCGAAATCAATGTCAAGAAGGGTAGCCTGAGCGCCCTCAAACATTATCTGCTTGCCATCCTTTGCAGCGTTGTATACGATAACGGATACGTCATCAACATAGGGTCTGAGACGCTTGCCGTATTCTGTATACTCCTTGATTATAGCTTCGATATCGTGGGCTTCACCGCCGTATACTTCAGTTATAATCTTATTTTTAAGCATACCTGTGCTTCTTGCCTTTTCAGCAAAAATTTCAGGGTTGATTAAATCATAAACTCTGATACCGCAGCGCTCGTACTTGTCCATGTATGTAGGACCTATACCTCTCTTGGTTGTACCGATATCGCTGTTGCCTCTGAACTGCTCGGATAAACCGTCGAGAGTGATATGCCAGGGCATAACAACGTGCGCTCTGGGGTCAATCTTAAGGTTATTGAAGGAAACCCCTCTTGCACCGAGAGAATCAAGTTCGCCGATAAAGTCCTTGGGGTCAAGAACAACACCTGCGCCGATAAGGCAGAGAGTATCCTTATAAAGAATACCTGAGGGAATAAGATGAAGCTTATAGGTTTCACCATTGTTTACTACTGTATGACCTGCGTTGTTTCCGCCCTGTGAACGAACAACAACGTCTGCTCTTGAAGCGATAATGTCGATAATCTTACCTTTTCCTTCATCGCCCCACTGGGTACCAACTACTATACTTGCCGGCATGATTGCCACCAATCCTTTCTTTGTTTCAAATAAGCCTGTAAAAAACGCATAAAAACGGCTTTCAGGCAAAAGACCTTAATTATTATACCAAAAAACAGCTGTGATTGCAAGCTATTTCCGATATTTTTTTAAAAAACTTTTAAAGAGGGATAATTCCGCCCGACCAAGGGTCGCTGGTCGTGGTTCCTTCGGGTTCTGCGGAAGCTTCAGGAACCGTTGTTTCTGCGGGTGGTTCCGTTTCTGAGCCGGGATTTTCGCCCCACGAGGGCGGAATGAATTCACCGTCACCGCTTTCTTCGGGTGAAGTGTCAGAAATATCAGTGCTTTCAGGAACATCTGTGTTTTCGGGAACAGTCGTTTCCTCTGTGATTTCTCCTTCACCGCCTGTTGTTTCTTCTGTTTCATCGGAAATCTCAGGCTCATCCTCAGGCGGAACGGTTGTTTCTTCTGTTTCCTCAGATTCGTTTTCTTCATCGTTATCGGGAACAGTTACGTTTGTCGAACCCTCGGAAGCATAGGAAATATTGCTTCTGGACAGATAGTTCTTTATACCGCTGACAATGGCGTTGGCGATACCCTTCTGGTGAGTTGAAGAGGACATTGCCATAGCGTCCTCGATATGGTCAACGAAGCCTACTTCAACAAGTACAGAGGGGAAATCCTGCTGCAATGTCACATGATAATAGCTATACTTGGCACCTCGGTTCTTGTCAGCACCATCAGAGTAAACATTTTTAGTGAAATACGAAGCAATACTGCTTGAAATTGAGGCTGCGAGGGGCTGAGAATATGAAGTGAAGTAGTAAACCTCAGTACCCTTGGCGCTGCCGCTTGCCTTATTGGCATGAATTGACAGGTACAGGTCGCATCCGTAACCGCGGGCATATATCGGTCGCTCCTTTGTAAGCAGGAACTGGCTTTCGGTCTTAAGGCGGATAACATTTGCGCCTGCGTCCTGAAGGGCAGAGGTAAGCTTCTTTGAAATTGCAAGCACAACCTCTTGTTCAACAACCTCGCCGACAGCTCCGGGGTCAATTGAGCTTGCGGATTTACCGTAGCCGTGACCTGGGTCAACAACAATTGTGAGACCCTTGAGAGAGTTTGTAGGAACGCCGAAGGTCAGCATAAGGTCGCCGTCATTATTGTAATACGAACCATGACCCGCATAAACACCGGGCTGTCTCAGGGTAAGCAGGAGACGGAATTTCGTACCGTTATCTTCGGTAACGGTGTCCCATGTACCGTCGCTGAACACCATGTTGTTCTCAAATGACGGAAGCTTTGTAACGCTTGTTACATTCTCAAAGGTTATGGAAACATGGGTTGCTGTAAAGGAGCTGAGGTTATAATCACCGTCCCAGCCTGTGTAATAGTTGTTGCCCACCAGCTTTATATTGAAGCTGGTTTTGTAATCCATGTTTATTTTTATGTAGCTCTTGCCGTTTGAAGTGCCGATTGCCTTAACGAGAAGCGCATTATTCTCAATTCCGTGTCCGTCAGCCAGAGTAGAAGCACTGATTGGGATACGCTTGCCTGATTCGGTCAGATAATAGTTGCCCGAAGTGGATTTATAAGGCTCAATAGTGCCTGCGGGAAGCTGTGAGAATACAGGCGACTGTATATCATCGGCAGTTTTGCCGTCATAAACGATTGTGTAATCAGAGCTTGTCTTTACATAAGTAACGCTGTCGCTTTCCTTGTAAAGAGATTCAAGCGTACCGATAACCTCGCCTGTGCCGACGCTGTTTGCATCGGACATTTCCGCCTCATGCTTTATAACAGGCTGGGGCTTGGCATTGACGATTACCGAAGCGCCGATAACCTCCATGCTGTAACCGCTGTTGCTGCCGTATATTTTAATAGTACCGAGCTCCTGCTCTTGACCGATTATTCCGTCGGGAACAGTATAAGTGCCCTTATAGCGGACGTACGAGGAGTTTACGTCGTCCTCGTCTTCGTTTGTCTTACCTTCAACCTCTTTCATAGGAACAGTAGTTCCGTTGACTATGCCGTAAATTTCAGAACCCTTATAGGCTTTAACGGAAAGGTTGATTTTTGTACCGCCGTCTACCTGAAGGGTCTTACCCTCAGAAATTGAAGCGGTGATTGACTTCATAACAACGATTTTTCGTTCGATTTTGTATGTATAAGTCTTGGATTTATGCGTAACGGTGAAGGTATTCATACCGACATTAAGGTCTTTGGTGAAATAGAAATTACCTGCGTCGTTAAGCTGAATGGGTGAATTGTTGAAATAAACAGGGAAGTTGCTGTCAAAGCTGCCCATGAATGTAACGCTTGGCTCACTGGTTGTAAAGGTGAGTTTTGCTGGAGATACCATTTTAAGCTCGGAGAAAAGTGACTCTTCGTTAATCTGTTCGTTGAAATATGAGGTAAGGGTAGAGGTTGTACCCATAGGATTCTGCATAAGACGCTCGTAGGAATTGAAAACACTTCCGCCGTAGCTGTCTATTTCCTTGGAAACAGTGAGCTGTCTTAAAAGCTGGTCTTCAGCGCCCCAGCCAGCGCTGCCTGTTCCTATCTTTTCATTGTAGTGAACAATATACATAGGTATATCATAATCGGAAGCGAGACCGCCCCACCAGCCTGTAACGGTTTCAAAGGGAAGCATACCGTCGGTAAGTGAGCCGTAGGCGCGGAGAAGTGCGAAATCCACATAATTCTTTTCAATAAAGCTCTTTGTATCGGAATAGCCGTCATAAAGAGCCTGAACACTGTCGGCGGTTTCGCTGCCCTCGGGGTTGGAAGAGGAATTGGCCCACATATCATTAATCATGAAACCGACCGCAATAGAGTTGTTTGTCATGTGGATAATATCCGCCGCTGTGCTGAACAGCTGTTCAGCTGTGTCGTAAAGCCAGTTTGTATAGCCTACGCCCGAGCCGTTATCCATGTAGTTACCGAAGGTTTCGGTGTTTCTGCGTAAGTAATAATCGTCAAGAATGATACCATCACAGGGATATTTAAGTGCGAAGCGGTGAACCTTTGAAATAAGCGTATCAATCTGCTTGCTTCCGTCGGTGCAGTCTGAAAGAAGATGGCTTAAATCCATAACGACATAAGGGGAAACGCCGTAGTTGTATGCGGTGCTTACAGCGATATCAGTAGGGTCGGTGGCACTGCCGTCGTCGTTCATATTTACGCTATAATATGAATTTCCTTCATATACAGTGTTGATAATGACCGTATTAAGCCCGATTTCAGCGAAATTCGAGAAAATTTCTTCAAGCTCGGCGCGGATAGTATCAGCGTCAGATGCATCGGTACAGTAGTCAACGCCCGGGGTAATCACGGTAGCGCGCATATTGTCGGGAAGCGTGAACATATACTGGATTTCGTTATCCATAGGATAACTTGTTGTGTTTTCCGCTGTGTCAGTTGTAACATCGGTTATTTCCGAAGCTGAAACATTTTCCGTTTCTCCTTCAGCTTCTGCGGTCAGTTCAAAGCGCGGTGCGGCATTGACTGTTATAACAGCCGCACAGAGCAGAGAAATAAGACCTCTGAATTTCTTCATTTGATTTATCATTCCTTTCAGACAGAGGTTGTTCTTAAATGTTGAAATATATGAACATCATTTCAATAATGGTTTAAGATTTGCAATTTCGTTGTTTATAGCGGTTGAAACATATCCGCTTGTAAAAAGGTAGTTGTAGCTGTAAAGAACTATACCGTCACAGCCTTTCTTTCGGGCGTATTCTGTCTGGCGTTTCAGCATGGTTTCGGTGTTGCACCATTCCCATACGCCGTTTCCTGCCCATGTGTCCTCTTTGCCTATTTTGTAAACGGCAAGACCGATATACAGCTTTACATCGGTGCCTTTCACCAGATTTACCCATGTATCGGTGCATTTTTCAAAGGGCTGGGCGGTATTATTGAAGCCATAGTAAATCTGCGGTGCGAAATAATCCACATATCCGCCCTTACACCATGCTTCAGCGTCAGCATAGAGCTGATTGAGGTTGTTTTCAAAGCTGCCCTGAGTGCTTGCGCCGAAAATAGCATTTGCCGAGCAGCTGTGAACAGTGTTGTAAATCGCTTTCACAAGCTTGTTGCAGTTGTTGATTCTGAATGATGATAAAGAGCTGTATCCGCTTGCGCTGTACGCGGCAGAATCAAAGGATGCGTCAGTGGTCGGATAGAAGTAATCATCTATATGTATTCCGTCAACGTCGTAATTTTCCAGTATTTCCTCCACGCCGTCACAGACAAGCTGTATTGTTTCGTCATAAGCAGGGTTAAGGTACCATGTTCCGCCTACATTTACGATATATTTTCCCTTTGAATCTGGATTATCATACCAGTCACGCATTGTGTAGCCTGATTTTACAAGCTTCATGTCTTCAGCAGTGCATAATCTCAGAGGATTTATCCAAGCGTGGAAGGAGAGTCCCTGTTTACGGGCTTCGCTCACAAGAATTTCGTAGGGGTCATAGTTTACCTTAACGCCGATGTCTCCTGAAATATACTTGGTAAAAGGGAACAGGTCCGAATCATAAAAAGCGTCGCCGAAAGCACGGGCATGAACATAAACGGTGTTTATGCCGAGTGACACGCAGTTGCTGTATATTTTTTTAACTGCTGTTCTGAAATCCGCTTCAGATTTGCCTTTCAGAAGCGTGCTTACCTCCAGATATGAAATCCATACTCCGTGTACTTCGCCTGACGGTGCCGAAACGACAGGTTCAGCCTCAGTTTCGGGCAGGGCAGTGGTGGTTTCAGCAGTTGTTGCTTCTGTTGTTGTGGTGGTTTCTTTTGTGGTAGTCTGAATAGTAGTTTTTTCAGTTGTAGTGGTCTGAACTGTGGTTTCGGGAGTAGTCGCGGAAACAGAAGCGGTAGTTTCTGAAGTCGTCGTTTCCGTTGTGGCTGATGAAGCCGTGGTTTCTTTAACGGTTGTCGTATCTGATACGGCTGTATCGGAAATTCCGCTTTCTTCCTGTATAATTTCAGTTTCTTCAGTGCTGCTTCTTGATACGATTTCGTACTCGGGTATGGGTGCGGCAGTCTGTACAGATTCTGAGGTTTCAAACTGTATACCGCCGAAATTGCCGTTTTTTATGGTTTCAGAGGGCGGCAGGGTTTCCTGACAGGAGCAGAGCAGAAAAAGAGCAGAGGTAATAAGTGCGGTGAGTTTTGTTGCCTTTTTCTTCATAAATCTGTTCCTTTCTGCTTTTAAACACAATTATACATTATAATTATACCACTTTATGTCTCATAAGTCAACATTTCAGCTTTATATATCGAACTGTTTTGCTGTAAATGCTTGATTTTTATGAGGTTTAATGTAAAAAAAGCTGTTTTTTTCTTGACAAACTCTATAAAAAATAGTACAATAAAAAGTAGATATTTTTAAGGAGGCAAGTTCATGGGACTTACATTAACAGAAAAAATACTCCGTGCTCACATCGTAGACGGCGAACCTGTAAAGGGAACAGAAATCGGTCTTAGAATTGACCAGACCCTTACACAGGACGCAACGGGCACAATGGCTTATCTTGAATTTGAGGCTATGGGCGTTCCGCGCGTAAAGACAGAGCGCAGTGTGGCTTATATTGACCACAACACCCTTCAGTCAGGTTTTGAAAACGCTGACGACCACCGTTTTATCGGTTCCGTTGCAAAAAAACACGGCATTTATTTCAGCAGACCCGGTAACGGTATCTGCCATCAGGTTCACCTTGAACGTTTCGGTGTTCCCGGAAAGACCCTTATCGGTTCTGACAGCCATACACCCACAGGCGGCGGTATCGGTATGATTGCTATCGGTGCAGGCGGTCTTGACGTTGCTGTTGCTATGGGCGGCGGTGCTTATTATATTACATACCCCAAGGTTGTAAAGGTAGAGCTTACAGGCAAGCTTTCCCCCTGGGTTGCCGCAAAGGACGTAATTCTTGAGGTCCTCAGAAGAATGTCCGTTAAGGGCGGTGTAGGCAAGGTTATCGAATACTGCGGCGAGGGCGTAAAGACTCTTTCCGTTCCTGAGCGTGCAACTATCACAAACATGGGCGCAGAGCTTGGTGCGACAACCTCTATTTTCCCCTCTGATGAAATTACAAAGCAGTTCTTAAAGGCTCAGAAGCGTGAAGAGGTATGGGTTGAGCTTTCTGCTGACCCTGACGCTGAGTATGACGAGGAAATCGTAATCAATCTTTCTGAGCTTGCTCCTCTGGCTGCTTGTCCTCATTCTCCCGACAATGTAAAGAGTGTTGAAGAAATCGGACCTATGAAGATTGACCAGGTATGTATCGGCTCCTGCACAAACAGCTCTCTTCTCGACATGATGAAGGTTGCTCACATCTTAAAGGGCAAGACAGTTCACCCTGACGTATCTCTTTCTATCGCTCCCGGTTCAAAGCAGGTTCTTAATATGCTTGCTGAAAACGGTGCTCTT
>JAFUNV010000157.1 GCA_017472865.1 Ruminiclostridium sp. | reverse complement strand
CACCGCTGCCCCGTTCAGGCGGTGAGATATCTTGGCAAGCCCAACAAAATGCCGTATTTTAACCCTGATGTTCCCGAAAGCGAAATGGGAACGGATATATTATAGTGGAGGATAAAAATGGTAGACATTGAAGCTGTAAAGGCTGAATTTACTCAGATTTATACTGACAATATCAAGCGCGATGGTGCGGATAAGCTGCTTGATTATCTTACAAATAAGTGCGATTTCTTTGTTGCTCCCGCCAGCACCCGTTATCACAGCGCTTATGAGGGCGGACTTGCCCAGCACTCCGTAAACGTTTATCACTGTCTTAAGAATTATCTTGAACGCCCCCGCGTAAAAGAGGTTTATAAGCTGGATTACACCGATGAGCAGATTGCGATTGTTGCGCTTCTCCATGATATGTGCAAAATCGACTGCTACAAGGTTGATTACCGCAACGCCAAGAACGAACAGGGTCAGTGGGAGCGTGTGCCTTATTTCAAAATGGAGGATTCCCTGCCCTACGGTCATGGCGAAAAATCCGTTTACATGATAAGCGGCTTCATGCGCCTGTCCCGTGAGGAGGCAATGGCTATCCGCTGGCACATGGGATTTTCGGGAACCGAGGACAATAACCTTGTAGGCCGCGCATTGGAGCAGTTCCCTCTTGCCTTTGCCCTTGCCACCGCCGATATGGAAGCCTCATACTTCCTTGAATGAGGCGAGCATAAATTTTTTCTCAAGAAAATCGAGCGGAGCGAGTATAGAAAATTTTTGGTCAAGCTTTTTATAAAAAGCTTGGCGGGGGTAAGGGGCGGCAGCCCCAATACTTGTGATAGGTTAATCGGCTTATAGGTAAGGCTGTACAGCCTTTAAAAAACTATTCTTTATTCAACAATTGAATAACTCCCGCCGCTGTGCCAAAACTACCTGTAAAGGAGGATTTGACATGGCGGTAATTGATATTAACGAGAAAAATTTTGACGCAGAGGTGCGGAAATCACGGCTTCCCGTGGTGGTGGATTTTTACGCAGGCTGGTGTACTCCCTGCCTTATGATGGCGGAGATGCTTGAGGATATGAGCGAAACGCTTTGCGGTAAGGCTAAAGTGGTAAAAGTGGATGTAATGAGTGAAACCGACCTTGCAGGCAGCTTCAGAGTACATAGTGTGCCGACAATAATGGTTTTCAAGGGCGGAGAGGTTACGGATACACTGGTAGGCGCCACCGGCAAAAATCAGATTATGCAGGTGCTGGATTTATAAGCTGTAACCGTTGACATTACGGCAAAAAGATTGTATAATAAGAAAAATAAAAAGATTTTCAAATCCCGAAAGGACGATTTTTATGAATATTACAGAAATGCAGCAGAAAATTCTGGAGCTAAAAAAAGAAAAGGATTTCTGTATCCTGGCTCACGTTTACGAAAACCGTGAAATAGTAGAGATTGCGGATTATATCGGCGACTCCTTCGGTTTAAGCCAGCAGGCGGCGAAAGCTCCCAATAAGAATATTCTCATGTGCGGCGTAAGATTCATGGCGGAGACGGTGAAGCTTCTCTCTCCCGATAAAAATGTTTATTTAAGCAATCCCGTTGCGGGCTGTCCCATGGCTGAACAGTTGGACGTTGAGCTGCTCCGTGAGCTTAAAAAGCAGAAACCCGACCATACGGTAGTTGCCTATATCAACACAACCGCAGAGCTTAAAACAGAGTGTGATGTCTGTGTAACTTCGGCGTCGGCTCTTGAAATTGTACGAAAAATTGACAACGACAAGATAATCTTTATCCCTGATATAAATTTAGGTCAGTTTGTGCAGGCGAATATCCCCGAAAAAAGCTTCAAATTCTTCCATGGCGGCTGTCCTACCCATGCAAAGATGACAAAGAAGGACGTAGAAGCTGCACGCGCAGCGCACCCTGACGCATTGTTTTTAGTACACCCCGAATGCACCCCTGCTGTTACCGAGGGTGCGGATTTTGTGGGCAGTACCACGGGAATTATGAATTTCGCAAAGAAATCAGAAGCCAAGGAATTTATAATCGGTACAGAGAACAGCATTGTTACCCATCTCCAGTTTGATTGCCCCGATAAGCGGTTCTATCCCCTTTCCAAGGACTGCGTCTGCAACAATATGCGCGTAACAACACTGCCCGACGTACTTGCCTGCCTCAACGGCGAGGGTGAGGAGATAACCTTAAGTCCTGAGGTTATGGAAAAGGCAAAGGGCTGCATTGACGAAATGTTAAGATTAGGCTGAGAAATAAAGACAGACAAGGAAGAGTAGAAATTCCTTGTCTGTCTTTATTTTTACTGTGAGTAATTAACAAGGTACACTAAATTTTTATTGTGCAAAAATAACAGTAGTGTTAAAAATTTTTAGTAAATATCTTACAAAGCACATTACAAAATATTGACAGAAAAGGGTTTTTGATATATACTATTAATAAGTGTTAATATACCTAGGAGGAAGCGTTGAAATGTACGAAAACACCTTAACCTGCAAAATCTGCGGCGGCGAAGCAAGACCCGACGCTGAAAATACCTGTACAGTATGTCTCGGCTGCGGCGGAGAAGCTATGCTCACCAAGGCTGATGTAAAGAAGCTCAACAGAATTACATATTTAAGAAATACTTTGGATTTTGCGGCTGCTGAAAGGCTTGCCGATGAAATTATACTTGAAAACCCCGAAGACAGCGAAGCACACTGGAATAAGTTCCTCTGCGAATACGGCATTCAGTACGTTTTAAAGAACGGCAAGCGTATGCCGGTATGCAGAAAGAATGCTGCAAAGCTCCCCGCGTGCACAGAAAGCGAAAGCTACAAGCGTGCTCTTTATTACGCTACCGAGGAATTACAGACTGCTTATTCCAACATGGGCGTGGCAATCAGCGAGGCTGTTTCCGTTTCCGCCAATGTTTTCGCACAGGATAAGAAATACGATATTTTTGTACTGACTCATGATGGTGCAACTGCGGATGACGACCTTGACGCTGACCGTCTCTTCCTCCGCTTTACTGAGAATTTAGGCTTCAACGTTTTCTACGCTCCCGAAGCTTTAAAGGATATGGACGAAACCGACAAGGCTGCAAATACAGCTTATGCTCTTGAAAACAGCGCAATCATGCTGGCAGGCTTCAAGAACCTCAGCGACTGCTGCGATGGCTTCTTCCGTTATGCAGTAAGCACATTTGCTAACCAGATTACTGACCAGGAAAAGTTCATTTTCCCCATCTTCAACGGTGAAGCAATAAGCTTCCAGCAGCTCCCTGAGCCTCTTATCTGGCTCGATGCCGCTTTCGACAGTACTGAAAGCGAATTCATGAGAGAAATCTCCGAAACTGTTGAAAAGATTCTCAAGCCCGAAGAAGCTGCGGTTGTTCCCGACGCTATCGTAACCGCTACCGCTGCCAATAAGGAAAACCTCATCAAGAGAGCATATATGTTCCTTGAAGACGGCGAGTTTGAAACAGCTGACACATATTTTGACAAAATTCTCGATATCGATATCGAAGATTCCAGAGCATATATCGGTAAGCTCCTTGCAAAGTGCAAGCTGAAGAACGAGGACGAAATTCCCAACCTTCCCCAGACTATTACCGAGGATAAGGATTATATCAAGGCTCTCCGCTTTGCAACTCCCGAGCAGAAGGCTCGTTATGAAGCTCTCAACGGTGCAATTGTAGACCGTATCGAAGGTGAAAAGAAGCGTATCTCCGAAGAACGTCAGCGTATTGCAGCGGAACGTGCTGAGGCAGAGGCTGCTGAAAGCGCACGCCGTGCACGCCAGCAGAAGGAAGAACGCCGCCTTGAATATAAGCGCCGCCGCGACCCCCTCAAGAGAACACTTGACGAGGTAAGAGCAGAGCTTAACAAGACCTTCATCACTCCCAAGCGTAAGGCAGAGCTGAAGGAAGACGAGGCTAAGATTGAAAAGAACCTCAAGACTCTCGATATGCTCTTCGCAGATATTTTTGATTAAATTTATGAAAGGATTTGAAATATGAAAAAATTATTGAAGAAAATTGTTGTTTGTGGTTTTGTTATAGTTTCGGCTATATTATCATCACTCGTAGTAACAGCGGATACTGGCGATAGTATCAATCCCAATTATGCAGGATTTTATTATTTTTCGGATATGCCAAGTACAAATAAGTATATGTATTTCGATGGTTCAGATGCAGTTATGCATTGTATAATGTATTATATGGGTAGTGGTAATGTGTTTTTATGTGCTACCAATAATACAAGTGTGGCATTAGATAATGATTATATGCAAGTTACTTACTCTAGTGCTACACGTACTTATTCTGATGGCACTTATCATTCGACGATTTCAGGTCCGATAATACTTTACACTGCTGATATAGATGCTGAAATTATTTTCGGCGGTGCTGTATCTGAAGTAACAATTAACTATAATTCTTATCCTTACGTAAGAAATTAAGAGGTGTATAACTATGAAAATGATAAAAATATTAAGTCTTATTGCATTATTTGTTGTAGTTTTCGGAATTACAACTGTGGCAAATCTTTCAGTTACGGCGGATAACGAAGAAGAACCGTACACTGTTATTGAAAACGCTTTAAAGGTTGGTCGCTATTATCAGGATGGCGATACGTCCAAGGCTTATGTAGAGGTTTTTTCAAACGGAACGTTGCAGTGGTGCGGAGCGGATTTTGAAACACAGGTTCGCAATTCGCAGAAGGCAAGAAATGCAAACATTGCAGATTTTGAGGAAGCTATACACTCGGAAACAGAAAGACTTTCTTCTGTGCACGAGTACACAGTTGTTAAATTTAACGGTGTCGATATGACAATGATAGCGTGGGACTGGGTCGAAGAAAGCGGCGCGGCGCAGGGCTTCATTTATATCGACGAAAACACCTTTAAGTTTACCGATTCAGAGGTTTTCGTTTACGTGGAATAATTCTTTTACAGTTCTCCATAAATATTTTAATCCCACTGTCCTAGGACGGTGGGATTAATTTTGTATGTGGCAAAAATAAAACGGGCGGCTGATAGCCGCCCCTACATTTTTTACTCGTTTGTCATTCCTTTAATACTGCTCTGTAATCCCACACATAAATAACGCCCGAAATAACTGTCAGCGCTGTGCAGATATACATGAGAATATCGCTTATAAGCTGGGTGTATGCGAAAGCGATTCCGAAATCGCCCAACGCGTGAAGAATAAGTATCACGCAGATAGCAACCATAGTGGAAGCGGTTTTCAGCTTGCCCCAGATATTTGCCGCAATTACAATCTTTTCCTTGCTTCCCGCAGCAACAAGGCGTATGCCCGAAACCATGAATTCTCTCGCCATGATTACCCATACCAGCCATGCGGCGGTGTAGCCCAGTTCAACCATGCAGATAAGAGCGGCGGCAACCAGCACCTTGTCCGCCAGCGGATCCAGGAACTTGCCGAAATCGGTAATCATGTTGTATTTTCTTGCAATCTTTCCGTCCAGCATATCCGTAAGACTTGCCACAGCGAAGATGATGAGAGCGATAAGATGCTGCTCAAAGGCCATGGCCGCCACGAAGAACGGAACCAGAACAACTCTGAAAAGGGTGAGCTTATTTGCCAGATTCATTACTCAATTACCTCCCCTAACAGGTTGTTTTCCATGTTATCGGTAATTCTGATTTTTACGAAATCTCCGAGCCCCAGCTTCTTTTCGCTGGTGAAATAAAGCATTCCGTCAATTTCGGGAGCATAGGAGGCGTCACGACCGAAGAACATTTCCGAGTAGCGGTCGTAGCCTTCCACAACAGCTTCGGTTTCTGTGCCGATTTTCTCGTTGCAGTAGTCCCCTACCCTTACGTCCTGCTGTTCCATGATAATTTCCGCGCGGTGCTCTTTTTCTGCGTCAGCTACCTGATTGGGGAAATCCGCAGCGGGGGTACCATCTTCCTGAGAGTAAGCAAAACAGCCGAGACGTTCAAATTTAATCTCGTGAGCGAATTCCGCAAGCTCAGTGAACTGTGCCTCGGTCTCTCCGGGGAAGCCTGTGATAAAGGTGGTTCTGAGAGTAATCTGGGGGATTTTTTCGCGGAGCTTCTTTATAAGTGCAGTGAGTGATTCTCTGTCGCCTGTGCGGTTCATTTCCTTTAAAATTTCACCATTGCAGTGCTGTAAGGGCAAATCCATGTACTTGCAGATTTTATCCTGCTTAGCAATAGTATCAATAAGCTCGTCAGTCACGCGCTCGGGATAGCAGTAGAGCAGTCTTATCCACTTTACGTCCAGTTCGCAGAGCTTGTCTAAAAGCTCGGGGAGCATTATTTTTCCGTATAAATCTTCACCATAGCGTGTTGTATCCTGCGCCACGAGGATAAGCTCCTTAACGCCGTTCTTGACAAGACCTTCCGCCTCAGCCACGATATTTTCCATGGTGCGGCTGTGGAATCTGCCGCGAATCTGAGGAATAGCGCAGTAAGTACAGCAGTTGTCGCAGCCGTCTGCGATTCTCAGATATGCATAGTGAGGAAGTGTGGACTGGAGTCTGTCTCCGTCAAGCTTGTGGTCCTCGATATTTCCGAAGTCGATAACTCTTTCGTCCTTCAGTACGCGCTCGATAGCGTCGATGATATCCTCGTTCTTACCGAGACCGAGAACCCCGTCCAGTTCAGGAAATTCCTCGTCCATCTGCTGCTGATAGCGCTGGGCGAGACAGCCTGTAACGATAATTTTCTTGTTGATACCGTCATTCTTGCGGGTTATTGCTTCCATGATTTCTTCAATGGCTTCTTCCTTTGCACTCTGGATAAAGCCGCAGGTGTTTATAACAACAACGTCGGCAAGACCTGCTTCATCTACGATTTTATAGCCTGCGTCGTAAATTTTTGCGAGCATCATTTCTGCGTCGCACTGATTTTTAGGACAGCCCAGGGAAACTACGCCGACCTTGATTTTTTCTGACATAAAATTCTATCCTTTCAAGTGAATTTTTTAATATATCGCCGAAGGCGATACCATAATCATTCATCTTTCATCATTAATCATTCATCATCAAATAATTCCGCCCTGTCCCGCACTGCGGAAACAGCGGTTTTTATATCCTCATAGCCATAGCCGCGCCGAGCCAGCGCCGCCATCACCTTCTGCATTTCCTTCCGCCCCTCAAGTCCTTCTATAAACAGGCGGTCGTAATACTTTTTCTCTATTATTGTCACAATTTCGCCGATTAAATCCTCGGCAGAATACTGCTCAAGGGCCTCGTCCACAAGCTGCGGACCAAGCCCTTTCTGTATCATCATCATTTTTGCACGGCTTTTGCCGTATCTGCGTACTTCAATATACTGCCGTGCCAGCTTCTTTGCGTACCGGCTGTCATCGAGATAGCCGTATTCAACCATCTGACTTACCGCCGCCTCTGCGGCTTCCCTGCTGTAATTCTTCAGCAGCTTTTCGGTAAGCTCCTTGCGGCTGTAATCTTTTCCGCCCAACAGATACATTGCCCGCTTTTTTGCGGTTTCAAGCTCTTTTTCGTTCATCATTCGCCGATTTCGTCCATGGAGAATTCTTCAAAATCGTCGTCCGCATTAACGATAACGCTCTTCTTTGCTTTTGATTTCTTGGGAGCAGTTGCGGTAGCTTCTTCTGCGGGTGCTTCGGGAGCGGGTGCTGCTTCAGCCTCGGGAGCAGCTTCAGCGGCTTCGCCATCGTCGCTCATGTCAAGGCTGTTGTCCAGCTGCTGAGCGTTAGCCATAACCTTTTCCTCAATTTCAAGACGGATATCTTCGTTTTCCATAAGGAATTTCTTTGTATTTTCACGACCCTGACCGATTCTCATGTCGTTGTAGCTGAACCATGCGCCGGATTTCTTGATAAGACCCAGCTCAACCGCATAGTCAACCACCTCGCCCATACGGGAGATACCATGACCGAAAATCATATCAAATTCGCAGGTCTTGAAGGGAGGTGCGACCTTATTCTTGATAACCTTGCACTTTGTACGTGCGCCGACAGTCTCGCCGTCCTCCTTGATAGCTTCGCCCTTTCTTACCTCAATTCTTACAGAGGAGTAGAATTTCAGAGCGCGGCCGCCGGGAGTTGTTTCGGGGTTACCGAACATGATTCCGATTTTTTCACGAACCTGATTGATGAAGATAGCAACGGTGTTGGATTTTGCGATTACTGCCGTAAGCTTCTTCATAGCGGAGGACATAAGACGCGCCTGGACGCCTACAAAACTGTCGCCCATGTCGCCGTCGATTTCTGCCTTTGTTACCATAGCGGCAACGGAGTCCAGAACGATAATATCAATTGCGCCAGAACGCACGAGAGCTTCCATGATATCCAGAGCCTGTTCACCTGTGTCGGGCTGAGAAACGATAAGCTGGTCGATATCAACGCCGAGAGCCTTTGCATAAACAGGGTCAAGAGCGTGTTCAACGTCTACGAAAGCGGCAATACCGCCTCTTTTCTGAGCTTCTGCAATAGCGTGGAGAGTAACTGTGGTCTTACCGCCTGATTCAGGTCCGAAGATTTCGATAATTCTTCCCTTGGGAAGTCCGCCGATACCCAGCGCCATATCCAGACCGATAGAGCCTGTTGGTATGGATTCAACATTAAGACTTGTTTTTTCGCCCATTCTCATAACCGAGCCTGCGCCGAACTGCTTTTCAATCTGTGCGATAGCCGCATTCAGAGCCTTCTTCTTTTCTTCTGCGGTAACGGGCTTTTCAAGAACCTTCTTTGCCGAGCTGCTTTTTGCCATTTTATTACCTTTCCTTTCGTATGTAGCTTTGTTTTACAATCTCATTATACTGGTTGTATTGTACCATTTTCGGTACAGAATTTATTCTTCTGCGTTAAAAATACTGTTTACCAGCTTTTTCAGCGCCGTAACGCTCAGAGGTTTTTCTGCAAATCCCCGTGCGCCCAGCTTCATAGCCGCTTCTCTTGCCTCTGATTCGCTTAGACCTGTGATAAACACAATCGGCACAGAGAAACCGGGGTTGCTTTCTATAAGCTCCTGTGCAAAGGTCAGCCCGTCCTTTTCGGGCATTTTAATATCCAGCAGAATAAGGTCAGGCAGTTTCTTTTTCAGAAACTGCTCCGCCAGCGCCGCAGATTTCGCCAGAGCCACCTTATAATCGGACTCCAGTGATGCGGCGATAAGCTTTAAGTTTGACGGTTCATCGTCCACGGCCAGAATAAGCGGTTTTTCATTCATTTTAAATTTCCCCTTCCATTTCCCTTGCGATTTCTACTGCTTCTTCAAAGTCGAAATTGTCTATGGCTTTACAGAGGTTGGGTATTTTTTCGTCAAGGCTTTCGGTATAAGTTTTTGTTTCTATAATTTCTGTTACTCTTTTGGCTTCGTTGTAATCCATGTCGTCTGCGGCAGTAATAAGCTCAGCCAGCAGATTTTTAAGCTCGGATAAATCGCCCTTGCTCGCAGGAGGAGCGGGCTTATTGTCAATTATACGCAGTGCGGTGTCAGAGAAAACGTTGAAGCGTTCCATAAACTCGCCGTGGTGAGCGAGGATATATTCGCTGTCGTTCTGCTTTCCTGCCATTTCAAGGTCGAAGGCTATATTGGCCAGCGACTCCATACCTACGTTTCTGAGAGCGCCCTTCATACCGTGAATATAAATTGTGTAGCTTCGTACATCCTTCTTTTCAAAGGACTCTTCGAGCAGCTTCACGGCGGTAGTTGTTGCGGCGGAGTGCAGAATATCGGCGAGCAGCTCGGTATTATTGTTGCACTGTCTGAGGGCTACGGGGATATCAAGACCGTCGATTTCCTTCAGCTTTGCAATAAAATCATCCTCGGGCGACTTTTCGGGTTCTTCTGCTTCGCTGTCGGGATATGTAATCTTTTCTTCGGGAATATATTTGAGAAGAATACGGTTCAGCTCACCCATTTCAATAGGCTTTCCGAGGAAGCCGTCCATGCCGGACTCCCTGAACAGCTCTGCGGCGCCGCTGACTACGTTTGCGGTCAGGGCGATTATTGTCATGCGTGAATATTTTCCGCCGAGACTTCTTATCGCCTGAGTGGTTTCAATACCGTCAAGCTCAGGCATCATGTGGTCCATGAAAACAATATCGTAATCTGTTTTCTGAACCATCTTCAGCGCCTGAATACCGCTTTCCGCCGTATCGATTTCCACGCCGTAAAGAGAAATAAGGCTCTTTGCCACAAGAAGGTTTGTGGTGTTGTCGTCAACTACAAGAATACGCGCATCGGGAGCGGAGAACTGCCTGAGTGAAGCGCTCTTGTCGTTGTTGCCGATAATATCCTCCGAGCCGAAGAGGGATAACAGAGAGATAACGGTGACAGGACGGTAGATTTTTCTTATAGCAGAATCCTCGGGAGGAAGCTTTGTTCCGGGGTTTACAATAACCGAAACAGGTATGCCGCAGGCGGACAGGAAATATCTGCTGCGGTTGTATTCTTCGTAATCTATAAGAATACTGCTGTAATAACCAAAATCGTCCTTATCTATATCAAGCACGGAATGTATCGCCTTGAAATTAAGTCTGAGGGAAGAAAGCTCGGCAGAAACTGCATTGAGCTGCTCGGCATCATTTATGCACAGCAGTATATTGCAGTCGTCGGGATTATCAAATTTGATACAGGGCGTATGGTCACGTACGGTCTGGGGAATCTCCACGCTGAAAACGCTGCCCGAGCCGTAAATACTGCGAACCTTTATGTCGCCGCCCATCATTTCGGCCAGCGTCTTGCAGATAGCAAGTCCCAGACCTGTTCCTTCGATGTTGCGGTTGCGTCTGGTGTCTGCACGCTCAAAGGCACTGAAAAGGCGCTTTATATCATGCTCCTTGATGCCTATACCCGTATCCTTTACTTCGCACTTCAGAATTACGTTGTTGTCGTCCGTTTTCCTGGTGCTGACGCTTATCGTAATGCTGCCGTGGCGGGTATATTTAACGGCATTAGTGGCAAGATTGAGAATAATCTGCTTTATTCTGCGCTCATCACCTGTAAGGATTGCAGGTATATCGGGGTCAATACAGGTTATAAGCTGTACGGCGTCATTATTCATTCGGATAGTGACGATATTGAAAACATCGTTCATTATGGAAAGAATGCTGTAGTCCGTAAGAGAAAGCTCGGTCTTGCCCGATTCGATTTTTGAGAAGTCCAGAATATCGTTTATTATATTCAGCAGGTTTGTGCCTGCGTCGCGGATATTGCACAGATAGTTTCTGACCTGAGGAGAAACATCCTCTCTGAGCGCAAGCTCGGTCATACCCATGATTGAATTCATAGGGGTGCGGATTTCGTGGCTTGTATTTGCAAGGAACTCTGTCTTTGCCTTTGCGGCAGTCTCTGCTTCTTCCTTCTTGGCCTCAACTACCTGAAGCAGCGTAAGATTGTTGCGGTTTTTCTGCTGAGAGAAAATAAAGAGCTGCTTGTCTCGTTTTACAAGACTTACCAGAGCCGCATGAGCAGAATAAATACCGATAGGAATTACGACAAACTCTATGTAGTCGGGCATATTTTCGATAAAAGGCTTGTCTTCAAAGGTTTTGAAAAAGCAGACAACGGAAAGCGCAAGCCCCAGACACATATCGACGACAATAAGCTTTTCGTAACGGAACATAGCGGTTATAATCAAAGAAGCTATGTAAATCATAAGAGATGTGGTTACTGCTCCCGTATAGTTTACATACAGTATGCAAAGCATGGCTGATGAAAAGGAGAACCAGTACGGGTACATTTTGGGAGAGAATTTTTTATTGCAGTAAATAAAAGTACCGACAACCATTACACCCGGATAGAACATGGACGCTGCAAGGGGAATTTCCATAAGACGGGAAAGAAAAAACATAAAAATAAGATATGTAAAGGAAATCCAGTAGGAAAAACGTTCGGCATGTTTTCGTACACGGGTTGTATCTTTATCGGAATTATAAAAGTCAGGTGCTTTATTTTTCATAATAATATTCCTCAATATACTTGACTAAAACGAGAAAATCTGCTAATCTGTAATTATAACATTACTTATGTGTTTATTATACCATATTTAAATGAAAATTACAACAGTTTTCAGCGTGAGAAGTAGGTGAAATAACGCTTTGAGACATATATTTATTGTAAATCCTGTTGCTGCAAATATTGACAGGTCGGAAGAAATCAGAACAGAGGTAGAAGCACTCAGCAAGGCGATGGATTTTGAGTATCTGTTTTTTATCGTGGAGTTTGAGGGGCATGAGTCTATAATCACCAACAAGATTTGTGACGCCTTCCGTGATGAGCCCATAAGAATATATGCCTGCGGTGGTTCGGGCACATTTCAGCGAGTGCTTGACGCGGCCAAGGGTTTTAAAAACGCCGAGCTTGCCTGCTATCCCTGCGGTGTTACCAACGACCTGCTGAAATGCTTCCGCGACAGCAGCGGCTTTTACGAGCTGAAAAACCTTATTGAGGGTGAAACTATGACGCTTGACGCGGCAGAGTTTGACGGCAGACGTTTCTGCAATGCCCTTTCCATAGGAATGACCGCCAGAATTATCGGCGATATCGACAGCTATGAGTTTATCTCAAAATTCAACCGTAACTTCCCCTACTGGTTTTCGTCAATCGTTGATGTACTGACCAAGCGAGAAATAGATTATCAGATTGAAATAGACGGTGTGGATTACAGCGGAAAATATCTGCTGGTAAGCGCCTTCAACGGCTGTGTTTACGGCGGAAATATTTCTCCTGCAAAAAATGCAAAGCCCAATGACGGAATGCTGGATTTTATTCTTTTCAAAGCGGTAAAATATATTGATACGCTTATGTCGATAAAGGCGTTCTGTGCGGGTGACGCGGAAAAGCTTGGCGACAGAATGATGATTATACGTGGCAGGCGTATGAAGATAATGCAGCGAAACGGTCTTGAAATGACCTGCAATATCGACGGAGAATTTTATAAAACCTCAGGTTTTACCGAAATCTGCATGAAGGAAAACGGCCTCAGGCTTATCGTACCTCAGGGTGCGGCACTTAAATAAAAAACAGGGACATTGCCTCGGCAATGTCCCGTTGTGTTTATTAAAGAGTAAATGTACCGATATTCTGACCCTTGCGCCATTCGATATATTCCTCATAAGTGCCGAGCTTATCGAAGCAGCCCTTCTGGTTGATTTCGATAATTCTGTTGGCAACAGTCTGTACTATTTCGTGGTCGTGGGACGCGAAAAGCACATTGCCCTTGAAGTCTCTGAGACCGTTGTTTACTGCGGTGATACTTTCAAGGTCGAGGTGGTTGGTGGGTCGGTCGAGAACGAGGCAGTTGGACTGGAACAGCATCATTCTGGAGAACATACAGCGTACCTTTTCGCCGCCCGAAAGAACGTTGACGGGCTTGAAGATATCATCACCCGAGAACAGCATTCTGCCGAGGAAGCCGCGGAGATAGGTTTCTGTAACGTCGTTGGAGTACTGACGAATCCAGTCGAGGATTGTCATTGTGCAGCCTGCGAAGAAGTGGTCAGAGTCAATGGGGAAATAGCTGGTGGTGATTGTACTGCCCCACTTGTAGCTGCCCTCGTCGGGTTCCATTTCACCCATGATGATTTTGAAGAGCGTGGTAATTGCGATTTCGCTTTCGCCGAGGAAGGCAATCTTATCGCCCTTGCCTACTGTAAAGGAAACGTCGTCAAGCACCTTTACGCCGTCAACGGTCTTGGAAAGACCCGTAACCTGAAGAATATCCTTACCTGCCTCACGCTCCATATCGAAGCCGATAAAGGGATAGCGGCGGCTGGAAGCGGGCATTTCTTCAACGGTAAGCTTATCGAGGAGCTTACGTCTGGAGGTAGCCTGCTTGGATTTTGACTTGTTGGCGGAGAAACGCTGGATAAACATCTGTAATTCCTTGATTTTTTCCTCGTTCTTCTTGTTCTGCTGCTTAATCATGCGCTGAATAAGCTGAGAGGATTCATACCAGAATTCATAGTTACCCACGTACATCTTGATTTTATTGTAGTCGATATCAACGATATGGGTGCAGACGTTGTTGAGGAAGTGACGGTCATGGGATACAACGATAACCGAACCGAAGTATTCCGCGAGGAAGTCCTCAAGCCATGCGATAGCGTCAATATCAAGGTGGTTGGTAGGCTCGTCCATGAGGATAATGTCAGGGTTACCGAAAAGAGCCTGAGCCAAAAGCACTTTTACCTTTTCGTTACCCGAAAGGCTGCCCATAGTGCTGTACATAATGCTTTCGTCAAGACCGAGACCCTGAATGAGCTTTGCGGCGTCGCTTTCCGCTTCCCAGCCGTTAAGCTCGGCAAATTCAGCTTCAAGCTCACTTGCCTTGTTGCCGTCCTCTTCGGTGAAGTCTTCCTTTGCGTAGAGGGCGTCCTTTTCCTGCATTACTTCATAAAGGCGCTTGTTGCCCATGATAACCGTTTCCTGAACGGTGTATTCGTCAAATTCAAAGTGGTCCTGCTTCAATACGGACATTCTTAAATCCTTGGGGATAGTAACGCTACCCGTTGTGGGTTCAAGCTCGCCGCTGAGTATCTTTAAAAAGGTGGATTTACCTGCGCCGTTAGCGCCGATAACACCGTAGCAGTTTCCGGGTGTGAATAAAAGGTCTACGTCCTTGAAAAGAGTAGAACCGCCGAACTGTAAGCTGAGATTCGATACTGTAATCATTATAATTTTCCCTTCTTTATGTTTTTTGTCACAATCACTAGATAGTATACCATATACAGGGCAATAAATCAAACATTTTATTTCACAAAACCGCGGTGGTTATGCACCTTTCTTTTGTCTATTCCGATAATCATAAGGCTGTAAATGTATTTTACAAACTTAGCGGATTATCATAGTAAATCAAAAGAATGTAAAAATCGCTTACTTTTTCTTGAAATACTATTGACAACGACAGAAAACGGTAGTATAATATTACCCATAACAGTAAATAATGTTTACATCTGACATTATAAGGGAAAGGAAATTCTGACTATGCTCAAAATAAGAGGCTTAAAGAAAAGCTATAAGAATTTCAGAGTCCTTGACGGTCTGGATATGACCATAAATAAGGGCGACGTCTATGGCTTTCTGGGCACTAACGGCTGCGGAAAGACCACGACAATGAATATAATCTGCAATATTATCCCCAAGGACGAGGGAGAAATTATCCTCGGCGGCGGCAGCGAGGACATAAGGATAGGCTATCTCCCCGAAACCCCTGCCCTTTTCGGCTACATGAACGGCTATGAATATCTCGAATATATAGCCGCCTGTGCAGACTATAAGGGCGACGTAAAGAAGCGAATCGCAGAGGTTATGGAGATAACGGGTATGACCTACGGCGGACAGCGCCGCATAAAGGGCTATTCCCGCGGCATGAACCAGAGAATGGGTATTGCGGCAACTATTTTCAGCAACCCCGACCTCATTATTCTTGACGAGCCTACGTCAGCTCTTGACCCCGAGGGTCGTGCCGAGGTTATGAATATCATCAACAACCTGACCCAGACGGGTGCTACAATTCTTCTCTGCACCCATATCCTGAGTGATGTTGAGCGTGTTGCGAACCGCATAGGCATCATGAAAAACGGCAGACTTGCCATTGAAGACAGCATAACCGATATCCGTAACCGCTTTGTCCGCAACGGAATAGAAATAAATCTTTCAAATCCCTCCGAGGAACAGCTGAAGCTTATTATGGATTCGGATTTTGTTTCCGACTTCCGCTTCTTCCCTCAGTCAGGTCTTGCAACCTTTGAGGTAGCAAGCGCGGAGGAAGGCATGATAAAGACCATGAAGCTGCTTTCGGAAAACGGAATATCCGCTTCAAAGGTACAGGCTACCAGCCCTACCCTTGAACAGATTTATATTGAAACCGTATCCGACGGAGTACAGGGAAGGAGGGGTTTCTGATGAAGCTTTCAGGCGCGCTTAAAAAGGAATTCATGTTCTTTTCCAGAACCTTCAGAATGTTTGGTGTAATTTTTGCTATCCTGATTTTCGCAATCGCCGACCCGCTTTTGTTCAAGGGTCTTGGCGGAATGATGAACATGGTTGTAGAAATGGGAAGCGAGGGCGGAGTCTTCAGCGAATCGGATATTTCCGCCTTATCAATGTTTACAAATATTGACGCTTCGGGCATGATGTCCATGTCCATTGGGGATTTCACCAATACAGCCGTGCTTATCGTCCTGCTCATATTAATGTCGCCCTCGGGCGGCGAGCAGAAGAAGCGCTCGGTTATAATCCCTCAGTGTGCGGGGCTTACACCTCAGATGTATATTGCTCCCAAGTTTATACTTTACCCCTTGACGGGCTTTTTATCGGGCTTCCTCGGAATGTTCATCTGCGCGGGAATGTCGCTGCTTCTTTTCGACGGCACCATTGATTTCGCAATGCTCGCCCTCGGCGCAGTTTCGGTGGGTCTTTACATTTCCTTTGTAATTATTCTCCAGCTCACCCTTGGTATCTGCACAGGAAGACCCGGCGTATCGGTAATTTCCGTACTTGCGGCGGTGAACTTAATCCCCTCTCTTCTTACCTCATTCCGCGTTGATAAGTTCAACCCCTTTGCCCGTCCCTCAATCGCCATGAATGCTTTCCTCGGCGAAACAAGCCTTATGGGCATGACAGGCGCGGAATTAGACCCGCTCAACGTAGGCGTAAGCCTTATCGTTACGGTAATTTTATCACTTATACTTTATTTTACTACATTATTCGTTCTTACAGCAAGACAGATTCAGAACGAAGGAAACGAGGCAGTTTTATGAAAAAAAGAAGTTTAGCATTAATCCTTGCGGCTATGCTCGCACTTACCTCCTGTGGAAAGACACAGGAAGAAACCACCACAACAACTCCTGCTGAGGACGTCCCCGCTGTGGCTGACAGAGTTGTTGAAGGCGACGCGTCGGGTCTCACTCCCGCAGTATGGCAGGTTACCGACCCTGAAAGCGGCAACAGTATCAAAATGATGGGTACTATCCATATCGTTCCCGATACAGCGGCAATCGTTCCCCAGTACGTTATGGATATCTACAACGACAGCGAGGCAATCGCCGTTGAATACGACGTTTCAAAGGTAAACACCGACATGGTGGTGCAGATTCAGTATTTATCCTATTTTGTTCTTAACGACGGAACAACAATCAAGGACCACCTTACTCCCGAAAACTACGAGGGTGCAAAGGCGCTTCTCACAGAGCTGGGCTATTACAACGAAGCCTTTGATTCCTACAACGCTTCTTACTGGGAAAGCCTCCTCACCTCTGCTTCGGTTATGTCGCTTGAAGGCATGAAGGAAAGCGGCGTTGACCAGTACTTTATCGGAATTGCCAAGGAAGACGGCAAGGAGGTACGTGATATCGAGGAGCTTGAGGATCAGATGCTTGCCCTTACCGCCTGCACCGACGAGCTTACAAACTATAATGTTTCGGAAATGCTGGAGCTTTCCTCTGAAGAATTTGAAGAAAGCTTCATGGAGCTTTATAATATGTGGGCAACAGGCGATGTAGAAGGCTTTGAAGCGGCTGATGCTGAAGGAATGGCAGAATTCCCCGAGGAGCTTAAGGCAGATTATGAGGTTTACAACAACCTTATGCTGACTCAGAGAAATATGGGCATGGCTGAAGAAGCGGCCGAATATATCAGAAACGGCGACAATATCTTCTACATGGTAGGCTTTGCGCACTTCTGCGGCGACGGCAGCGTTGTTGACCTGCTGGAAGAACAGGGCTTTATGGTTGAGAGAATTTATTAAAAATTTTAACGGGCGGTAAAAAACCGCCCGTTTAATGTTTTATTCAGCCTTTTTCTGTAAATCCTTCCATTCCTTGTCGTTGTCGAAAACAACCGCTGCAGCATAGCCCTGCTGTTCAAGCTGACCGAACTGCTTGCCGATTTTTTTCTTTGCGATAACAAGAGAAACATCATATTCGTCGTGAAGGGTCTTTGCGTAAGCATAAGCGTCAGCAAAAACGTCCTCGTTATAAAGAACCGCAACCCTCTTTCTTCCGCCGACTGTAGCACCGCGGTCGGAAAGTACCGAGAAGATACGCTCGAAGCCGATGGAGAAGCCGACAGCGGGAACGTCCTTACCGGAGAATCTTCCGATAAGCCCGTCATATCTGCCGCCGCCTGCAACAGTTCCGCCGAACTCGTCACAGCTTACTTCAAAAACAGTGCCTGTGTAGTAGCCCTGACCTCTTACGAGGGTAATATCGAAAACAATATCGTAAGCGCCGCCCGCAATCTTCTTTGCCGCTTCGATTACGCCGAAAAGCTCCTTGGCAGGCTCGCCTGCGCCGTATTCTTCAAGCTGAGCGAGGGTGATTTCCTTTGAACCGAGAAGAGCCATGAGCTTTTCAACAGCCTCTGCGGAAAATTCCTTGCTGAGAAGCTCTTCCTTTACGCCGTCGGTGCCGATTTTATCCAGCTTGTCGATGGTGATGCAAACGGAATTTACCTGCTCCTCGTCGAATCCGCAGTGGAGAATAACCGCGCGGATAACAGCTCTGTGGTTAACGATGATACGGAAGGAGTTGATACCGATATTCTGAAGAGCTTCAGCGGTTACGGACATAAGCTCAACCTCGCAGTTGGTGCTTTCGCTGCCGAGAATGTCGATATCGCACTGGATAAATTCTCTCATTCTGCCCTTTTGAGGACGCTCTGCACGGTAAACGCGGTCAACCTGAATACACTTGAAGGGCACGGGGAGGTCATTTGCGTGTGCGGTATAGTAGCGTGCCAGAGGCAGGGTAAGGTCATATCTTAAACCGAGGTCGCAGAGGTTTGCGGGGTCGCCGCTTGCCACAGCCTTATCCAGCTTTTCACCTCTTTTTGCAATACGGTAGATTAATTTCAGGTTTTCGCCGCCGTCGCTGTTGTCCAGATTTTCAATACTTTCAACGGCAGGTGTCGAAATACGGCGGAAGCCGTTTTCCTTATAGGTTTTTACGATTTTATTGATAAGCTCGTCACGAAGCGCCATCTCCTCGGGGAGATAATCCTTCATGCCTTCAACGGGAAGTGCTCGCATAGTTATGTTTCCTTTCTTTGACAATATATCATCATTATACACTATTGTACTGTTTTTTTCAAGAGGGAGAGGCAAATTTAAAGCAAAACGGGCGGATTTCCGCCCGTAAGTTATATTAAACCTCTGTAACATATCCGTCCTTATCTGCATAATAGCGCTTACCGCTTTTTGTGCGGAGATATTTTTCCGTGACAAGCTCGCCGTTCTTCCAGTAGCGCCGACCCTTGGCGGATTTTGTCCAGCCTGTGTATCTGCCGCGGCAGATACCGTCGGCGGTAAATTTGTAGCGAACGCCGCCGATTTTACAGGATTTTGTTGCAAGGGTGCCGTCCTTTTTGACGTAATATTTGGTGCTGAGATTTACGGTATTCCAGCCATTGTTTTTGGAGCTGATAACAAACACGTTATCAATACGGCGGAAGCACCGAAGCGCTATGTAATCCTCGTTGTAAAGCTGCTCCTCTATTTCCTCGGAAACGAAATTACGCTGATAAACCCGTATTGCGGTTATCTCTGCGCTGTCCTCGACGCCTGCGGCAGTCAGAAGCTCCTCGGCAGTATAAGCTTTTCTTTCGTTAAGGCAAACCTCGCATACATAATGCGTGCTTGCGGACGTGTAAAACTCAAAATACGCATAGATTTTATAACCGCCGCTTTTCAGATACTCCTCAGGCACGTCGGATAAATCACAGTCAAAGGAAACCAGTGCGGTCTTGCTTCTGAAAAGCTCAACTTCGTCGGTGTGAAATATATCAACGTTTATATCGCCGTCGCTTATAAGGAATTTTAGAATCTGCCCGTTTGTCAGCTCGCCTCTTGTGGCTTTCAGAAGGTATTCATAATATTCCTCATCAGGGGCTATATCAACTCTTTTCTCGGCAATGGCGGAGAAAGTAAGGCTGCCTGCGGTGATTGCCGCGGCAAGCAGGGCGGATATTATTTTTGTTTTGAATTGCATAATAAAACCTCCTGTCTGGTTTTATACGGAACAAATAGAGTCAATCCATGTGTAATTTCCTATTGCAGAAGAGTAAGTAAAACCAATATTTCCGCTATAAACACCTCTATATCCTTCATAATTAGGATCCATGAGCATATATGTTCCGCCGTTAGCGTGTGCACTCAAATATCCTTCTAAAGTCGTATCGGCTATTTCCGCCGAAGCCGATACCGAAGTAACCGCCATTGTTGCCGCCAGCACAGCCGCTGTGATTCGCTTGAAAAAGTTCTTTTTCATAATAATAAATCCTTTCTGTTGCGCGCTTATTTGAAGCGCATATTTTTTATTCTTCTGACCTCGCCCCTAGATTTCGGCTCTGCCGAGGGGATTTTTACCTTCTTCATTATTTATTACGAATAAGGACGCAGAAAGGTGACAAAAAAACAGCCGTTTTTTAAGAAAATCCGCACTTTCTCGCTTTTGCACAAAAATCTTGGCTGAAATTGTGCAAAAATCAAAACGGGCGGAAAACCGCCCGTTCAGTAATATTAAAGCTCATTTCTGTTTTCCAGCGCCCTCTGAAGGGTCACATCATCGGCATATTCCAGAGCCGAGCCTGCGGGAAGTCCATAGGCAAGTCTTGTAACCTTTATGCCCATGGGCTTTATCATGCGGCTTATGTAGGTTGCCGTAACTTCGCCCTCAACTGTGGGGTTGGTAGCCATGATAACCTCGTCAACATCGCCCGAAAGCCTTGTCATAAGCTCGGTTATGCGGATATCCTGCGGGCCTATATTGTCCATAGGCGAAAGAAGCCCGTGAAGCACATGGTAAACTCCCGTGAAGCCGCCTGCCCTTTCCAGTGCAGAAACGTCCTTGGGCGCTTCAACCACGCAGATAACCTTTCCGTTGCGCCTTTCGTCACCGCAGATTGCACATTCCTCGCGTTCGGTGAAATTCTGGCAGGTCTTACAGCATTTTACGCTCTGTCTTGCCTTTAAAATCTCCGACGCAAATTCTTCTACCGTTTCCACAGGCTGATTAAGCATGAAATATGCAAGCCGCTGGGCGGTTTTCATGCCTATTCCGGGCAGCTTTGCAAACTGCTCCGCTGCAGAAACCAGAGGAAGAGAATTATATTCAGCCATATCTTAGAAAAGTCCGGGGAAGCTTACGCCGCCTGTAACCTTTTCCATTTCCTTAGCGCTTTCGTCGTCAATCTTTGTGAGGATAGCGTTAACGCCTGCAACGATGATATCCTGTAATTCCTCGATATCGTCCTTGTCAACGATTTCGGGGTTGATTTTGATTTCCTTGAGAACTCTGCCGCCTGTCATGGTAAGCTCAACCATGCCGCCGCCTGCTGTTTCGGTGAAGTCTGTCTGCTCGAGACGGTCCTGCACAGCCTGAATGTCTTCCTGCATCTTCTGAGCCTGTCTTACCATATTGTTCATGTTGCCCATGCCCTTGTTGGAATAGCCCTGAGGTAATCTTGCTTTCATGTTGAATTTCTCCTTTGAATTAAAAAATTTAAATATTATTGTTCTTTTATTGCAACTCCCTGAGATTTTGCGTAATCCAGAAAGTCCTTTACATAATTTTTTTCATTGCCATAGCTTTTCTTTTCCGAAGGCTCGGCAACAATCGCCACATTTCTGCCTATTGCTCTTGAAACCGCGCCCTGAATTTCAAGTCTGAAATCTTGAGTGGCATAGGATTTCTGAAGCTCGCTGCCGCAGACCATAACGGTACTGCCGCTTATCTGCGCAGTTGTATCTCCGATGAGCATTTTGATGGAAAAGCCCAGGTTGTCCACGATTTCGCGCCATTCGTTGAAGGGTTCGAAGCCTTCCTGTACAGGCGTTTCCTCAGCTTCTTCCTTTTTCCAAATTTCGCGGTCGGGTTTTTCCTCTGTTACGGCCTTTTCGCTTGGAGGAAGTCCCACGGCCTCGCTTAAAGAAACAGGCTCTGACGGGAACGGGTCGGGTGCTTCCTGCTTTGGAGCAGGCGGCTCTGTGAACTCGAACGGTAATTCCACCGACATTTTCTCCGAGGGAGGTTCAGGCGGCGGAGGGATAAAATCTTCATCGGGAAGAGGCAGAGTAAAGCTGCCGCTTACGGGAGCTTCCGCTTGTTCTTCCGTGACAAAGGGTTCTTCCGCTGCTTCTTCAATGTCTGGTTCAGGCACTGCTTCTGTTACAGGCAGTGCGGAAACCGCAGCTGTCATAGCGGATTTCAGAGAATTTGTGACTAAATCCGCAACAGTGCGCTCCAGTGCGTCAATTCGTCCCGAAAGCACCTTTTCGTCAGGGTCAAGTGTTGGTGTACAAAGTCTTATAAAGCACATTTCGCAGGTAAGCTGTTCATTTTTTGAACGGTTTCTGCCCGAAAGTGCGTCGCTTAATATAGAAATGGCACGGAGAATGCTCTCCATGGAATATTTTTCATTCTGCCTGAGGTATTGTTCTTCCTCATCGGCTGAAATTTTCAGCATTGCACGGTCTGCACCTGCTTTTAAAAGCATAAGTACACGGTAGTGTGAAACAAGCTCCTCCATAAGTCTTGCGGCGCTTTTTGACTGCTGAACAAGCCCGTCAAGAATACGTACAGCCTCAGCGCAGTTCTTGTTTATAACTGCGTCGGCAATACGGAAAAGATGCTCAGTGCCTGAAACGCCCGCACAGCCTCTGACAATTTCCGCTGTAACATGGCTGTTGATTGCAAAGCACTGGTCAAGGAGCGAAAGCGCATCACGCATACCGCCGTCGGAAATGCGCGAAATAAGGAAAGCGGCGTCCTCGTCTAAGGTCATGCCTTCCTTCTCCGCAATTTCCAGAAGCCGCTTCTTGCTGTCCTCAATGTCAATCCTTCTGAAATCGAAACGCTGACAGCGGGAAAGGATAGTTGCAGGAACCTTATGGATTTCGGTAGTTGCGAAGATGAACACCACATGGGGCGGAGGCTCTTCGATGAGCTTTAAAAGGGCGTTGAACGCCGAAATTGAAAGCATGTGAACCTCGTCGATTATATAAACCTTGTAGCGGCAGGTAAGAGGGGTGTAAACCGCCTCCTCCTTGAGGGCGCGCACATTGTCAACGCCTGTGTTTGAAGCGGCGTCGATTTCCACAATATCGGGGCATTCCTCTGCCACTGCACGGCAGGCGTCACATTCAAGACAGGGACTTCCGTCCTTTGTGGCGGTGCAGTTTATAGCCTTTGCGAGGATTTTCGCACAGGTGGTCTTACCCGTACCGCGGGAGCCTGTAAAAAGGTAGGCGTGGGAGGTCTGACCGTTTATAAGCTGATTTTTAAGGGTGGTAGTGATGTGCTCCTGAGAAATAACATCATCAAAGGTGAGAGGTCTGTATTTTCTGTATAATGCGAGATACAATTTTCCGACCTCCTTTTTTCACTAATTCAAAAGCCCTTGAGTATGAACACAGGCTTACTGCGGCACAAGCCGAAATTCGCTTAATGCTGCTCGGTTCCCCGCCTGACATGGTTCACGACACGACCTTGCACAGGGTCTGTGTTCATATTCAAGAGCTCTTCCGCTATAAATTTACACTGTTACTTAAACATTATATACGATTTTCTGTAAAAAATCAAGTGTTTTTTAATATTTTATATTATTTGGTTTTTATAAAGTGTAAAATTGATTAAAATAACTGTGCACGACTTGATTTTTTATTTCCTCTGTGATATAATGTCTGTGATTATTATAATATTAAATAAAAGTATATTTAAGAAAGGCAGAACAACTATGGCTAAGGTAGTAAAATTCGGCGGCAGCTCTCTCGCTGACGCAAACCAGTTCCGCAAGGTTGCGGATATCATCAAGAGCGACAAGGAACGCAGATATGTGGTACCCAGCGCACCCGGAAAGCGTTATTCCGACGATATCAAGGTTACGGATATGCTTTACACCTGCTACGATGAGGTATGTCAGGGCAAGAACGCAATCACAGCTTTTGCTCCTATCGCAGAACGCTTCAACGGCATTATAGCCGATTTAGGTCTTACAATCTCCCTTGATGAAGAATATGAAATTATCATGGAAAACTTCCGCAAGCAGGCAGGTAAGGACTATGCGGCAAGCCGCGGTGAATACTTAAACGGTATCATTCTCGCAAATTACTTAGGCTTCCAGTTCGTTGACGCCGCTAAGGGTATCTTCTTCGGCAGAAACGGCGAATTTGACGCAGACCTCACCGATGCTACACTTTCCGCTATCCTTGAAGGCTACGACTGCGCGGTAATCCCCGGCTTCTACGGCGCACGCCCCGACGGTACAATCAAGACCTTCTCCAGAGGCGGCAGCGACTTTACAGGCTCTATCGTTGCAAAGGCTATCAAGGCTGAGCTTTACGAAAACTGGACAGATGTTCCCGGCTTTGCTGTGGCTGACCCCAGAATTGTAGACAACCCCAAGTTTATCGACGTTATCACATACAGAGAGCTCCGTGAGCTTTCCTACATGGGTGCTTCCGTTCTTCACCAGGACGCAATCTTCCCTGTAAGAAGCGCACAGATTCCGATTAATATCAAGAACACAAACGACCCCGCAGCAAAGGGTACAATGATTGTTCCCGAAGCTCCCGAGGGTAAGAATGAGCATATTATCACAGGTATTGCAGGCAAGAAGAATTTCAGCGCAATCTGCCTTGAAAAGGACGAGATGAACAGCGAAATCGGCTTCTTACGCCGTATCCTCACTCTCATGGAAACCGAAGGCATTGCTTTCGAGCATATTCCCACAGGTATCGATACCATGAATATTCTCGTAAACAGCGATGACCTCGCAGGGCACCCCAACTTTGCCGACAGAATCAAGGAAGTTGCTAACCCCAACCATATTGAAATCGAAAAGAACCTTGCTCTTATTGCTGTCGTAGGTAGAGGCATGAAGGCTACAAAGGGTACTGCAACACGTATCTTCGCCGCACTCTCTCACGCTAATATCAATATCAAGATGATTGACCAGGGCTCTTCCGAGCTTAATATTATCGTAGGTATCGAAGAGGCTGACTTTGAGGAAGCTATCAGAGTTATCTACAATATGTTCATGCTTCAGGAATAAGCGGCGGCGAATCGCCGCTGATAGTTCCGCCTTTTTACCACTTTGTTTTATGCAAAAGTGAGTGTGACGGCGGTTTTGAACCTGTTTTATTATTAAAATTTGAAAGGGTTGACCGAAATGAGTCTTGCCGACGAGCTTTTTATAAAGAACTGCCGTGATATAATTGAAAACGGCGCATGGGATACCGACCTTGAAGTAAGACCCAGATGGGAGGACGGAACCCCTGCCCATACGGTGAAGAAATTCTGCCTTGTCAACCGCTATGATTTAAGCAAGGAATTCCCCGTAATGACTCTGAGAAGGGTTTTCTACCGTTCCGCCATTGAAGAGGTTCTCTGGATTTACCAGCAGAAGAGCAATGACGTTACAAAGCTTTCCACAAATATATGGGACAGCTGGACGGTAAACGGCGGAAATACCATAGGTAAGGCTTACGGCTATCAGATGTCCGTAAAGCATAAGTACCCCGAGGGTGAATTTGACCAGGTGGACAGAGTGCTTTACGACCTGAAGCACAACCCCGCAAGCCGCCGTATCATGACCAGTACATATAATCATCACGACCTTAATGAAATGGGCCTTGCTCCCTGTGCATATTCCATGACCTACAACGTTACAGGCAACAAGCTCAACGCTATACTTAACCAGCGCTCACAGGATATGCTCACCGCAAACAACTGGAACGTCTGCCAGTATGCAGCGCTGCTTATCATGTTTGCAAAGGCGAGCGGACTTGAAGCTGGCGAGCTTGTACACGTAATTGCCGACGCTCATATTTACGACCGCCATATAGATTACGTAAAGGAGATTATTTCAAAGGAGCCATACCCCGCGCCTGTCATGAAGGTGGATGATATTACGGATTTCTACAAATTCACAAAGAACAGTTTTACACTGGAAAATTACAGATATCATGAATTTGACAAAAAAATCCCTGTTGCAATCTGAGACGATTTTTAATATCATTTTCTATAATAAAAAAAGATTTCGGGAAAGGAAAGGTAAAAATCATGAATTTAATCGTTGCAGTTGACCGTAAATACGGTATCGGAAAGGACAATAACCTTCTTGCGAGAATACCTGCCGATATGGCGTATTTCAAGGAGAAAACCACGGGAAAGATTATTGTAATGGGCAGCAGCACATATATGAGCTTCCCGAAAAGACCTCTCCCCAACCGTGAAAATCTCGTCCTCACCACAAGACCCGAGGAATATCCCGAGGTCAAGTGCTTCCCAAGTGTAGGTGAGTTCTTCGAGTACGTCAGAGGAAACGATGATGATGTTTTTGTATGCGGCGGAAGCACGGTTTATCTCCAGCTTCTTCCCTACTGCAAAAAGGCTTATGTAACGCATATCGACGAGGAATTTGACGCCGATACATTTTTTCCGAACTTAAGCGAGCTTTCCAACTGGGAAAAAGTTGAGGAAAGCGAGGCTGTTGAAAGCAACGGCTATAAGATTACTTTTGCGGTTTATGAAAACAGCGATTTAAGACCAATGAACGTTTAACACAGGCAAAAAGGGGGCTTGTCCCCCTTTTTCTTTGAAAGAAAGGATTTTATCATGAAAAGTAAACGTTTACTTGCAGGAGTTATGGCGGGAGCTTTAGCGCTTACTGCCTGTGGCTGCAATAACACCGACCTTCCCGATGATGGTCAGAACACCGGAACAGCTCCCGACACCGCGCCCGAAACAAGCAACCCTTACGACATCTCCTCACAGTACGAGTGGGGCAACGTTGAAATCGTAGGCGGCGGCTACACCTCGGGTATTTACTACAATGCGGCTGAAGACGGACTTGTTTATGCAAGAACCGATATCGGCGGCGCGTACAGAATGGATAAGGAAACAGGCTTATGGAAGCCTCTCACCGATGAGTTTGACGAAAACGGCTATACTTACTACGGAATCGACGGCCTTGCAACCGACGAAAAAGAGCCTAACCGCGTGTATCTTCTTGCAGGTATGTATACAGGCTGGGATGCGGCAGTGCTTCGTTCCACCGACTACGGCGAAACCTGGACGCCTACTCCTCTTGAATTTTCCTGTGGCGGCAACGAGCCTAACCGCTTCTGCGACCGCATTATGATTGACCCCAACGATAACAAGACCCTTTATGTAGGCTCAAGAAATTCGGGCTTATGGGTAAGCCACGACTACGGTCAGAGCTTTGCAAAGGCTGAAACCTTCCCCACCCTTGGTCTTGATTACAGAGAGGATAATTACAATTTCGGCATTACTGCCGTTGCTTTTGACCCGACTTCAAGCGCGGAAGGTGAACCCTGCAAGACTATCTACGTGGGTACAGGCGACAAAATGAGCTATGTAACCACTGACGGCGGTACAACATGGACTGCTATCGAGGGACACCCTGATTTCCTTCCCTATCATATCTATGTCCAGGGTGAGTTTGTTTACTTTGTATTCGGCAATAAGGCGGGCCCTTATACCGTAACAGACGGTGCGGTTATGAAATATGCTCCCGCAACGGGCGAGTGGACGGATATAACTCCCGAAGCAGGCGGCTACGGCTGGGGCGACCTTGAATTTGACCCTCAGAACCCCGAAATCATGTATGCAAGCACCATGGGTAAGTGGGGCGCACTGGAAAACGACTGTATCTATCGCACAACTGACGGCGGCGCAACATGGACAGGTCTTTTCCATGGTGACGGACAGGACAGAATCTTTGAAATGAATATCGACGACGCCAAGTGGCTTGACTGGGGCGCAGAAAGAGCAAAGCTGGGCTGGATGATGGGCGATATCGAAATGAACCCCTTCAACAGCGATGAAATTACCTACGGCACAGGCGCAACAATCTACCGTTCCACAAACCTCACCAAGTGGGGACAGGAAAACGTAGTATTTGAGGTATACTGCAAGGGTCTTGAAGAAACCGCAGTACAGGACCTTGACGCGCCCAACAGTGACGAAATCCGCCTTTACTCCGCGATGGGTGATATTGACGGCTTTACTCACACTGACGTTGACAATGTTCCCGATAATCTTAACGAAAACGGCGCGCTCGGCGGAGCAAAGACAATCTCCTGCGGCTATAACAATCCTCAGGTGGTAGCCCGCACAGGTCTCGGTGATATCCCGATTTCTATTTCCCAGGACGGCGGAAAGACCTGGAAACAGGTGAGAAAGCCCAAGGATACGGGCAGCGATACAGGCGCAGTTACCGTAAACTGCGACGGTACCGTTATTTACTGGACAAACACTGCTTCTGCGGCGCTTTACAGAACCGAAGACTACGGCGAAAGCTGGATAAAGTCCGAAAAGGCTATGGCAAAGCCTACTATTGAAGCAGACTGCTTCAACCCCGACATTGTTTACGCATATACAAGCGGCTCGCTCTATATCTCCCGCGACAGAGGCGTAACCTTCAAGTCCAGCCCCCTCTTTATTCCCGAGGGCTGTACACTTGCGGCAAGCCCCGAAAAGGAAGGCGACCTGTGGCTTGCGACAGCTTACGGCGGTGTATTCCTTGTGACAAATTACGGTGAAGGCGAGCTTATCAAGAAGAATTTCCAGAGCGCTGAGCGTGTGGCAATCGGCGCGGCTGAAACCGAGGGCGGCCCTATGACTCTTTACGCAATCGGTACCTGCAATGACACCTATGGTATCTGGCGCTCCACTGACAGCGGCGAAACATGGCAGAGAATCAATGATTACGAGCACCAGTTCGGTGCAATCGGAACAAGTCTTGCGGCTGACCAGAAGGTATTTGGTCAGGTATACTTCGGCTCAAACGGCAGAGGTATTCTTATGGGAAGGCTTAAGTAATTGAATATGTGAACGGGCGGATTTTCCGCCCGTTGTTCTTTACAAATCCCCTGTTATGTGGTATAATTCACACAATAAATAAAAAGGGAGCTGCTGAAATGAAATACCTGTTTCTCCTGCTTGATTTTCTCATAATCTGCGGAGCGTCAAACATTCCTCTGCTGTTTTTTGACAGCGGCAGGGTGTTGCTTCCGCTGATTATTACAATAAATCTTGCTGTTGCCTTTATTCTGATAAATATATTTCCCGGGATATACAAGACCCGAAAGACCCGTTTTAAAATTCTGGCAGGCGGTGCCGACCTGCTGTTGATTTTCGTGCTGTCCACCACCGTTGACGCTGTAATTTTTATAAAAATGCTCCTGAGCGGCGGATATGAGGTGTGGCAGTACATTGTGTATGCGGTTACGGCGGTGGTCGTCTGCGCCGCGGTTTTCTGGAACGGCATAATACGCGTTTACCTGACTTCGGGTCAGTTGGGTATTACCCTTCGTGTACTGGGCGCAGTTTTCGGAATGTTCCCTATTATAAATATAATCTTCCTTTTTAAAATAATCAAGCGCACTCAGAGAGAAGCGGCTTATGAAATCCGTCATGACGCTGTTGAAAAAGCCCGTGAGGGACAGAATATATGCGCTACGAAATACCCCGTTCTGCTGGTGCATGGTGTGTTTTTCCGCGACAGGGATGTTTTCAACTACTGGGGCAGAGTTCCCGAAGCGCTTGCGCTTAACGGTGCGACCCTTTATTACGGAAATCAGCAGTCCGCCCTTTCCGTAAAGGACAGTGCGGCGGAGCTTGCGGCAAGAATAAAGCAGATAATAGAAGAAACAGGCTGTGAGAAAATAAACATACTGGCCCACTCCAAGGGCGGGCTGGACAGCCGCTATGCTTTGTCGAAGCTGGACTGCGGAAAATACGTGGCGACCCTTACTACCGTGAACACGCCTCACCGCGGCTGTATATTTGTGGAGCAGATTTTCAATAAGCTGCCCGAAAACGTACAGCAGAAAATGGCGGCGGCGTACAATGCCGCGTCAAAAGTGGTGGGCGATACAACTCCCGATTTTCTGGCGGCTGTGGGCGACCTCAGGGAAAGCGCCTGTCTCGAGCTTAATAAAAACGTTCCCGACTGCGACGGGGTGTATTATCAGAGTATCGGCTCTGTGGCAAGAAATGCTAAAAGCGGTCGTTTCCCTCTTGATATTTCCTACCCGTTCGTGAAGAAAACCGACGGCGAAAACGATGGACTGGTATCTGTTGAATCCATGAAATGGGGTCGGGAATTCCGCCTTATAACCGTAAAAGGAAAAAGAGGCGTGACCCACGCCGACGTTATTGACCTTAACCGTGAGAATATCGAAGGCTTTGATGTCCGTGAATATTTCGTACAGGTTATTGCCGAGCTTAAAAACAAGGGTTTTTAAAAATGAAAGGCAGAATTTACCTTTTGGGTAGTTCTGCCTTATATTATTTATGCCAGCTCCTCCCGCCAGTTTTCGGGGAAACCGATATGTTCAAGCTCAATTACGTCGTCATACTCCATAATCAGCATTTCCAGCCGCATTACGAAGGTATTGCGCCATGTGTCGTCGCGGGGATAAAGCCTTTTTAGAATGATAATGTGGTCGTAAAGAGAGTCGGTAAGCGGACGGTCATAGTCGGGGGGCTGTTTCGGGATATTTTCCATGGAATTTGCGTAAAGTCGGTTGTAGTGAGCGCACATATTGCGTAAATCCGAAAGTCGGTGAAGCCAGTCCTCGACGCAGCGGTACGGAATACCGAAGGCTTTGTCTGCGATGGCCTTCTTGTCATCGGTTTTCAGGTCGGAATAGAATGTGTTCAGCATTCCGAAGCTGAAAAGTTCCATAATTACCCACAAGGGAAATGCGCCGCCGTATTTTCTCATGTGGTGGGTTACAAGCTCCTCGCCCGTATTGCTTTCAACAAGTCGGTCAATTTTGCTTGTAAAGAATTTATGATTGTGGTGGACGTCGAAGCAGGAATCGTTAAGATAGCCCAGTGCGCCGTATTTGAGAGCGTGATAGTTTGAAACATGAGCCCGAAGGGAAATTTCAACCTCTTCCAGAGCCGTAAGGAGCAGTGAACGGAGCAGGCGGTCGAAATCGTAAATCCTCATGACATTATCAAAGGTCGTGCCCTTGCGGTATCTGCCTTTGTTTTCCAGAAAAACAGAAAAGTAATGCACAAGGCGGTAGTAGTTGATATTTTCAAGGACGAATCTGGCTCTGTCCTCGTCCTCGATAATACAGCCCCTGCTTTTCAGTTTTTCAAGCTGAGCCTTTATGGTAGCGGGGTTTTTAACGCTTTTGTAGCCGTTTGCCATGGTAATACCGTTCCTTTCGCTTTGGGGAATATGCTACTATAAAGTATATACTTTTTACGCTTTATTGTCAATAGCGCAAAAAACAGCATAAAATATTGAATAAAACACGTGACAAATCGCAAATTTTGTGATATAATATATGAGATATATGCTGTAACGGTTACAGCAAGACTATTTTTGAAAGGGTGAGCTGATGAATTACGAAAAATCCTGCGGCGCCATCGTGTACAGGAAATTTCACGGCAATACCGAGATATTGCTCATCAGGCACATTAAATCGGGCTACTGGTCTTTTCCCAAGGGGCACGTAGAAGGCGATGAAACCGAGGCGGAAACCGCTATACGCGAAATAAAGGAAGAAACCAATATTGATGTGCTTATTGATACGGGCTTCAGAGAAACCGTATCCTTTTCTCCCAGAAGAGACACCAGCAAAACGGTAGTCTACTTCGTGGCCAAGGCGCTTAACAACGATACAAAGCCTCAGGCGGAGGAAATTTCCGAAATACGCTGGGTGGAAATAGGACAGGCTTTGTCCCACCTTACCTACGATAACGACAAGCTCGTTGTCAGCAAGGCAAAGGCGTTTATTGCACTTATGAAATGAAAAACAGGGTACAGACCGAGTGGCTGTGCCCTGTTTTGTTATTTCATCGCTTCAATATTCTTCCGCATAAGCGAAATATAGGTTTCGCCGTTCTGTAAATCCTCGTCCGAAACGCTGTGACAGGAATGGAAAAGCCGTGTTTCTGCATTAACAGCCTCCGCAACGGTATCAGCCACCTTCTCCGTGGAAAACTCTATGTAGTAGATTACCTCCGAATTGTGCTCCTTTGCCGCCTCAATAAGCTCGGTCATTTTTGCGGCGCTGGGCTCGGTTTCCGAAGAACAGCCCGAAAATGCGGCATAATATTCAATACCATAGTCCTTCGCCATGTAGAGAAAGGGGAAACGGTCGCCGAAAATCAGCGGTGAGGTAAGGCTGTCCGCCGCCGTCTGAAGCTCCTCGTCCAGCTTTTTAAGCTCAGAATACAGCGAATCAAAGCCGTTTTTATAAACGCTGCTGTTGTCGGGGTCAACGCTGCTCATGGTTGAATAGATTTCGTCGGCAATCTTCATGGCGTTTTTCGGAGAGGTCCACACGTGCTCGTCATATTCCTCGTGGCTGTGGTCGTGGTCATGCTCTTCGCCTTCTTCGTGGTGGTGTTCTTCTCCGCAGAGAGGTTCAACCAAATCCATCATTCTTATAACAGTAACGTCGCTTTCCACGCTTTTCAACATTTCATCAACCCACGCGTCGCTTTCACCGCCTGTACAGATAAAGATATCCGCTTCGCTTATTCTTATCATCTCCTGTGCCGTCGGCTCGTAGGAATGGCTGTCCTGGCCGCCGCTTAAAAGCATTTCCGCTTCAACCGTGCCGCCTGAAATCTGCCTTACGAAATCGTAGGGCGGAAAGTTCGTGGTAATGATTTTTAAACCGCCGCTGTCGGCTGCGGGTTCGCTTCCGCAGGCTGTGCAGGAAAGCATGATTGCCGCAGAGAGTCCGAGGGCGGTAAGTTTTTTTATAAGTTTCATATAATATATCCTTTGCTTTTGATAAAAATAATAATACCATGTTTCCCCGTAAAAATCAAGAGATAACATAAAAACACCCTTGCATAATAATGGAAAAAATGCTATACTCATAAGGTATTAAAACTTACAAAAAGGAACAATATATATGCGAAAATTACTGAAACATCTTACGGGCAGCTATATGAAGGAAACTATCCTCGCTCCCCTGTTCAAAATGCTTGAAGCAATTCTTGAGCTGCTGGTACCTCTTGTGGTAGCGGCAATTATCGACACGGGTATTGCGGGCGGCGACAAGGGCTACGTAGTAAAAATGTGCCTGCTTATGGCATTATTCGGTTTTGTGGGGCTTGGCTTTGCGGTGACGGCGCAGTATTTTGCGGCGAAGGCGGCGGCAGGCTTTGCGAAGAATGTAAACGGTGCACTTTTCCGCTGTATCCAGAAATTCTCCTACGCCCAGATTGACGAAAACGGCACATCAACCCTTATCACAAGAATGACCAGCGACTTAAATCAAGTGCAGTCGGGTGTAAATCTTACCCTCCGCCTGCTTCTGCGTTCGCCCTTCGTTGTGTTCGGTGCAATGATAATGGCGTTCACTATTGATTTTGATATGGCGCTTATCTTTGCGGGAGCTATCCCCGTTCTTGCGCTTGTGGTGTTCGGGGTGATGTTCGTCACCATACCTTTATATAATAAGGTACGTCAGAGACTTGACAAGGTGCTGAGCAAGACCCGCGAGAATCTTACAGGCGTCCGTGTTATCCGTGCTTTCTGTAAGGAGCAGGACGAAATAGCCGCATTTGAAGCGGAAAACTCCGCCCTCACTGCGGAACAGAAGAATGTGGGCAGAATTGCCGCACTGATGAATCCGCTTACTTTCGTAATCATCAACCTTGCGATAATCCTTCTTATCCATTTCGGTGCAATCCGTGTCGAAGCGGGAATACTGACCCAGGGTGCGGTGGTTGCTCTTTATAATTATATGTCCCAGATTCTGGTTGAGCTAATAAAGCTTGCCAACCTTATTATAAATATCACAAAATCCATAGCCTGCGGCAGAAGAATTGAAAAGGTGCTTGAAACGGAAGCGGGGCAGACAGACGGAATAGAGAAAAACGGCTTCAAGGGCTATAAGTATGCGGTAGAATTCAGAAAAGCTTCTCTTATTTACCCCAAAGCGGCTGAAAAATCCCTGACAGATATTGATTTTACGGCAGAAAGCGGCTCGACCGTAGGTATTATCGGCGGTACAGGCTCGGGCAAGAGCTCGGTTGTCAACATGATACCACGTTTTTACGATGCGGCAGAGGGCGAGGTCTTCGTTGACGGTCTTAACGTAAAGGATTACGAAATCGAAGCTCTCCGCAGTAAGATAGGTATTGTTCCCCAGAAGGCAGTGCTGTTCAAGGGTACAATCCGCGAAAATATGAAATGGGGCAACGAAAACGCCACCGATGAAGAGATTTTCGAGGCTCTTGAAATCGCACAGGCAAAGGAAATCGTAGAGAATAAGGACGGCGGTCTTGACCATATAATCGAGCAGGGCGGACGAAATCTTTCGGGAGGTCAGCGGCAGAGACTTACCATAGCCCGTGCGCTGGTGAAAAAGCCTGAAATCCTCATTCTTGACGACAGTGCCAGCGCTCTTGACTTTGCTACCGACGCGGCACTGCGCAAGGCGCTGAAAACGCTGGAAAATACCACAGTTTTCATAGTTTCACAGCGCACCTCATCTATTCAGCACGCAGATAAGATAATAGTAATGGACGACGGCGAAATCGCAGGCTGCGGTACACATGAAGAGTTATTGCAGAGCTGCGGAATTTACCGTGAAATCCATAATTCTCAGTTTAAAAAGGAAGAAGGTGACCAGAGTGGCGAAAAGTAATAAGAGCAGTCTGAAAACCCTCGGAAAGGTGCTCAGATATATCAGAAAGTACGGCTTCTGGCTGTTTTTGTCGGTGCTTACCGCCGCCGCTTCGGTTGCGGGAACCCTTTATATTCCCATAATCATAGGCGAAGCCATTGACCATATTATAGAAGCAGGAAATGTCAACTTTGAAGCAATCGCTCCGCTTCTGCTCCGTGCAGGAATAACTGCGGCGCTTACCGCCCTCTGTCAGTGGCTCATGAGCGTTATAAACAATAAGGTCACCTTTCAGGTTGTCCGTGACATAAGACGGGACGCATTCCGCAAGATAGAGGAGCTGCCTCTCGGATATATCGACCGTCACCCCGCAGGCGATATAGTAAGCCGTGTAATTGCTGACGCCGACCAGTTTGCGGACGGACTTCTGATGGGCTTTACCCAGCTTTTCACAGGTATCATGACTATTGCGGGTACGCTTGTATTCATGCTTACCATAAACCCGTGGATAACTCTCGTGGTTGTGGTGCTTACGCCTGTTTCATTATTTGTGGCAAAGTTCATAGCCAAGCGCACCTATAATATGTTTAAGCTCCAGAGCGAAACCCGCGGTGAGCAGACAGCGTTCATAGATGAAATGATAGGCAATCAGAAGGTGGTAAAGGCATTCTCCCGTGAGGACGAGGCAACGGAAAAGTTTGACGAAATCAACGCCCGTCTTGAAAAAGCATATCTTAACGCAACCTTCTTCTCTTCCCTTGTAAATCCCTCCACCCGCTTTGTAAACAGCCTTGTTTATGCAGGCGTAGGTCTTACGGGCGCCATAGCGGCAATAGGCGGAGGTCTTTCCGTAGGTTCGCTTTCATGCTTTTTAAGCTACGCCAACCAGTACACAAAACCCTTCAATGAGATTTCGGGAGTTATCACCGAATTGCAGAACGCACTCGCCTGTGCGGCGCGTGTATTTGAGCTTATCGAAGAGCCATCCCAGGTTTCCGATGAGAATAATGCCGTTCTTGAAGGAACAGACGGTGATGTTTCACTGGAAAATGCATGCTTCTCATACGTTCCCGAAAAGAAGCTTATCGAGAACTTCAATCTTACGGTAAAGCCCGGTCAGCGCGTGGCAATCGTAGGTCCTACGGGCTGCGGAAAGACCACGGTTATAAACCTGCTTATGCGGTTCTATGACGTTACCTCGGGTAAAATCAGCGTAGAGGGTATGGATATAAAGGAAATGACCCGTAAGAGTCTGCGTTCTTCATACGGTATGGTATTGCAGGAAACATGGCTGAAGGCAGGAACAATACGTGAAAATATCACCATGGGCAAGCCCGACGCCACCGACGAGGAGGTTATCACCGCCGCCAAGGCTTCTCACGCACACAGCTTTATAAAAAGGCTGCCCGACGGCTACAACACGGTTATCGGCGAGGACGGCGGAAGCCTTTCCCAGGGACAGAAACAGCTTTTATGCATAGCCAGAATAATGCTCTGCCTGCCGCCTATGCTTATCCTTGACGAGGCGACCTCCAGTATAGATACCCGCACGGAAATCCGTATTCAGGACGCCTTCGCAAAGCTTATGAAGGGGCGCACCAGCTTTATAGTTGCCCACCGCCTTTCGACTATCCGCGATGCGGACGTTATCCTCGTGATGAAGGACGGAAATATTATCGAGCAGGGCAATCACGATACGCTTTTAAAGAAGGGCGGATTTTACGCAACCCTTTACAACAGCCAGTTCGCTCATTAATTGTGCAGTATTGTCCTAGAATAAAAAAGAAAATCACCTCATACATTGTGATGAGGTGATTATTTTGTCCGAGAAAAAAACAGGTGTTATAATATTGCAGAAGGCGGGAACCTATGTGTTTTCCACGGTCATGGGCGCTCTCCTTTCCGTTGCGCTTATAACTCTTTTTGCTCTGCTCATGTATGCCTTGCAGATGCCCCTTTACTTTGCGGAATATCTCTCCCTTACCGCCCTCGGCTGCGGTTGTATGCTGTCGGGTTTTATCTGCGGAAGGATAAAAAAGCGGGGCGGGCTTAAGCTGGGGCTTCAGTGCGCGGCGATACTCCTCGCCCTCTGCGCTTTGGGCGCGCTTATAAGCGGAGGACTTAACGGAAGTGCGGCGGTTTCAAAGATAATTACAGGTGTGTTAACGGGCTGTACAGGCGGAGTTTTAGGCGTAAACAGGAATTAAACCCCGAAAAATTCCTTGAACCATTCGTAGAATTTAAAGCGGTACTCAATACCGACACCGTATTCAGAGGCAAGTGCGTCAGCTGTAAGGGCGGCGCTTGCCTTTTTTTCTTCGTAGAGAGTGCGTTCGGGGAAGCCCTCGGGCAGTTCCGCCGCCGCACTTATGCAGAGAGTGGGGAACAGTACGCACCACCAGTTATGCCCCTCGCCTTTTCCGAGAGTGATTTTAAGGGCGTCGTAGCTGCCTGCGGGGAGAGTGTAATCGCCGTATCTGCGTGTGTTGAAATCACATTTTTCCACAGTACATACCGCCCTGTATTCACAGCCCGTACTTTCAAGATATCCGTTTACCCTGTCGGAAATCAGCGGCAGGTTGCGCTTGGCAAGCACTGCCGTTTCGTCCTTGGTTTCGCAGCTGCGGAAAATATATCCGAGGTCGTCGATTATGTAATCCCGCACCTCATATTTTACCTGCTGGTCGGTACTGCTGTCGGAATTTGCAAGAATATGAAGGCGGAAAGCCTTGTCCTGCATTTCCTCGCAGTCTGCCGTAAAATCAGCCGCTAGGGCAATAATTACCGAAATAACCGCGCCCAGAAGAAGGGCTAAATCAAGTCTTTTTTCGCTGAGCTTCATAGTGAATGTCCTTTCTCTGTATTTTCTTACGGTGATTATTGGAAAATTTACGGTGATTAATCAAATTTTTCAAAAAAGTATTTTCAAAACGCAGAAATTATGTTATAATATTATTGAATTTGCCGCACGCGGCAGTAACAAGCAGAAAGGACACAACATTATGGCAAAAATGAACGAAAGCTTTTTATCACTTAAGAAAAGCTACCTTTTTATCGAAATCGGCAAGAGAGTGAGAGAATACATCGCAGCTCACCCCGACAATAAAATAATCCGTATGGGTATCGGCGACGTTACCCAGCCTCTCGTACCCGCAGTAGTTGAAGCTATGAAGAAGGCTGCTGACGAAATGGGCGTAAAGGAAACCTTCAGAGGTTATGAAGACAGTGGTCTCGGTTACGACTTCCTCCGTGACGCGGTAAGAGACTATTACAAGAGCTTCGGCGTAGAAGTAAAGAGCGCTGAAGTGCTTATCAGCGACGGCGCAAAGTCTGACTGCGGAAATATCGGCGATATCTTCAGCGCAGACAACACCGTGCTTATCACCGACCCTGCATACCCCGTATACGTTGACAGTAACGTAATGGGCGGCAGAAAGGTTATCTTTGCAGACTCCAATGAGGAGAACGGCTTTGCAGCTATGCCTGACAAGAACGTTCACGCAGATATCATCTACCTCTGCTCTCCCAACAACCCCACAGGCTCCGTTTATACAAAGGCTCAGCTCAAGGAATGGGTCGATTACGCAATCGCAAACGACGCCGTAATCATCTACGACGCTGCTTATGAAGCATTCATCAGCGACCCTGAGCTTCCCCGTTCTATTTTCTGTATCGAAGGCGCAAGAAAGTGTGCGGTTGAAATCTGCTCCCTTTCCAAGACAGCAGGCTTCACAGGTACACGCTGCGGCTACACAATCGTTCCCGAAGAACTCATGTTAAAGACTCCCACAGGCGAGGACATCAGCTTCTACCAGCTCTGGACAAGACGTCAGGGCAGCAAGTTCAACGGCGTTTCCTACCCTGTTCAGCGTGCGGCTGAAGCAGTTTTCTCTCCCGAGGGTCAGGCACAGTGCAAGGCTGTTATCGCAAGCTACATGGCTAATGCAAAGATTATGGCCGAAACCTTTGACAGCCTCGGAATCGAGTACACAGGCGGCAAAAACTCGCCCTATATCTGGTTCAAGTGTCCTTTCGGAATGAACAGCTGGGATTTCTTCGATAAGCTTCTCAACGAAGCAGAGGTTGTAGGTACTCCCGGCGAGGGCTTCGGCAAGAACGGAGACGGCTGGTTCCGCCTTACTGCTTTCAATACTCTTGAAAATACAAAGGAAGCTATGGAGCGCTTCAAGAAGCTCTGCGGCAAATAATTGAATTCAACAGCGGAGTAAGTCAATTACTCCGCTGAGTTTTATAGTTATGAAAAAATTACTGATTGTATTAAAGTTTATAGTTATTGCTGTTTGTATATTACTTACCTGCACATTTCTTTTTACAATGTCCTGCAATATAGTGAATGCGGGCAATGTTATCGGCACAATTATATGCCTGTTTGTAATATCACTGCTATTATTATACGAAAAGTTAAAGAAAATCAAACCCATGCGTATATTTATGAATGCTTCAGCGGCGGTATTAGTAATAGGGTTTGTTTATTCAGCAATAGTATCCCTGTTCATGGTTTCGGGTATGCTGAACACACCAGATAAGGCTGTACAATCCTCAACGGGCGGCGCATCTGAACAGCAGACGGTGATTGTGCTGGGCTGCAAGGCGAATAACGGCTACCCATCACTTATGCTCAAAGCGAGACTTGACAAGGCTGTGGAGTATCTCCGTGAAAATCCGCAGGCGGTATGCATTGTAACAGGCGGTCAGGGCGGTGATGAAATCGAACCCGAGGCGGTAAGTATGCACCGATATCTGATTACGCAAGGTATAGATGATGGCAGAATATACAAAGAGGAAAAATCCTGCAACACGGAGGAGAATCTGCTTTATTCCGCAGAAATCATAGAAAAGTGCGGACTTCCGAAGAATGTAATCATCGTCAGCGAGTTCTATCACGTGTACCGAGGAGCCCGTAATGCGGAAAAACAGGGATTAAGCGCAACAGCCCTCCCTGCCCCGTCAACCTACACGCTCTGGGCAATGCCCAGCTATTGGGTGAGGGAGATTTTCGCCATAACGAGAGATTATGTCTTTGACCTGCTGACATGAACAGAAATATGAACGGAGAGACGTAAAATGAAGACAAAGCTCATTTTCATACTGAATATACTGATAATTTTCGGAACGGGAGGCGTAATAATCTATCAGCTTTTCTTTGCCGAGCAGAAGAACATAAAGACGCTTTCAAAGGCGGCAGTGCTGTTTGTGGTATACCTGCTGGCAGTTACGGGCATAAGAAAAAAGCGCTCGCCTTTTGATTATGTAGTTTATGAGGAGCAGTACAAGGATATCCTGGGGGACGCCTTCAGGGACGACAAGCCCAGCTACCGCACACTTATGAATGCAATTACGTATTTCAACAGGAACAATCCCGATAAGGCTATTGCCCTGCTGGATAAGATATACAAGAATTGTCTTTATACCGATGATTATTCAGCGGTGCTTTTCTTCAAGGCGCGCTGTCTGGAAGAAAAGAGAAGAACTGCCGAAGCCGAGGAGTGCTACAAGGAGATATTGGAGCGCGACGACAGAAATTCAACCGCATGGTCGAATTTAGGGCTTATCTATCAGGAGAGCGGTCGGAGCAGCAAGGCGCTTCACGCTTATACGCGGGCGGTTGAGAGCAACCCGTCCAATGCGGCGGCTCAGTGCAATCTCGGCGCATACTATGTAAGGTGTGGCGAGCCGCAGAATGCACTCCCCTACATATTAAAGGCAATTGAGCTTAACTCAAAGATGTATGAAGCCATGGGCGGCGCGGCGGTAGCCTACAAGATGCTGGGTGACAACGAAAACGCTGAAAAATATCGTCTTATGTACGGTGCTAACGGCGGAAATGCTGCGGAGCTGAAAGAAACTCTGGAACGGTTATAAAAACAAAACGGGCGGATTTTCCGCCCGTTAATTTATTATTCTTCTTTTTTCTCTTTATCCTTCTCTTCCTCGCCCCATATATATCCATAGCCCCAGACGGTACAGATATACTGCGGGTTGGAGGGGTCCTCTTCAATCTTCATTCTGAGTCTGCGGATATTTACGTCGATAATTTTATCATCGCCGTAATAGCCGTCGCCCCAGATTTTACTTATAAGAGTCTGGCGGTCGATAGCGCTGCCCCTGTGGCGGATAAAATATTCCAGAATATGATATTCCACCTGTGTAAGGTCGAGGATTTCGCCGTTTTTGTAAATGGTACGGCTCTTTGAATCAACAAAGAATGGCCCTGTCATAATATCACCGAAAAGGTCGGTATCGGGCTGGGAGATACTTACCCTGCGGTAGATTGCGTCAACCCTTGCCACAAGCTCCGAGGGAGAAAAAGGCTTGGTAACATAGTCGTCCGCACCCATCATGAGACAGCTTACCTTGTCCATTTCCTGACTTTTCGCCGAAAGCATTATTATACCCATGGTCTTGCTGCGCTCACGGAGGAATTTGCACACCTGCGTGCCGTCAATTCCCGGCATCATTATATCAAGAATAGCAATGTCAAATCTTGCGCCCTGCTCCCATACCTTTATAGCCTCCTCGCCGCTGCTTACGTCAAAAACGTCATAGCCCGAGCGCTTCAGATGGATTACCACGAAGTCGCGGATAGCTTCTTCGTCCTCGCAGACTAATATTCTTTTTGTTTTCATTTCTGTCTCTCCTTTTATCCAAGTATTCTGAAATAATCCTTAAGCTCTGCTTCTGTAAGAGCGAAGGAGCTTTCGGTATTGTTCTTTATAAAGAAGCAGTAGCCCGTTTTTTCGCTTCTGCCCATTTCTGTGAAGCCTGTGAGGTCTGCTCTTTCAACGGAAGCCTCAGGCAGGGCTCTTATAACCATAAGCTCTTCCACTATTTCCTTTGTAGTGCTGTCATAACGGCTGAAAGCGGCAGTGCCGTCGGCAATTGAAACGGTAATTGTGACCGAGCCTACCCAGCGTGAGGGTATAAGCAGCATATAGTCGCCTCTTATGCTCATATAGGATACGAAATCCTGCTTTATTGAATAGCCGGCGGAGGCAAGCTGATACCAGTGGGTGATATTGACCTGCTCGGAGCGCACATGGTTTTCATATCCCGGGAAGGGAGAGGTTGCGGGGATTTCGATAATTCCGTCACCGTCTATATCCTGTGAATAAACGGAGGGGGTATAGGTGTTGGTGCGGTGAATGAGCTGTTCGGGGATTGCCTTGGAAGGCGTAAAGGTGCGGTCGCTGCATATAAGTATATCTGTACCCAGTGCGCCGTCCGTACGGGTATAGTCGATGAATATTCCCTTATAGCCCAGGTCATCGCTTGGTCCCGAAACGATATTTCTGCACTCCGAAAAATGCTCATTGAGAGGCGCAGCGGAAAGTACAGTGAAGATATCGCCTTCAGCCCAGCCCAGAAGATACGCCGAGGCTGTGCCCGCAGTCCTGTCCTGGTTTATAAGAAACACTTCTTCTGCTCCGTCCTCGTTTATATCCAGCAGATTAAGATAAGAATGACGGCTTTTGTACACCTCCTGGGGTGTATTGTCGGCATATCTGAAAATACTTGTAGCGGAGTCAGAGGAATTAAGGATAGAATAGGTTACCATTATACTCGTCCCGCCGTCGCCCAGGTCTGTGAAACGGACACGCTCAATCTCACTGCCCAGTGCGGCAAAGTCATAGACGGAAACCCATTCGCCGTTCTGCTTGTCTAGAAAGTTCAGTCTCAGGGACGAACCGCCGTCGGTAACGTTGGAGGCTTCGTAGAAAACAATAGCCTCGTCCGTTTCCTCACTGTCGATATTTTCTACCACGAAAGCGCTCCGGTACTGACCGCTTACGGGGTATTTAAGATGAACATCGCCGCCCTTGCTGAGCCGCAGGGCTTCATATATTGCTGATTGCTCCTCGTCCAGCTTCGGGGGGCTTAAAAGGTTTTCCACCGAAACGGAGCAACCGCTGAGGCACAGCAGAGAAAAAGCCGCAAAAAGCGAAAGGATTTTTTTCATTTTCCGTGCCTCCTTAGAGTTTATTCTTCGTCTTCCTTCTTTTCGGGAAGAATATAGTCAATTTCCTTATTCTGAGCGGTAGTGCATACGGTGATGATGAATGCACCCGAGGTCAGCAGAATAATTACCGCCGCTGCAGATATTGAGTCCATACCCTTTACGCTGTCGCCGCCGAAAAGATAAGCCATAAGCTTTGACAGCACGTGAACTCCTGAAAGCATGAATGCGAAACCGCCAAGTATGATTTCTCTCAAACGGGAGTTCTTGGTTTCAAGTCTTGCGTAAAATCTTGCAGACGCGGTGAAGAAAAGAGTGCCGAGTACAAGAATAAGCAGTACGATAAGATTATCCGAGCGGTTCTTTATAATAAGGTCGTCAGTGAAAAGCTGGGTAGCATTCACAAAGCAGATAAGCGCATAGAAAATCTGAATAACACCTGTGATGCGGGGCGGAACACTGCTTTTCAGAAGAAGCAGACCAGCCGCTGCAAGGCTTATGGCAAATGCGTAAGCGGAAACAGTTCTGAAAAATCCCACGCCCTCCATTCCTATGGCGTCGAAGAAGCATACCGCCGCTGCTGCGAGGAAAGCCACCCCGGGGATTATGGTAGCCTTGCTGCTCATTCCGTCAGCGGACACGGTAAAAGCTGTCCAGTCGTTCTTTTTACCCACAACCGAAAGTACAATAAACCCTGCAGCGGCAATAAGCATTGCCACATAGAGAAGCAGTCCGCCTGTTTCGCTGCCGAGGGCAAAAAAGCCTGTGCGGAAATCAATAATTGTAACATACTGGAAAAATCGGATAATCGAAATAATTACAACAGCCGCGGCACTGTAAATAAGAAGCGGCTTTCCTGTTTTTGTTTTCATGAAATTCAAGTCCTTTGCTTAATATTGTTTTTAATCCATACCTTATTATATTCTATTTCTGCCTTCAAGTCAATATAATTGTAACAACAAAATCTGTGAAAAAAGAAAGGAAAATATAATAATGAAGGACAGGCTTTTTATTTTTATAGTATTTATTTCCGCCGCGTTGATATTGCCGCGCTTCTTTGCTCCCGCGCCTGCGGAGACTCCCGACCGCTTCTCGGTTTACATAACTGAGGAAGAAAAAATCCTTGACCTTTCGGCGGAGGAGTATCTTACAGGCTGCCTTGCGGCGCAGATTCCTCTTGACTATGAGCAGGAGGCGCTCAATGCACAGGCGGCAGCGGCAATGACCTACGCTCTGCGGCTTAAGGAGGATTTAAGAGGCATGGGTGAAATCCCCGACGGGGCGGATTTATCCGACAGCACCGCTATATGCCAGCCATATTTCACTCCCGAAAAATGCCGCGAAATCTACGGGGACAGCTACGACCTGTACCTGCCTGAGTTGCAGAAGGCGGCGGAATATGGCGCAAAGCACATAATTACCTATAAAAACGAGCCGATTTATGCGGTTTATCATTCTGTAAGCGCGGGACGCACCTGCTCCGCCATAGGCGTATGGGGCAGAGAGTTTGATTATATAAAGCCTGCGGAAAGTGCGTGGGACAAGGAATATATTAATTTTGAGTGCCGCAACGAAATGACGGCGGAGCAGGCGCGGATATGTCTTGTGAATTACAAGGCTGGAATTGAAACGCCTGCGGATTACGGAAAGTGGTTTTCTGAGTTCAATATGAATGAGGACGGTTATGTAATTTCCGCCAGAATCGGTGAAAATCTCTTTACGGGCGGGGATTTATGGCGGATTTTCGGACTGCGCTCCACCGCCTTTACGGTGGAATACGCCGACGGGATATTTACCTTCGTGACAAAGGGCTACGGCCACGGTGCAGGGCTGAGCCAGTACGGGGCAAACGAGATGGCAAAAAACGGCGGCACCGCGGCAGAAATCCTGCGGCATTACTACGGGGATATTGTTAAGTTCTGAAACACAAAACGGGCGGTGCAGTGCACCGCCCATCACTGTTTATTCTCCTCTGTAAAGCTCTCTCAGCAGCAGGAAATACCACGCCGCCGAGCCTGTATACAGTGACCAGCCGCCCCTGCCGTATGCTTCGGGGTTGGTATAAACGTCCGCCGTCATATAATACGGCTCGTTCTTGTATATTTCTCCCCTGTTTACGGGACTGAGGAAATCCGCAAGCTTTCTTGCTGTTGCCTTGTCGCCGTTTCTGAGAAACGCCAGCGCCAACCAGATTGCGCCGTGGGTGTACTGACCTCCGTTTTCACGGACTCCCACGGGATAGCTTTTGACATACCCCGGGTCATCGTCCGTCATTTCGGGTGAAAAAGCAGGAGTAAATAGCTTTATAATGCCCTTTTCCTCATCAACCAGTGCTTCGTAGGCCTTTTCAAGGGCGGATTTGCGTTTTTCCTCGTCGGGGATATCCGCCAGCACCGAAAAAGCCTGGGGGAGCAGGTCGATTTTACAGCAATCGCTGTCGCTGCTGCCCATTTTTCTGCTGTCATCGTAAAAGGCGCGGAGGAAGTACCCGTTTTCAAAGGTGTTTTCGGTTATCGCTGCAGTAAGCTCCGCCGCCCGCTTTTCCAGCTCGGTTGCGTACTGGTCCTCTTCCATTTCTCTTGCTATGGGTGCAAATTCCTTTACGACGAGGACGTAGAAGATCGACAGCCAGACGCTTTCTCCCCGTCCATCAATACCAACACGGTTATAGCCATCATTCCAATCGCCGCTACCAATCTGAAGAAGTTCTTTACCGCCCTTTTTGAAGCATTTTTCATGTGCCTTTTTGCAATGCTGATATACATTTTCTCTAACATCGGTTCTGCTTACCTCCATATATTTTTCGTGCTGTGAGCCTAAGTCTTCGCCGTTAATATACTGCACATTAAGTTTAAGAATATTACGGTCGCCTGTATTTTTTACATAATATGCCGTAACGTAAGGGAGCCACAGCATATCGTCCGAGCATTTTGTACGCACGCCCTTTCTTCCGTGATTTGTCCTGTGCCACCAGTGGAGCACATCACCCTCCTGAAACTGACTTGCACAGCAGCGGAGAATCTGCCGCTTGGCTTCATCGGGCATGAAATGCACCGCCGCAAGACTGTCCTGAAGCTGGTCGCGGAAGCCGTATGCGCCGCCGTTCTGATAAAAGGCGCTCCTTGCCCACATTCTGCAGCCCAGGGTCTGCCACGGCAGCCAGTAGCTGTACAGCTTGTTGATTTCGGGATTTCTGCTGTTGAGCTGCGGCAGTTCTGCCATTTTCCATTCCGTAGATACATTTCTGAAAGCTTCGGGGAGCTTATAGCTGTTCTTATAAGCAAAACCCATGATAAAGCTTATTGTAACGCTTTCACGGGGCTTTATCCTTACCTTTGCCGTAAGAGCGCAGCAGGGGTTCGTGCCTCCCCTGAAATCACCGCGGGTATGACCTGCGAAGAATTGCTCGCGATCGGTTGTTTTCTCGGTTTCACGGTCGCAGTGTATAATCATTTCACCCTTATAATCGGTGTTTCCCCTGTTTCTGACAATAAGGCTGGTGCCGTCCTCGCAGAAATCAAGCGCCGTGCCGTAACCGCTTTTACCTTTATCGCTGCCCATAATTGGTTCGGAGTAGTAAGACAAGGGGCAGAACTTTTCGTGGGCGGAGTTATTCTTCACGGTTACGGTAATCCTTTTGCCCATGCCCTTTTCAAAGATGCGGACGGCAGTGTGAAATTCCAGCGCTCCCGTTTTTCCGTAGTAATCCGCCTTATTCGGTGAAAATACAGCCCTTGCTCCCGAAATGATATCGTAATAGTCATTCCCTTTTTTATAAAGGAGCATTTCTCCGTTGTTGTCGTGCATTATATCGTTGTACCAGGGCGTAAGCTTGTTTTCACGGCTGTTCATTGCGTAAGTGAAGCCCAGCGAATTTTGCGACAAAACACAGCCGAAATTGCGTGACGCCAGAACATGACACCATGGGTGTCCCTTTTTATCGATTATATAGCTGTCATCGCTGAATCCCTCGGGCCGTCCGTCCCTGAGCGGCTCACATGGGATTATTTCCATAAGTCTTTCGGGGGGCTTCTTGATTTCGGACTTGCCGAGAATAAATACCGAGGAGCGCAGAAGAAGATTTCTTTCTTCATCTGAAAGAGAGCCTTCAACAATAGTCGTGCAGACCGTTTCGCTTTCGTTCAGTATCGCAGAAACCCTTTTCTGCTCCGCTTCGTTTCTGCAAAGTACCGCAAGTTGTGCGGAAAACTGACATTCCGAAAGCCCGTTAAGCATGAGAAGCGTTCCCTCAAGGTTAAGGCTGTCCCCGTCATAGCCGTAAAGCAGAAGCGGAAGGTTTTCGCTGAGCCCGAAGCGGCTCAGGGCAGAGACAGGCAGCTTTGTGCGCGCGTTAAGAATTTCCTCGCACAGCACATTCCTGTAAATCAGCGGAGTAAGGATTTTACGCGCAATCTGTCCCTGTAAAGTGGTTTTCGGCAATGGTGAAACAGGCTCTTCTTCCTCCTTTCCGGAACGGATATCGTGGCAGATACCAAGCACCTCGCCGCGGCTTTCGCCATAGCAGACAAACAGCTCGGTATTGAATTTACCGTTCGCCTGAAGCTTTACGGGCAGGTCGATAAAAACACAGGGCGAGGGTACGGAATTACGGCAGTTTTCTCCCCTGCCCGCCTTGGAAATAAATTCAAGGGGCTGATTATATTCGTTGACGTCCTCGCGGCTGAAGGAGTAGTTGAACGCCGCCGCTTCCTTAAAGCCAACGCACATATAGATTTCCCTGTCGCTGTCACGGCTTTTGCGGTGGGCGATGATTACATTTTCCCTTTCCGCATATTCGAGGCGGAGGAACAAATCCGCAAAGGCGGGGTGGGCTTCGTAGGAGGTTTCTTCCGTAAGACAAGGTTCAAGATAAGCGGTGAGGCTTACAGTGCGTTCCTCGGGAGCGATATTTTCTATTGCAAACTCACGTATTTCCGCCGCATTCTCTCCGAAAAGCGACAGCTTCATTCCGCTTCTGAGGGTGGCGGAGTTTACAAAGTATTCGGCTGAATTTTCCCCGAAAACCACGCTTCTTTCATAAGGGACGCCCTTATCGTAGCAGGTAAGGAAAAAGGGAATTTCCCTGTCCTCGGCGGCAATTCCGAAAAACATACCCTTGGGCCGCCTCAGAAAATCGGGCGATTTCACCATAGTTGAAATATTGCTGTACTTTCCGTAATAAAGCCCCGTATCTGTAACGAAAAGGCTGAGCTTGCGGTTAGCGACAATATTCGTTTCGGGCCGCAGCGCAGAAAAGACAGTGCTTTCCTCTCTTTGCTGTGATGGCTGTTTCTTGTCCCGAAGTTTTTCTATATTCATGATTTTTTCTCCTGACATAATTCTTTCCTCCAATAGCTCGTCCGCCCTTGCCATGGTCTCGTCCTTTAAAAACAGCTTTCTCAGCCGTCCGTCGCAGAGGGCATTGGCTATTCCGCCCATGCTCATTCCCACATGATGCGCCATGTGGCTTTTAACAACCGCCTCTGTGCTGCCTGTACGGGAGGGAGTAAGGTCGATAGCCTCAAAACAGCCGTATTTTTCATGGGCAAAGCCTGCACGGGAGATACGGTTGAAATTGTTCATGCAGGCGTTGAAGCTGTGAGACAGTGCGAGAAAGGTGGAATAAGGGCTTATGACGTATTCTCGGTTCATGCCGCCGCAGAGAGCGAGAGCCTGAACGCCGTGGGCTTTATAAAGATAATTCAGCTCCTTGTCAAAGGAAAAGTATGCGCTTTCGGAAATTCCGAAGGGCAGTTTTTTCTTCCTGCCTCGTTCTCTCTGACAGTGAACGGCGTATTTGAGAGCCTCGTATGTGAGACTGCCTCTTCGTGAATCCAGCAGAAGCTCGGGCATGAAAAATTCAAACATTGTCCCTGTCCACGCCACGGGTCCTGCATATTTTCCGCTTTTGCTCATGGTGCGTGCCAGAGACCGCCAGTGCTTTACGGGCACCTGACCCGAAGCAATTGCGAAATAGCTGAGCATACGGGCTTCCGACATAAGCATATCGTAGCAGTTGGGGGTGAGCTTTCCTGTTTTTGCGTCAATACCTGTGGAAAAAAGCCCCCTTGCCCTGTTGTAGAACACTGTAAGGTCGGCGTCGGCAATAATTTTTTCTGCTCTTCTTACAAGCGCAGACTTTCCCTGCTTTTCCTTTATCCATTCCTTTACGGCAGTCAGACAGCACAGAAAATTACCGCTGTCCACCGAGGAAACGAAACTGCCCGATACGGATAAATCCGCCGTACTGTACCAGTTATAGAGATTACCCTTGTATTTTTCCAGCTTTTCCACTGTTTCAAGTGTACGGGAAATACAGGTCAGTGCCGTTTCCTCGTCAATTATCATAAGCTCTGCCGCCGAAACACAGGATAAAAGGTACATTCCCGTGTTCGTAGGAGAAGTGCGCCTTGCCACACGGTAAACAGGGGTGTACTGGACATTGTCAGGCGGGAGAAAATTTTCCTCCTCTGTGACATAATCCCTGAAAAAGCTCCAGTGCTTCCGCGCTTCGGTGATAAGCTTTTCTCTGTCATTGCTGTTTATTCTCACGGGATTATTTTTCAGCACGCGGTCGAGGCATATAGCCGCAGGGAGCGCGGAAAGCATGAATAAAGCGGCAATAGCGGTCAGGATATTACCGAAAATAAGGCTTACAATAAACAGTGCCAGCGAAACCAGTTCGGGAATTATAAAGCTGCCGTAGCCGATTGCGCCGATATTGTCCAGTGCAGAAGCGGTCTGCCATTCCAGCAGATTTTTACCTGTTATCATGCGGAAAATCGTGCGTATGAGCGCATCGGCGGAGAGCACGGCGTTCTTCGCGAGAAAGATTATTTCTCCGAAAAGCTGAGAAATCAGCGTTCTTGAAAGGGAAAGAAAGGGTGAATAGAATTCGCGCGTGTTGGAAAAACCGAAGCCCCTCACTGCTGCGGGAATAAGCCCCGAAAGATAAGGCAGTGCAAGGCAGACAAGGACAATCGCCGCAGGCACGGTGTAGCCGAAAAATGCAGAGAGAAACAGAGCTGAAAGGCTGTATATGGGTTCAAGACCGCGGCGAATATTGTCGGACAGCTTAAAGGCGGTGAGAGCTGAAAAATTCTCGTTCGTTACAAAGCGTACGTTCTGAAAATCTCCTCTCAGCCAGCGGTGCGCACGGCGGAAAAAGCCCTTTGTGGTAGGGGGAAAGCTGTCGTTGAACTCAACCTCTCCGCAGTACAGGACTTTAAGAATACCGCCCTCAAGAATATCATGGGACAGGATTTTTTCTTCAGGGAATACACCCGAAATCTTTTCATAAAAATCACGTACGCGGATAAGCCCCTTTCCCGTAAAGGTTCCCTCTCCGAAGCGTGCGGAATAAAGCTCTGTATCGGTACTGTCGTATACGCTTGCACGGCTGCAGCCGCCGTTTCCGCCCCAGAGCCGCGACAGGCCTGTCCGTGCTGAGGAGCTGAGCGAGGTTGTTATACGGGGAGTAATTGCTCCGTATTCCGAATTTACAGGGTGTATAGCTGCCGCTACAAGAGAATTTATCGTATCCATAAAGGGCACTGTGTCATAATCCAGAGCGCAGATAAAGGGTGCGCCCCTTAAAGCTCCGATTTCGCCGGCGGTAAGGCGGAAATCCATGCTTTCCCCGCAGATAAAACGAATCAGGTCGTCAATTGCGCCTCTTTTGCGTTCCTTCCCCTGATAAAGACCCTGAGTGCGGCTGAAATCACGGTGCCGCACAAGGATACAGAACCCGCTGTTATCCTCTTTGACAGCGTTCAGTATTTCTTCGTCCATTTCCCCCTCCCTGTTTTCCGAAGGCGGCAGGTCACACAGCAGGCAGAAACGGATATTCTCAGAGTTGTTGCGTATCTTCGCCTGTCTTAGCTTTGAAATTCCGTCACGTATGCTTCCAGGCGAGTCGGCAAGAACGCTGAGAACGCAGACGACCTTGTGCTTTTGCGCTTCCTCCATGGTATACATGGCAGTATGGGGAGCTTCTCCGAAGCTCAGCATACTGCGGTCAATTATAACCTTGGCCGCACCCATGGCAGGGACGAAAACGCTGAGTCCCACCCACAGATTTGAACAGAAGATTGCAATAAGAGTTATCATAACCGCAACGGTCGCTAGAGTGCAGATATAGAAAAGCGGATTTGCGTAGGGAAAAACACGTTGATAGTCCCGCCATACCGCCTGACATACGCTGATATTGTTATTAGCGGCAATTTTCATGTATTCGCGTGACAGCCGCTCCTCGGGAATTTCAGCCTCGGCAGAGATTTTTTCCGTTCTGAAGCGCACTGCGCTGCGGGTATCGGAATTGCTGAGGCGATAGCCTTCGTCCTCCATGAAGCACAGGTGGAGAGGGTTAAGGCGGTTGCCGATTTCTTCAAAGTCAATATCTCCTGCGCAGTAATAAGCGTTTTCAGCTTCGGGCGAGTGGGCGGCTTTTCGTATAAGGGCAAATCTTACTTGCCACGGCAGAGCGGAAAAATCACTGTTGCGGAGCTTTTCGCTTACAGGCTCCAGTATCTCGGTCAGTTTTTCGGTAGTGAGCTCCTTTTCATTCTGCACAAGCTCCGAAATAAGGGGCAGCTTTTCACCGTACAGCACTTCGTATTCGGGCATTGCGTCAATTAGAGCCTGCACCTCTGCCGCAAGACGGTATTTTTTCATGCCGATGAAAAATTTTTTCAGATTTCGCAGTTCCCTTTTCAGTGGTTTCAGCCTTTGTCGGTTCATAATTCTTATCCTTTCAGTATTATGTATAAAAACATTATTGCCCGTATTTTACAGTTTATTAATCCCCGAAAAACAAATAAATGGAAAAGAATTGTGAAATATAATTAAAAATTTATCAGATTGCCCTTGATTTTTCACCAAAATTATAGTATAATAATTATATCTTTAATCTGGTGAATTATACCAAGAGAAATAAAATGCTATTTATCATATAAAAAAGGATTTGAATTAAACTATGAGTATAAAAGGCAAATACCCCGAAAGCACACCTCTTTATGTAGGGTTCCTTTCTGCGGGCGTTGTTGCGGCAATTGCAGCGTTTATTATAGTAATGAATGTCGCTCCAGCTTCCGAAAAGGTTGATAAAACCCCCGAAACTACCACAACCACCACCGCTGCCCAGCCTGTGGGCTTTGAGGTTGACGATGCGCTTGCCGAGGAGATGAAGGACGCGGCGCAGGAGCTTGTGGCGAACAATTACGAAGTGCTTTCCCTTTACTATATTCATGGCATGGACCACAAGGATGAGCCCTACGGAAATACTCCCGAGGACGGCTATTACACCGTGGACAGTGATGAATATACCTCTCTTGCACAGCTTGAGGAGCTGGTTGATTCCACCTTCCTTACCGAGCAGGCAAGAACCGTAAAGTCCAACCCCCTGAGCTACGGCCCCATTTATAAGGAACGTAACAACGGTGATTTAGGTATTATCGCAAACTTTACGCCTATGGATTATGATATTTCCTGGGAAAATCCTCAGTTTTCCATCGAACCCCAGAGCGAGACCGACTGTGTGATAAATATCACGCTTCATAACCGCACAAGCGGCGACGAGGTAAAGCTCGCGGGCGAAATGACAAAGACAGAGGAAGGCTGGCGCCTTAAGACAATCCTCTTTTAATTGAGCAAGGAGGGTTTCTGTGGCGAAAAGAAAAAATGATAATCCGATAGCCATATATGCTGTGGCGAGCCATATCGGGTTTATAGTTATAGGGCCGTTGCTGGTTTTTGTAATAGGCGGTACAGCCCTTGTAGAATGGCTTGAATGGCCCGACTGGGTCAATATTGTGTTCGTTGCTATGGGTATTCTTACTATGCTTGCAGGCTCTTTCAGCTATCTGCAGAAGCTTATAAAGCTGTTTGATAACGCCGAGTCGGGAACAGGAACTACCGAGGTATCCTACGACAGGCGCGACCATGATTACTACGACGACACCATAAAGAAAAAAAGACTATGAAAAAAAATAAGAATCAGGCTGTTGACGAGCTGAAGGAAATGAGCCCCATGATAATCGGGCTTGACCTGATAATCGTGCTTTCCATAACGGTTATCGGCTTTTCCTCGGGCTTTGATTACCGCTTGTATACAGGGCTTATAGCAGGCAATGTGCTGATGATTGCAAATTTCCTCATTATCGGCATAACCGCAGGCGCAATAACCCGTACGAGGCAGTTCAAGCGGGGACAGTTCCTTGCGAATTTCTCCTACGGTGCACGTTATATCGGGATTTTTGTAATCCTCGCCCTGCTGCTCACCTTTGAGCTTATTTCACCTTTTACAGCGGTTATACCGCTGTTTTTCCCGAAGCTTTATTACACAATACAGGCTTTCCGCGGGAAATATAATGACGATTAAAACACAGAAAAGGAATGGTAGAAGCTATGCCGAATGCATATATGAGACTTCTCGCTGAAGAGGCAAGAACCTTTACGGTTGACGGCCCTCTCAAATCAATAACCTTTGATTTTCTTGGAAAGGAATGGATAGTTTCCGAATCCGTGGTTGTCCAGTGGGTAGTAATGGTCGTACTGGCAATATTCTTCTTCGTACTGGGCCGCAACTTAAAGGTTGTCCCCACTTCAAGACGTCAGATGATTGCCGAATATATCGTCGGCACCTTTACAGGTCAGGTTGACGATTCAATGGGTCCCCGCTATAAGGCGTACCGTCCCTACATCGGCGCTCTGTTCTGTTTTGTGTTCCTTTCATGTATCATGGGCATCTTCGGACTCAGAAACCCCACCTCAGACGTATCGGTTACGGGCGCGTGGGCAATTATAACCTTTGTTCTTGTATTCTATAATAAGTTCAAGACAGGCGGCGTTAAGGGCTTCCTCAAATCCTATGTTGAGCCTGCTCCCTTCATGCTCCCCTTCAATATCATCGGCGATTTCGCAAACCCCGTTGCACAGGCTCTCCGTCTTTTCGGCAACAACGTTTCGGGTATGGTAATCGGCGGACTTATCTATTTTGCTCTGGGCGGAATTGCGGGCGGCCTTGCTTCAATCGGTATCCCTGCCGTGCTTTCGCTCTATTTTGACCTTTTCTCAGCGTTTATCCAGTCCTATATCTTTGTAACGCTGACAATGGCATACGTTTCCATGGCGGAGACAGATTAAACCGTTATTAAAGCACTCTTTTGTGCTTTAAAATATAGTTAATAATTTTTTACGGAGGATAAAAATTTATGGAACAAGCAATCGTACTTGCAGCATCAGCAGTAGGCGCAGGTTTAGCCATGATCGCAGGCTTAGGCCCTGGTATCGGTGAAGGTTACTGTGGCGGTAAGGCAGTAGAGGCAGTAGGCAGACAGCCTGAAGCAAGCGGCGCAATCACAAAGCAGATGATTATCGGTGACGCTCTTGCCGAAACAACAGGTCTTTACTCTCTCATTATCGCGCTTCTTTTAATGTACGCAAACCCCTTTATCGGTAAGCTCGGTTAATTTTAATCAAGGCTTAAACGTACAATGAAAGGAATGGTCATATAAATGTGGATAGAGCTGTTGGCTGAAAATGCAGAAGTTGCCGCAGAGGCCGGTGACAATATGCTTCAGCTTGTCAACATCAATTTCGATACGATCATTTTCACCCTTATTAATACGCTTATAATTTTCCTTCTCTATAAGTTCCTGCTTCATAACAAGGTTATGGCAATTCTTGACCAGAGAAAGGAAAAGGTAGCTGCTGAAATCAAGGCAGCCGAAGAGGCACAGGCCGAAGCCGAGGCGGTAAGAAAGGAATATTCCGACCGCATTGAAAAGGCTAAGGAAGAAGCAGCCGCAATCGTTTCCGCCGCTGTAAAGCGTGCAGGCGAGCGCGAAGCGGAAATAATCGCACAGGCAAATCAGGAAGCCGCTGCCATTAAGGTAAAGGCTGACGAAAGCATCGAGCTTGAAAAGAAGAAGGCAATCAACGAAATCAAGGACCAGATTGCCGATATCGTAATCATGGCGAGCGAAAAAGTCTGTGAAAAGGAAATTTCCGCAAAGGACAACGAAGCGCTTATTAATAAGTTTATCGCTGAAGTCGGAAATGAATAAGCTCCGATGGAAAGGAAAGGTCGGAAATGACGGGAATTGTTGAAAAAAACTACGGTGACGCACTTTTCGAGCTTATACTTGAGGAAAACGCAGGAATGCTCAAAACCGTTCAGGGCGAGCTTGCTTCGGTAGGCGAAATTCTTGAACAGGTTCCCGAGTTTATAAAGCTTTCAAAGACTCCTACCGTTTCTGCTGAAGAGAAAATGTCCCTTATAAAGGACGCTTTCGAGGGCAGAGTTTCCGATTATACCTATCGTTTTCTTATGATTCTTGCCGAAAACGGACGACTTGAGTTCTTCGGTAAGATAAACCGCTATTTTTCCTCACGCTGCAACGAGCGTCTCGGTATCGCGGAAATAACCGTGGTAACCACCGCGCCGCTGAGCGAGGAACTGAAGGCGAAGATAAAGCTGAAAATGACACAGGTTACAGGAAAGACAATAACCCTTAAGGAGGAGATTGACTCCTCTCTTATCGGCGGTATCGTCTTAAAATACGGCAGCAAGAGCTTTGACGGAAGCGTTAAGGCGCGTCTTGACGCACTCAAGGCTGAAATCGGAAGTGTTATCTGTTAAAAGCGCAAACGCGCATAACTCAGACTTCAGAGTACCGATTAATTCGGTCGGACAGAAGGGAATGGTTAAGAAATATGGAATTACGTCCTGATGAAATAACAGGGATATTAAAATCTAAAATCAAGGCGTTTGAATCTAAAATCCAGCTTACCGATACAGGTACGGTTATCACCGTGGGCGACGGTATTGTAAGAATACACGGGCTTGAAAACTGTATGATGAACGAGCTTCTCGAATTTGAGAACGGCGTTCAGTGTATGGCGCTCAACTTAGAGCAGGATTTCGTAGGCGCAGTTATGCTGGGTTCCGACGCAGATATTAAAGAGGGCGCGGCAGTAAAGAGAACAGGAAAGATTATTTCCGTTCCTGTGGGCGACGCACTCCTCGGCAGAGTTGTAAACTCCCTTGGCGAACCTATTGACGGCAAGGGTCCCGTTGTAACCTCCGAGGTACGTCCTATTGAAAAAATCGCCCCCGGTATTATCACAAGAAAGTCCGTTGACACACCTCTCCAGACAGGTATCAAGGCTATCGACTCCATGATTCCCATAGGCAGAGGTCAGCGTGAGCTTATTATCGGCGACCGTCAGACAGGTAAAACTGCTATCGCCGTTGATACTATCATCAACCAGAAGGAAACAGGCGTTCTCTGTATCTACGTTGCTATCGGTCAGAAGTCCTCTACCGTTGCAACTGTTGTAGAACAGCTGAAAAACGCAGGCGCTATGGACTACACAATCGTAGTTTCCGCTACCGCCTCTGAGCTTGCTCCTCTTCAGTACATTGCTCCCTATTCAGGCTGTGCAATGGGTGAATACTTTATGGAAAAGGGCAAGGACGTCCTCATTATCTATGATGACCTGTCCAAGCACGCGGTTGCATACCGTGCACTCTCTCTCCTCTTAAAGAGACCGCCGGGACGTGAGGCTTACCCCGGAGATGTATTCTATCTCCATTCAAGACTCCTCGAGCGTGCGGCTAACCTCAATGAGGAATACGGCGGCGGCTCGCTGACTGCCCTTCCTATCATCGAAACACAGGCAGGCGACGTTTCTGCGTATATCCCGACCAACGTAATTTCAATTACCGACGGTCAGATATTCCTTGAAACCGAGCTGTTCAATTCGGGTGTACGTCCCGCGGTTAACCCCGGTATCTCCGTATCCCGAGTAGGTGGTTCTGCTCAGATTAAGGCTATGAAGAAGGTTTCGGGCTCCTTAAAGCTTGAATATTCTCAGTACAGAGAATTACAGGCGTTCTCTCAGTTCGGCTCCGACCTTGACGCAGATACAAAGAGCCGTCTTGCAAAGGGCGAAAGAATAGTGGCAGTATTAAAGCAGCCTCAGTCCGCTCCTATTTCTGTTGAAAATCAGGTTATTATCATCTATGCGGTTATCAACAATTATCTTAAGGATATCCCCGTAGAAAGAGTAGCTGAATTTGAAACCGAGCTGTTTGCACATATCGCGTCCAACCACGCTGATATTGCTGACAGTATAAAGAAAGAAAAGGTTCTCACTCCCGAGAACGAAGAAAAACTCAAGAAGGTTCTCTCTGAGTTTGCAGCAAGCTTTTAATGCTGTAAGGAAAAAGATATGGATTTTTTAACTGTAATAATCGCGGTAGTAGTTATTGTGGGCGGTGCAGCGCTGGTATATTTTCTTCTGAAGAAGTATTTCGGCGAGGATTCCGCAAAGAAGAGCAAGAACGACTCCGCGGCTGACAAGAAGGCAGATGAAAAGGCGAAAGCCGCTGCCGAAAAGAAGGCTGCAGCAGAGGCCGCAGCACAGGAAAAAGCCCGTGCTGCCGCTGAAAAGCGCAAGGCAGAAATGATGAAGAACATGGTTCAGGCAGACCCAAAGGTGCTTGAGCATAGTCTCATCAAGAAAGCAGCAGAGGAAATTTCAAGATTTCCCCAGTCCATCGCTACGATAACTGTAAAGGCAAATCGTATCGACTGGACAGTAAAAGAAGAATACAGCCAGTATCCCTCGGGCAATATATTCTTTGACGACCCTGCCCTGCATCGTCTTGAAGCAGGTGAAATGAAGCTCGTAGCCGAGCATCTTTTCGGGCTCGTCAAGAAAACAGGCTTTGAAATGGAGGAAGAGGGCAGCGGAGAAAAGGGTACTCACCGCTATCACGTGGATAAGTACGTAATCAAGGCTCTCTGATTTCTTCGGCAAGAAAGGAAATGTTAGCATTATGAACAAGTGTGCATTCGTTTTAAGCATAGTTTCAATCAGCCTCTCCGTTATTACACTGCTGCTTGCAGCCGCAGTGTATTTAGGTAAGAAGGTTGTATACATCAAGAGCGACTTTTAAGGAACAGGGTGTGATTAAACTTGGCAACAGGTAATATGAAGGACATCAAGCGCCGCATACGCAGCGTTGGTTCCACAAAACAGATAACCAAGGCGATGGAGCTTGTATCCTCCTCGAAGCTGCGCCGTGCGAAGCAGAGAGCCGAGGCGGCTCGTCCCTATTTTGAGGCGCAGTATACCCTGCTTTCGGAAATTGCGTCGGTTAAAAAGGATTTTACAACAGTCTACACCGAAGACCGTCCCGTAAAGCGCCGCCTCTTTATTGTTATTGCGGGCGACAGAGGCTTAGCGGGCGGATATAACTCAAATATCCTGAAGGCTGCGGTTGCCGCACACAGCGGAGATGAAAAAAATCCGAAAATTATTGCAATCGGAAGAAAAGCTGTTGAATATTTTGAAAAGCGTGATTATGAGCTGGTGGGCAGCTACCCTTATCTTGCTGACCATGTAAAAACTGCTCACTGCGCCGATATTGCAAATATCGCAACAGAAATGTTCAGCTCAGGCGAGGTTGACGAGGTACGCCTTTTCTATACGGCGTTCGTGTCGCCCCTTGTGCAGAACCCCGAGCAGATGAAGCTGCTTCCTATCTGCGGAATGGAAACAGGCGAGGGCGAAGATATGGGCCTTATTACCTATGACCCTTCCCCCGAAGCGGTTTTCAACCGTATAGTTCCGAAATTTATAATGAGTCTGCTTAACTGCGGCATTGTCGAGTCCTACGCTTCTGAACAGGGCGCAAGACGTACGGCAATGGAAAACGCAACGGATAACGCAGACCAGATGATTGAAAACCTGTCGCTTATCTATAACAGAGCACGACAGGAAAAAATCACAAATGAAATCAACGAAATCGTTTCGGGAGCAAACGCGCTATAATGCGGCGAGCCCTAAAACTGAAAGGATTGGACAAATAAGATGGCTGATAAAAATATTGGTACAGTCGTTCAGATTATCGGCGCCGTTCTTGATATCAAGTTTGCGCCCGATTCACTTCCGAATCTTCTGAACGCTATCGAAATCGACAATAACGGCGAGCGCCTTGTTGTCGAGGTTGCCCAGCATATCGGCGACGACGTGGTTCGCTGTATCGCTATGGGCGCCACTGACGGTCTTGTAAGAGGAATGAAGGCTGTTGATACAGGCCGCGCCATTACAGTTCCTGTCGGCGAGCAGACACTCGGAAGAATTTTCAACCTCCTCGGCGAGCCTGTTGATAATCTCCCTGCTCCTGAAAATGCAGAGCGCTGGGAAATTCACAGAGACCCGCCCTCCTATGAAGAACAGGCTGCCTCCAACCAGGTACTTGAAACAGGTATCAAGGTAGTTGACCTTATCGCTCCCTACTTAAAGGGCGGTAAAATCGGTCTTTTCGGCGGTGCCGGCGTAGGTAAGACGGTTCTTATCATGGAGCTTATCAATAACGTTGCCAAGCAGCACGGCGGTCTTTCCGTATTTACAGGCGTAGGTGAAAGAACCCGTGAGGGTAACGACCTTTACAACGAAATGAAGGAGTCGGGCGTTATCAATAAGACCGCACTTGTTTACGGTCAGATGAATGAGCCGCCCGGAGCAAGAATGAGAGTAGGTCTTTCGGGACTTACCATGGCTGAGTATTTCCGTGACCGCGAGGGTCAGGACGTGCTCCTCTTTATCGACAATATCTTCCGTTTCACTCAGGCAGGTTCTGAGGTATCCGCCCTTCTCGGACGTATGCCCAGTGCCGTAGGTTACCAGCCTACACTGGCTACTGAAATGGGCGCTCTCCAGGAGCGTATTACATCAACCGCAAAGGGCTCTATCACTTCCGTTCAGGCGGTTTACGTACCTGCCGACGACCTTACTGACCCTGCCCCTGCGACAACCTTCGCGCACCTTGACGCAAAGACGGTACTTTCCAGAAACATCGCTTCTATGGGTATCTACCCTGCCGTTGATCCGCTTGACAGTAACTCACGTATCCTTACCCCCGAAATCGTAGGCAAGGAGCATTACGAGGTTGCACGTGCGGTACAGTCCACACTCCAGCGTTATAACGAGCTTCAGGATATCATCGCAATCCTCGGTATGGACGAACTTGACGATAACGATAAGCTTACCGTTGCGAGAGCACGTAAGATTCAGCGTTTCCTCTCCCAGCCCTTCTCTGTTGCAGAACAGTTCACAGGTATGGAAGGCAAGTACGTTCCGATTAAGGAAACAATCCGCGGCTTCAAGGAAATTATCGAAGGTAAACACGACGACCTTCCCGAATCCGCATTCCTCTTCGTGGGAACAATCGACGAAGCTGTTGAAAAAGCAAAGCAGCTGCAGGCGTAATGAAAGGAGTTTAGGAAATGACTCCCTTTAAGTTACAGATTATTACTCCCGACGGTGTGTTTTACGACGGAATGACCGAAAATGTCATAGTCCGTACAACAGTGGGCGACAAGGGTATTCTTGCCCGTCACGAGCCCTACGTTGCTGCGCTTCCTATCGGGAAATTCAAGGTTAAGATAGACGGCGAATTCCGCTACGGAGCAATCGCTTCGGGTACTATCAAGGTCAGCAAGGATAAGACCGTTATTCTGGCGCAGAGCTGTGAATGGGCGGACGAAATCGACCTTGACAGAGCCATAAAGGCTAAGGAAATGGCTGAACAGAAGCTTGAAGAGTTTGAAAAGACGGACAATGACAAGGGTATTGCCATTGCCGAGTACAAGCTCAAACGCGCTATCAACCGTATTGAAACACATAAGCTTAAATAAAGGCAAACCCCGCTGTTACAGGGAGCCCCTGTGGGCAATTCCCGCCTTTTATAAGAAACAACTAATCCCGACGTTGCTAAAACGGCGGGATTAAAAGTTTCTATAAGGGCGACACGTCACGAAGAGCGGGGTTAACGTTTTGCATTGTAATATTTATTCTTCCACCTTGATAAGCCTGCGTATAGTCGGCACGCCGAAAAGCACACCTGCACCTATAAGGGTGAAAATCAGCTCGGGGAGCATATATGAGCCGTTGTACACCAGCGAGTAGAAAAACGGGTTGTCAAACTCCTCTGGCATCCATATATCGAAGAAGATTGAGCCTGAAATAAAATGGCTTATAAAGCGTACCGCAACTGCCGCCGCCACTCCTGTAAGCATTACGGGGGTGCTTTTTTTGCGGAAAATTCCCGCAAGCCCCAGAATACCGAACGCCAGAAGGTAGTCAAAAACAATGCACCCTACCCACATTCTTACGTCCATGCCCCAGGACATTACCTTGCCCAAATCTGCGCCGAGCTGAACAAAGGCGTATAGAAATGAGCACAGAAAGCCCCATTTTACGCCATATTTCAGCGAAATCATGCACACAGGCAGCATCGAAAGCAGGGTAATTGAACCGCCGAGGGGCAGCTCGTATACCTTAATCATGCTCAGAACCCATGACAGGGCGATAAGAATTGCGCTTAGTGCCAGCTTTTGAATGTTTACATTTTTTCTTGCTGTATTTTCCATTACAACCTTCCTTTCCGAGGCTGTAAAAATAAAAACAGCCTCTTTTCGCGCACAAAAAGAGACTGTTAAAAACAATCATTCGTCACTCCCTACGGCAGCATTATCTGCATCAGGTCAGGTCGAAGCGTTACTCGCTTCCTCTCAGCCGAAAAAATCAGCTCCCTTTGTGTTTGAACATTAAATTTTATTGCAAATGCATTATAGCACATCTGCCCTGCTTTGTCAATACCTGTCAGGAAATAACCGCGCCCTGATAGTAGAAGCCGAGGATTTCCTCATAAGAGTAGCCATACTGGGTAGCAAGGATATTTGCGCCGTGCTGGCTCATACCTACACCGTGACCGTAGCCGTAGGTGGTGAAGGTGAAGGTGTCGGTCTCAGCGTCATAGCTGATATCGAAGCTTGCGGAGCGTATACCGTATTCAAGAATCAGCTCGCGGAATACTCTGCCCGTGATGGTGACATTCCTGGTACCGTTGTGATAGGTTTCCTGTCCGCAGATTGAGAGACTGCCCACATAATTACCGTCGATATGAGAGGTAATTTCAAACCATGTGGAGGGGTCACCTGTAAGGGTGATACCTGTGTTGCTTTCCACGAGGTCCTTGATTTCCTCAGAGGTAAAGGTGGCTGTTCTGCCGTAGTTGATATCATAAAGGGCGTCAAACTCGGTCTTTACGCTTCTGAGATAAGGATAATCCACACCCCATACGTTAACGGAAGAGGCTGTATAGCCTGCGGTGGAAGCGCAGTATACGGACTGGATAAGCTTTCCGTCGTAGCGCAGCTCCTTACCCAGCACTTCATTTACACAGCGTGTAACCTTGTCGCTGGGAGTCTTGAAGATAACGTAGGCGTTCTGACCGTTTTCGTTATAGTATCTGATATAAGTGTAGGTAGCGATTGCCTGTGCCTTTATGGCGTCCTCGTCGAAGCTGTCGCCTACCTCTGCCATAACTGCCTTTGCTACTACAACGGACGCATAGTCTGTTACAACCGTGCCGCCTGCGTTTACCGTAACGAGTATGTCAGTAACGGAGGTTTCGGGCACTGCGGGAGCTTCGGTAGTTGTTTCTTCCGTGGTGGTTTCCGCAGTGGTTGTGGATTCGGCTGTAACCTGGTCCATCCATGAAAGAGGGTCAGTACCGCTTGTGGTTTCCTCAGTTTCGGGAGGAGTTGTGGTAGTGGTAGTTTCTTCAGTAGTGGTGGTTGCCTCGGTTGTTGTAGTGGTTGCTTCGGTAGTTGTCTCCGCAGTGGTTGTTTCTGCGGCAGTTGTTGTAGTGGCAGTAGTTGTCGCTTCGGTCGTGGTAGTGGTGTTTTCCACAGTCGTTGTCCACGCTTCAGTAGTAGTTGTCACGGGTGTTGTGATAATCTGCGTTGAAGCAGAGGTGAGACTTGTGGAAATTGTAGTAGCCGCAGTTGTTGTTGCGGGAGTAGTTGTGGTTTTTTTAGGAGTTGTGTAGTCGAAATCGTCCTCGTCAAAGGAGAAATCGTCCTCGGGGGTTGTTGTAGTTGCCGCAGGAGCTGCCAGATGCTGCTCTTCCACGATGAGCATAGCCTCGGTAGCGGTATAATCCGCAAGAGAGGGCTTCTTTCCGTTTACTACATTAAGCTCGGTGGAGTATGTATAAATAACTCTTTCCGTTTCCGTTGAAGGAGCGGAAGTTGTTGTGGAAGCTTCCGTTTGAGAAGGCTCTTCGGGGATATCCTCTGCCTTTTCGGTTCCGGCTTCCTCGGGCATATTTGTTTCTAAGCTTTCAATTCTGCCCATTACTCCGAACAGATAGACATAAACGCTTATAATAGCCAGCGCTGCCGCTATCTTTGCAAGTGAACCCTTACCCGTAAAACCGCCTCCTTTCTGCAGTTCTGCACATTAACCTTCAAAATCCTTTATATATGACGCATCCCAGCTTCTGCCTGCCCATTCGCAGTCGTAAGTGGTATAGTAAGCGTCAAACATTTTTCTCTTTACATTGCCGTTTTCGTCGAAACCTGAGTTGTCGATAAAAGTGGAGGGGTCCATTGAAAGCGGCTCATCATCTCTAACCTTTCTCGCGATAACTACAAGTCTCATATCCTGGAACATGGAGAAATCACAGGTGGAAAGGGTGAGAAGCTCGTCGCCGTACTGTAAATCAACGCCGGTATAGAAGTAACTGCGGTCGAGACATTCGGCAACAAAGTTGTTGAAATCGGTCTTTGAGTTGAAATAAACCTTGCTCCAGTAGTCAAATACCTCGCCATGCTCGGACTTTGTATTGGTAAGGAACACGGAGAAGATTTTGTATCTGTTGCGCTCATAAAGAGTGTCAAATTCCAGCATATAGTTATCCTTAAGGAATTCTATGCCTTCCTTGCGGAAATTGGAAAGGGGCTGGAAGAAGTTGTTGGTGATAAGGTTGTGACCGTAGAGAAGTGTGTTGTGGGGCATCTCATCGGCACTTATAACGCCCTGATAGTCGGCGAAGATAGTACCGTTTTCGTTGTAGCCGCCGTCGAAATTGTGCTTCAGATAATATTCGTTATCCTCCGCCTGGACTACGGGGTAATCAATGTAGGGCTCCATGGAAATCCAGCCTACAAAGTCATTATTCTGCTCGTAAAGGTCGGCGTACTGCGCCAGGACCTCTACCTGCTTGTCTTCTCCGCCGCCGCTGTTATCGGACTTGTCCTTGTCGTCAAGGAAAATTGTAATAACGTCGTCAGAAGCGTTCTGGTTCTTTACATCCTGCCAGTATGCGGCGTCCTTGTTGTTTTCGTTGTCGCGGAACACGTAGAAATCCAGCAGCATAAAGCCTGCAACAACAAGTGCGATAATAGCGGTGAGAAAAACCAGCTTTCGTATAATTTCGCCCGTTGAATCGCCCTTCCAGGGGATAATTTCGCTGACAACGCGCTCAAAGGCGTTCATCTTCTTCCTTTTCGGACGGAGACGGACGGTTTTTTTATTTTTATTTTCGGACATTTTCTGGGAAACCTTTCTCAGTCGGGGTAACTGCTGTTAACTGATAAGGCTGAACGGCAGCGGACCGCCATTCAGCCGACAATGCAATAGAATTACATAACGGGAGCTGCTGCGCCGCTGTTGGGGAAGTCTGCAAGGTATTCGTCAAAGCCCTTTACCTTGGTTGTATCCCATGTACGGCCTGCCCACTTGCCGCCGTTTACCTTGTAGTAGTAGTCAAAGTAGAGGGGGCTTTCATTGATATAAGCCTTGCTTGTATCAACCTCTGCGCTTTCTCCGTCTCTTACGCGGCGAGCAAATACTACGCAGCGGGAGTCAACCTCCTTGCCGAGAGGATAATAGCAGGTGGAAAGTGTGAGGATTTCATCACCGTATTCAAGGTCAACGTCGGTGTAGAATACGCTTCTGTCCATAATCTTAGCGATATATTCGTAGAACTGACCTTCGTTCTTGATATCTCTCTGCTTATAATACTTGAACACTTCGCCGTGCTCTTCCATTGTATTTACATACATACATGCAAATACCTTGTATGTACCCTCTTCCCATACTGTATCGAACTGGATAGTGGGGTTATTCATATAGAAGTCAAGACGGTTGGGGTAGTCGCCGTTAAGTCTTGCGTCATAGTAACGTGTGAGCTTTGCGAAGCTGGGGCCTGTTACCATGTTGTGACCGTAGATAATTGTGTTTGCGGGTCTGGTTCTTGTGGTGAACTGGCACTTGTAGTCAACGAAGAAGGAGCCGTTCTTGTACTCATTGCCGTTGAAGTCCTTGTCCAGATAGTATTTATTGTCCTCTGCCTGCATTACAGGGTCGTTGAGGTTAGCAGCCTCCAGCTTTATCCAGCCGATAAGGTCTTCATTTTCAGCGTACTTTGCTTCGTATGTAGACATTACGGGGAGAGGAGGGAGAGTAGTAGTTGTGGTTGTTGTTACCTTGGGTGCTGTTGTAGTGGTAGTTGCGGCAGCGTCGCTCTCCTCGGGAGCAGTAGTGGTAACGGAGGAGTCCTCGCTTGTATCGGGAGCATCAGTTTTCTCTCCGCATGCAGACATGGAGAGTATCATTGCCAGTGCAGCAGCTGCAGCGGCGAATCTTCTTGCTTTTTTAAAGTTTGCCATTTTTAATTCCTTTCCTTTCAGATAAACCAAAGGTTTAAAACTTCATAATATTTTAAGAGCATTGCTCTTGCTTACATTGTTATGCCCTTGTCCCGCCGAATATTACACCAAGCTGTGCAAAGGAGTCTATTACATAATCCGCGCCGCTGACCTCGCCGAAGCCGTAAGCCGCGTGGACAAAGGGAATTCCTGCAAATACTGCGGAAGCGTGGTCGCCCTCGGTATCACCCACATAAACGGGATTTTTAAGGGAATATTTTTCAATAAGGCGCTTGTTGGTTTCGCCCTTGTGAAGCATTGTATCACCCCAGCACATAAAGCCCTCGAAATATTCAGAAAGCTTGTGTGCTTTAAGAAAAGCCTCAATATAGCCTTTCTGGCAGTTGCTTACAATAAAAAGACGATAATTTTCCCTTAAAAGGGACAAGGTTTTTTCAAGTTCGGGGAATAAAACCCCGCCCTTTTCCTCAATATGCTTTATTTCCTGAGCGGAAAGCATTTCAAGAAAATCCGCAACGGCTTTATCTGAGATATCCGCACCGAAAACGTCGCGCATTATAACGTCCATGGATTTCCCCATGTGGCTCAGTACGTCTGCGCCTGTAATCCTGAGGGAATGACCGCCCTCGGCGAGGGCAGTATTCCATGCTTCGGCAACGGTTTCGGAGCTGTTCCAGAGAGTACCGTCAAGGTCGAATATAATTGAATCGTAATTTTTCATATCAGTAGCTTAAAAGTTTTGAGGTATCCCAGGTTCTTCCCTGCCAGCTGCCACCCTCGACATTGTACTGATAGGTAAACTTGAGAGGATTGTTGTTGGTCATGGCCTTGCTTACATCAACCTCAGCGCTTTCATTTTCCCTTACCTTACGTGCAAAAACCACGCAGCGGGTGTCTATCTTCTTTCCGTAAGGATAGTAGCAGGTGGAAAGAGTGAGGATACTGTCGCCGTAGGTGAGGTCAACGTCCGTCCACAGCACGCTTCTGTCCATAATGTCAAGAATATAGCTGTTGAAGGATTCCTTGGTCTCAAAGTCATGAATCTGCATATAGGGGTAAACCTCGCCGTTGTTGTCGTCGGTGTTGAAAAGAACACAGGCGAAGACCTTCCATTCAGCCTCTTCATAAAGAGTATTGAAGGTAAAGGTAGGGTTTTCCTTGTAGAAGCCCAGACGGTCGGAGTAATCACCGTTCAGTCTTGCGTCATAGTAGCGGGTAAGCTTTGCGAACATTGAGCCGTCCCAGATATTATGACCGTAGATAATGGTGTTGCCCGAAATTTCCGTGGGTGTGAAGGTATTTCTGAAGTCAGCGAAAAGTGCGCCGCTCTTGGTGGATTCCCTGTTGAAGTTGCGCTCAAGGTAATAATCATTATCCGCCGCCTGCATAACAGGGTGGTTTACGATAGTCTTATCGCCCTCGCCGATAGTAAGCCAGCCTACGATATCGCTGTTCTTGTTGTAAAGCTCCATAAAGCTTGGCATAATCTGGGGCTGTTCGTTAAGAACTGCGTCCTTTTCCTCGTCGGAAAGGTTTACGTCATCGAGGTTTATCTGACCTGTTATGGTGTTGTTGGGCTTGTAAAGCTGCTCAACCTGTTTATCTACAATAGCAATCTGTACGCCGCGGTCAATTACGTCGTAAAGCAGCGAACCGCCTGTAATAATCAGCGCAATAACGGCGATATCAAAAATAATCTTGCGTACAGCCTCCGTGGGCGGGTCACCCTTTACGGGGAGGATTGCGTTTCTGATTTTCTTAAATAAACTCATCTTTTTCCTGGAAGGCTTTTCGTCTTTTTCGCCTGATTTTTCGGAAGAGGATGCGGGCTTTTCAGCCTTGGGAGCCTTATAGCCGCTGCTTCTTCTGCCTTTTGGTCTTTGTGTATAGTTCATAAAATCTGCCTTTCTTTTATGTCAGGAGTTTTCGATGTCTTTTTTAACTGCGGAAAGCGCCGTAAATACGGCTTCAAGGCGTATTGCCTGCCGCTTGTCCGCTTCGTCGGGGAACATTCCGCCGTCGAACACATATCTTACGGCGTAGCTTTTCTCTGCCGAGGAAAAGCCTATCCATACAGTACCGACGGGTTTTTCGGGAGTTCCGCCTGTGGGGCCTGCAATACCCGTGGTGGATATTCCGTAATCGGCGCCGCTTAAAGTTCTGACGCCCTCTGCCATCTGCACTGCGGTTTCCTCGCTTACTGCGCCGACAGAATCAAGGGTTTCCGCCCTTACGCCCAGTAACTTCATCTTTGCTTCGTTGGCGTAGGTACACACACCGAAGCCGAACACATCGGACGCGCCGGACACAGAGGTTATCGTACCCGAAATAAGCCCGCCCGTACAGCTTTCGGCGGTGGACAGGGTACGCCCCGCACTCTTTAGTAATTGTACTACATTTTCAGCTATTTTGTCAAGTTTTGTAACCACTTTGTAATAATTTTCCTTTCGATTTTCGGCAAATCTTCATAATCTGTTGCAAAAATCACTTTTTACGCTCTGAAATCCTTGATTACAATATCCTTTACAGCCTTTTCGAGAAGGGGCTCAAAGTCAAACCCTGACTCTGCCGCTTCAACCTCGGAGATAATCGGCTTTGTCTTGGGGTGCTTGGGGGTGAACACCGTGCAGCAGTCCTCGTAAGGAAGGATTGAGGTTTCAAAGGTGTCAATCCTGCGGGCAATTTCAACGATTTCCTTCTTATCCATGCCGATAACGGGGCGGAAAACGGGCACATCGCTGGCCTTATCGGTGCAGGCTAACGCCATTAATGTCTGGCTTGCGACCTGACCTACGGATTCGCCCGTAATAAGCGCCTTGTAGTCCTTTTCTGCACAGATTTTATTTGCAATCTTCATCATTAATCTTCTCATAATGATGGTGAAATATTCTTCGGGACAGTTATCGCGGAGAGCTTCCTGAATTTCCGTAAAGGGTACGCAGTAGAAGCGGATATCTCCGCAGTAGGGTGTTAATTTTTCGCAAAGCTCCTCAACCTTCATGAGTGCGCGTTCAGAGGTGTAGGGCGGGCTCTGGAAATGAATAGCGTCAACGTTGAGACCGCGCTTTGCCATCATGTATGCGGCAACGGGGCTGTCGATACCGCCTGAAAGGAGCAGAAGTGCATTACCGCTGCTGCCTACGGGCATACCGCCCTGACCCTGTATCTTTTCGGCGTTGATAAAAGCGTGGGTGTCGCGGATTTCGAGAATTACCGTAACCTCGGGGTTGTGAACGTCAACGGAAAGGTGGGGATAAGCGGATAAAATCGCACCGCCAAGCTCTCTCTGAATATCGGGAGTCTTCATGGGGAAGGCTTTATCCGAGCGCTTTGCGTCAACCTTGAAGGTTCTGGCGCAGCTCATAACCTCTTCAAGATAAGGCATACCCAGCTTTACTATTTCCTCCCAGTTTTTGGGGAGCTGGGCAGAGCGCTGGATAGCGGCGATACCGAAAATACATTTCAGCTTTTCGATAGCTCCGTCAATATCAGCGTCCTCGGAAAGAGGCTTTATATAGACGGTGGACTGACGGCGGGAATATTCAAACTCGCCGCAGGTTTTAAGACGTCTTTTAATATTTCTGATGAGCATATCTTCAAAGGTATGCTTGTTTAAGCCCTTTAAGGCAATCTCACCGTATTTTACCATTATTACTTCCTGCATATATTTACCATTCCTTTACAATTCGTATAATTATCGTCTGAATCTTTCAATGCCTTTACCGATTTGCTCAGCAAGAGCTTCAATATCCGCTTCAGTTGTATAGGGCGAAAAGCTTACTCTTATGGCGGAATCCGCATTCTCGTCGCTTATGCCGAAAGCGGCAAGGACGCCGCTCTGCTTACCCTTGGAGCAGGCAGAGCCGCTGGATACATAAATTCCGCTTTCCTCAAGAAAATGAAGCATGATTTCGCTTCTTACGCCCCTGACGGAGAAATTGAGAATATTTTTTGTATTGTTGAAGCTGTTTATGCTTATGCCCTCAAAGGCGGAAAGTCTTTCACAGAGCAGAGAATTAAGCGCCGCATACTTTTCCGTGCAGTCGGGGTAAGCCTTTACCGCCGCTTCAAAGCCTGCGATAAGGTCAACAGCTTCTGTACCCGAACGGAGGTTTTTCTGCTGACCGCCGCCGTACAAAAGCGGCTCAAAGCGCACGCCTTTTGCCACAAAAAGTGCGCCTATGCCCTTTATTCCATGAATTTTATGGGCTGAAAGGCTGACAAAATCGGCTTTAAGGGTTCTGGGCGGAGCTTTGCAGAAGCCCTGTACGCCGTCCACATGAACGAGAGTTTTAGGATTCCTGCGCTTTACACCGTTGTATATTTTCGCCGTATCAGTGAGATAGCCTGTCTCGTTGTTGACCCACATGACGCTGACGAGAACCGTGTCCTTGTCCACTGCGTTGATAACCGCCTGCTCGAAGTTGTCATAATCCTTCGGCGCAAGTTTTACCGCCGTATAGCCCTGTTCGCAGAGCTTATCTATGGGGACAGCCGCGCTTGGGTGCTCCATAGCGGTTGTGACAATTTTCTTTCCGTTATGCTTATATGTTTTCGGCAGGGTCATAATAACGGTGTTGTTGCTTTCGGTAGCGCCCGAGGTGAAATATATTTCGCCCTCAAGCCCGAGTTTTCCGAGAATTGTCTTTTTTGCATTTTTCAGCACCTTTTCCGCCTCAATACCTGCCTTGTGGAGAGAGGAAGGGTTGCCGAAATTATTTCTCATGTTTTCAGCGGCGGCGTTTATTGCCTCGTCACAGGGACGGGTGGTAGCCGCATTGTCAAGATATATCAAAATTTTCAGTCCTTTACATATAACACCATTTAAAATGATGATTTGTTGCACATATATATTAATTATACCACATTTTTACAAAATATTAAATAGTATATTAAGAAAATTTTGCACAAAATATAGTTAATGGAAGCCCTCGTAATTTACGTGAGGATAACCAAAACGAAAGGAATGATATTATGACTATTACAAAAAGAAGCTTTGCGCGGGTTATCAGCTTTTCAACCGCTGCCGTTGCCGCCCTTGCGGTGTTCTCGGGCATTCAGTACGGCGAGAGACAGAAATATCAGCGCAATCTGGAATACAGCTATATGCGCGCGGTGGAGGATTTATCCCTTAACCTTGACAATATCAGGAACAATCTTGAAAAAGGAATGTACACCAACAGCGTTTCCATGCTGTCCGACCTCTCTTCAAAGCTGGTAAGCGACGCGGCTACGGCGAAAAGCGCCCTGTCACAGCTTCCGATTGAGGAGCTTGATTTAGAGCAGACCTACCGCTTTTTGTCACAGGTAGGAAATTATTCCAAGGCGCTTGCGGAAAAATGCGCTTCGGGTCAGCAGCTTACTGCTGAAGAAAAGCAAAACATATCCACCCTTTACGACTATGCTGTTAATTTAAGCGGAAGTATGTGGCAGGTGGAGCAGAAGATACAGAACGGCAATGTTACCTTCGGGGCAGTGAACAGCATGAATGCCGAAGATACCGTAACCGTCACCGACGGCTTCAAGGATTTTGAAAATCTCGACAACAACTACCCTACTCTGATTTATGACGGCCCGTTTTCCGACCATATAATGGAGCGGGAGCCGATTATGCTGAAGGGTGAAAAGGAAATCACCGAGGAGGAGGCGCGCCGTCTTGCCATTAAGCTGACAGGTACGGATAATCTCACAAAAACTGGCGATGAAAGCGGAAAAATGCCTTCTTACGTTTTTGAAAATGATAAATTTACAATCGCCGTAACCAAGGCGGGCGGGCTTTATTCATATATGCTTTCGGGCAGACAGATTGAACGTCAGAATATAACCGCAGGCAAGGCGGCGGATATCGCCGAGGATTATCTCGAAAAATTAGGAATAATGAACGCCGAGGAAACGTATTATGAAGTACAGGGCGGCGTATGTATCGTGAACTTTGCCGCTGAGCAGGACGATGTGACAATGTACACCGACCTTATAAAGGTAGGCGTTGCGCTGGACAATGGCGAGATACTCTCCTTTGATTTACGCGGTTATATCACTAATCATACCGTCCGTGACCTGCCGAAGCCCCAGATTTCCGAGGAAAAGGCAATCAGCCTCGTTTCCGATAACCTTTCCGTCCTTGACGCTGATTTATGCGTAATCCCCTCGGGCGGACTCAACGAAATCTTCTGCTATGAGGTTCAGTGCGTAAGTGACAGCGGTCAGAATGTGCTTGTCTATATCAATGCCGTAACGGGTAAAGAGGAGCAGATTTTACTGCTTAAAATCTCCGAAAACGGTACTCTCACTGTTTAATTATTACAAATTGTAATAATTGTGACGAAATTGTAACCATTTTGAAACTAAATTGTAACCGCTTTGTTATTGCATTTTAAGCGGTAAGGGAATATAATATATTACAGGAAGCAGGAAAAACACAGGATTTGAAAATGAAAAAAGCTCTTATTTTACTGACCGTAATATTTATAGCAGCTCTTTCGTCCTGCTTCAGAAAAGACGAAAAGGAAGAGACCGAGGTTACAACAACCGTCACCGTAACCACAACCACGGCAGCAGAAACCACAACCCCTGTCTCTTCACCGACAACAACTGCCATATTTACCTCCGTAACCGAATCCATACCCGAAGAAGCTTACGAAAACCCCATCGTAAAGACTGCCGAGGCGCTTATGGGCATAGACTTTGCACAGGGCGGCGCCTCGCCTTCGGAGGGCTTTGATAATTCGGGCTTCATATACTATGTGCTTCGGGAAAACGGCTATATCGGCTGTCCGAGACAGATAAGCGCACAGCTGGACTGGGGCGAAAACGTAGGTTTTGAGGAGATAAAAGCAGGAGATGTGGCATATTTTTCCGCCGAGCCTGATGGCGAAGCCTCATTCGGAGGAATTTACGCAGGCAACGGGATTATGATTTACAGCCCCTACCCCGGCGAAAAGGTAAAGACGGCGGATATTACCGCACCCTACTGGCAGAGCCGTTTTGTAACGGCGCTCAGCTTATGACACCATACGGAGTTTATCCTTCCATAAAAATAAATACAGAGAAGCCGCCTTTTTACAGGGCGGCTTTTCTGCCGGCAGAAATCGTTCAAGGCGGCTCGCTTCAATGCCGGCATCATAAAAAGCAGTTCTGAACATAGCGGTTCTGTGAATCCTGCCGTTTCACTTGTTTTGGCAAAGCACAATTTTGCAAAAGGCAGGAACTGCCCGAAGGGGCACCCTTCTTTGCTGTTTGTTATGCAGTAAAATGTTGCATTTTGTAAAATAATATGGTATAATATGAATTTGAAGTGTAAACCCGTGAACCGCAGGGCGGTTTTTTCAGAAAGGACGTTAATTTTGGCACAGCTAAAGGACTTTAAAAACGATTATACAGGCCTCAGCGACGAGAAGGTCGCCGAGCATATAAAGCTTTACGGCTATAACAGCGAAACCAGGCAGGAGGAAAAGGAAAAACGCTTTACAGGTATCGGTGTTTTCTTCCGCTTCAAGTTCATTCTTCTTCTTGCCGCCGCCGCACTCAGCATTGTCTACGGCGTTATGGTGACAAAGGAGCTTCAGGAGATAGTTTCGGGCGGAATTATCGCGCTTATGGCAATTATCTACGCAGTTACCGAAATTGTAAAGGGCAGAAAATGCGAAGCGGTTATTTTCAGAATGAAGCAAAGCTCCAAGACTACCTGCAATACCGTGAGAAACGGAGAAATGCTGCTGGTTTACCGTGAGCATCTCGTTCCCGACGATATCATAGTTCTTGAAGCGGGCGAAAATGTTCCTGCCGACGCGCATCTGCTTGAAATCAGTGACCTTACCGTTGATGAAAGCGTGTTTACGGGTGACCGTACTCCCGTAGGAAAAATCACAGGCGCAGACAGCCTCAGCGAGGACCTGAAAAGAAGCTGTATCTATAAGGGCACAAAGATTGTTACAGGCAGACTTGTTGCCCGTGTTACAGGCACAGGTGTTGATACAAAGCTTTTCAAGACCTACGGCTCTGCCGAAGAGGGCGACGGTTATGTAACCTCTACGGAAAAGACCGTCCGCCGTGTAAGCAGAATTTTCACCCTTGCTTCTGCGGTAATTCTTGCCTTTTCCGCATTATTCCGCTTTACAGCTATTGATATTTTTGACGACAACCCCATTCTGAACACAGTTTACAACACCTTCTACCCCGCTGTTGCCTTTGCGCTCTGCTTTATCCCTGCGGAAACCGAGTCGATAATACGCATTTATTACATAAAAGGCGTGAAAAGGCTCAAGGAAAGAAATGCAGTAGTGAAAAATCTCAGTTCTATTGAGCATTTAAGCGCGGTAAGCTGTATATGTATAGATAAGACAGGCAATATTACAAAGAACCGCATGGAGCTTGCGGACGAGGTTACGCTGAATCCTCAGATGATGACCAACGTTTCGGTGCTTTCCTGCGAAAAGAAAAGCTCCACCGACGCTATTGACCAGGCAATCATACTTGCCGCCTCCTTCAAGGGCACTGACGTAGCCGACCTTCAGGAAAACGAGCTTATAAAGGAGTACCCCTTTGATTCCGCTGTCGGAGCTTCGGGCAATCTCTGGAATATCAACGGTGCAAGACTGCTCTGCATAAAGGGCTCTCCCGATGTACTGATGCCTCTCTGCGACGTACCCGGCGATATGCTCTATACGGTGCAGAATAAGAAGATTTCCTACGAAAAGCAGGGTTATATCTCCCTTGCGGCTGCTTTCAGACAGCTTGATGATGAGGAAGAAATCCCCGAAAACTTAAGCTCTCTCAGATACAATTTTATTGGACTTATGGCCTTTGATACGCCCACAAGGGATAATATCCCATACGCAGTGAAGAGCTGCGAAAAGGCGGGTATCAGAGTAATAATGACCACGGGCGACAGTCCCGAGACCGCCCTTTCCATTGCCCGCAGAATAGGCATAAAGAATGACGGTGTAATTACGGGCGAACAGCTCCGTGACGCGGCGGCAACAGGTGAGGCCCTTGACCTTTCCGATGTAGGCGTTTTCGCAAGAATTACTCCTGCACAGAAAACCGAGATTATCCGCAGATTACAGGAAGCGGGCGAGGTTGTTGCCGTTTCGGGTGACGCCAACGCCGACAGCAATATTCTTGAACAGGCCGACGTAGGCATTACCGCTTCAGGCAATGCTACGGGTGCGGCAGGTGAAGCCTGCGAGGTGGTTGTCGAGGACAATGACTTTGAAAATGTGGTTGACGTTTTAAAGGTTGCCCGTCAGATTTACGGCAATGTAAAACGCTGTATCTCCCTCAATATCACGGCCCTTATCACCCTTGCGGTATTTGCGGCGCTGAATCTTCTACTGGGCACACAGCAGGTTATAACTCCCGTTATCTACTCCATAATCGGTGTAATTATCGTCCCTGCCCTGTCACTTATGTTCTTGGACAACAGCAGCGACCTTAAAACCGACATAAGAGCCTCTCATTTCATAGGCACAGGCAGAATAAGAAAGCGCTTTTTCCTCCGCCCGATTATCCAGGCATTCGGACTTTGCGCGGCAGAAATCGTGTTCTATCTTATCTCCTCGGGCTATGGTGTAAACAGCGCCGAAACTGTTACAAAGCTCACAGGCCAGTCGGCAAGCAATTTCCTTCTGATTTTCGTGTTCGGAATTATCATTGCAGGCTGGATTAACCTTTCGGAAAAGAGCTTCACCGACGCCTTCAAGGCAGGTCAGTCCTTTGCAGGGCTGCTTTCGGGCGCAGCAGTGCTTTTCGCCCTTATCCTTGTGTTCGTTCCTGTGGTGAATACGGCAATGGGTCTTGATTCCGTCAACGTGCTTATGCCCCTGCTGGCTCTTGTTATCACTCTTGTATCACAGATTCCCTCGGAAATTATCAAGCATTCGGGAAAATAAGAAAGGACAATATCAATAATGCAGAATATTCTTGCGGTGCTGTACGGTATGGTTTTCGGTATAGCGAACGTCATCCCCGGTGTAAGCGGCGGAACGATGCTGGTCGTTTTTGGCTGCTATGACAAGGTCTGCGGCGCGCTTACACTTAACCTGAAGGAAATAAAGAAGAATATAGTTTTTCTGATTTTCTTCGGCATAGGCGCAGTTATCGGTATCGTGGGCTTCGCCTTCGTCATAACGTGGCTGTTTACCAATTTCCCCACCCAGACAAATATGTTCTTCATGGGTCTTATAATCGGCAGCGTGCCGCTTATTCTCCGTAACGCAACAGTAAAGGACAAATTCAGACCCGTTTGCGTTGTACCTTTTATAATAGGCCTTGCGGCAGTTGTAGGACTTGCCATAGCGGAAAGCAGTTCTTCCGACCCTTACCGCCTTGAAACAGCAGTAAACGGAAATACTACGGCGGTAACAATCTACAACGACAGCAGCAGAACGGTAAACCAATGGTCGATTGAGTTCAGCGATGAAACAATCGCACTGGAGGGCATCACCTCGGGCGCAGTGGCTGAAACCGATTATTCCACCGTTGACAAGATAAAAGGGCTTTTCGGAATGAAAATCCCCGCCCTCGCTCCCAATATGTTTGCGAACAACGAGGGCAGTGTTATTGAGCCTGATACATCCTATACCTTTATATATGACGGCGGCGCTCTTGATTCTTCGGCGATGGAGCT
>JAFUNV010000156.1 GCA_017472865.1 Ruminiclostridium sp. | reverse complement strand
CAGAACTGCACTTCGTGAAGCAGGTCTTCGTGAAGACGGTAAGTCAATCCTTATTGACGGCCGTACAGGACGCAGATTTGATAACCCTGTTACAGTAGGTATAATGTATTACCTCAAGCTGTTGCACCTTGTTGATGATAAGATTCACGCACGTTCAACAGGTCCTTACTCACTGGTTACACAGCAGCCTCTCGGCGGTAAGGCTCAGTTCGGCGGTCAGCGTTTCGGTGAAATGGAAGTATGGGCTCTTGAAGCTTACGGCGCAGCTTATACTCTTCAGGAAATCCTCACCGTAAAATCTGACGACGTTGTTGGTCGTGTTAAGACTTATGAAGCAATCGTAAAGGGTGAAAACGTTCCTAAGCCCGGCGTTCCCGAATCCTTCAAGGTTCTTATCAAGGAACTCCAGTCTCTCGGTCTTGACGTTAAGGTTCTCGATGAAAACAACGAGGAAATCGACCTCAAGCAGACCTTTGACGATGACGACATGGGAACAGTAAGCCCTGACGAGTTTGAATACGTTGCCGATGACAACGAAATCGATTCTGCGTTTATTCCCGAGGAAGTTGACGATTCGTACTTTGATGATGACGACGGCTTCGGCGACGACGCATTTGAAGATGACGCTGATATGTTTGACGACGAAGAATAATTTTTGTTCACACGGTAAGTTTTACGGCAATCTGAACTTTAAAAGAATTGAGGTTTGTGAAATTGGCATTTAACGTTTTTGAATCAATGAAAATCGGTCTTGCGTCACCTGAACAGATCCGTGCGTGGAGCTACGGTATCGTTGAGCGTCCCGAGACTATCAATTACAGAACACAGAAGCCTGAACGCGACGGTTTATTCTGCGAGCGCATTTTCGGACCCCAGAAGGACTGGGAATGTGCCTGCGGAAAGTACAAGCGTATCCGTTTCAAGGGTACACCCTCCCGTATCGGTCAGGTGCTTGATATATCCCCCAAGCGTCTTGAAGAAGTCCTCTATTTCACAAAGTATATTGTAACCGACCCCGGCAACACCGTTCTCACCAAGGGCGAGCTCCTTTCCGAAAAGGAATACGCTGATATGAGAGAGCGTTACGACGACGGCTTCAAGGCATCCATGGGTGCTGAGGCTATCAAGGAGCTTCTTACAGAAATCGACCTTGACAAGCTTTCCGAAGAGCTGAAGGCTGAGCTTGAAACAACTCAGCAGGGTCAGAAGAGAGTAAAGCTTTTAAAGCGTCTTGACGTTATCGAAGCTTTCAGACAGAGCGGAAACCGTCCTGAATGGATGATTCTCGACGTAGTTCCCGTTATTCCCCCAGATATCCGCCCTATGGTTCTTCTCGACGGCGGCCGTTTCGCCACCAGCGACCTGAATGACCTTTACAGACGTGTTATCAACAGAAACAACCGTTTAAAGAAGATGTTAGAGCTTAAGGCTCCCGACATTATCATAAGAAACGAAAAGAGAATGCTTCAGGAGGCTGTTGACGCATTAATCGACAACGGCAGACACGGCAGAGCTGTTACAGGTCCTTCCAACCGTCCCTTAAAGTCCCTCTCCGATATGCTGAAGGGTAAGCAGGGCCGCTTCCGTCAGAACCTGCTCGGTAAGCGTGTTGACTACTCCGGACGTTCCGTTATCGTAGTAGGTCCTGACCTTAAGATGGATCAGTGCGGTCTTCCTAAGGAAATGGCAATCGAGCTCTTCAAGCCCTTTGTAATGAAGGAGCTTGTAAAGAGAAATCTTTCCAACAACATCAAGAGCGCAAGAAAAATGGTTGACAGAGCAACTGACGAGGTGTGGGACGTTCTCGAGGACGTTATCAAGGATCACCCCGTGCTTCTGAACCGTGCGCCTACTCTCCACAGATTAGGTATTCAGGCGTTCTCTCCCGTACTCGTAGAGGGTCGTGCGCTCAAGCTTCACCCCCTCGTTTGTACAGCTTATAACGCCGACTTCGACGGTGACCAGATGGCTGTTCACCTTCCTCTTTCCGCAGAGGCTCAGGACGAAGCCCGCAACCTCATGCTTGCCGCAAAGAACCTCTTAAAGCCCTCTGATGGACGTCCTGTTGCAGTTCCTACACAGGATATGATCCTCGGTTCCTACTACCTTACACTTGTTAAGGCAGGCGAGAAGGGCGAAGGCAAGGTATTCCGCGACTTCAACGAAGCTCTTATGGCTTATCAGGATGAGGTTATCTCAATCCACGCCGCTATCAAGGTAAGAGTTACCAAGGAAGTAGGCGAGGAGAAGATTCAGAGTCTTATTGATACAACAGTCGGTAAGATTATCTTCAACGAGCATATTCCTCAGGATTTAGGCTTTATTGACAGAAGCAAGCCCGAAAATGCTCTGCGCCTTGAGATTGATTTCAAGGTCGGCAAGAAGGAACTGGGCAAGATCATTGACAAGTGTATCAAGATTCACGGTACAACAGTTACCGCACAGGTTCTTGATAAGATAAAGGCTTTAGGCTTCAAGTACTCCACAAAGGCTGCTATCACAGTTGCTGTCTGCGACGCTACAATTCCTCCCGAGAAGAAGGAAATCCTTCACAAGGCAGATGAAGATGTACAGCAGATCAACAAGAAGTTCTCCCGCGGCTTTATTTCCAACGCTGAACGTAAGGAAGCGGTTCTTGATATCTGGAGCAAGGCTACCGATGACGTTTCCGACGCTCTGAAGAATGGTCTCGACCAGTACAATCCTATCTTCATGATGGCTGACTCCGGTGCCCGTGGTAGTATGAACCAGATTCGTCAGCTTGCAGGTATGCGTGGACTTATCGCCAATACATCGGGTGAAACAATCGAAATCCCGATTCGTGCAAACTACCGTGAAGGCTTAAATATCATGGAATACTTCATTTCCTCACGTGGTGCGCGTAAGGGTCTTGCCGATACAGCGCTCCGTACAGCCGACTCGGGTTACCTCACCCGTCGTCTTGTTGACGTATCCCAGGAAGTTATCATCCGTATGGAAGACTGCGGTACAACCGAAGGTATTGAGGTATTCGATATCCGCGACGGTAAGGAAATTATCGAGCCTTTACAGGAACGTCTTGTAGGCAGATACCTTGTTGAAGATTTCTGTGACGCTGACGGCAACGTGCTCGTTTCCAAGGATAAGCTCATAAATGACGCGGACGCTTCCAGAATTATCGCTTCCGGTGCTGAAAGAGTAAAGATTCGTTCTGTTCTCGGCTGCTGCGCTAAGCACGGTGTATGCGCTAAGTGCTACGGTTCTTCTCTTGCTAACGGTAATCCTATTACAATCGGCGAAGCGGTTGGTATTATCGCTGCTCAGTCTATCGGTGAACCCGGTACACAGCTCACAATGAGAACCTTCCACACAGGTGGTATCGCAGGTGCGGAAGATATCACACAGGGTCTTCCCCGAGTTGAAGAACTCTTCGAAAGCCGTCGACCCAAGTCAAGTGCAATTATCACTAAGATTTCCGGTAGAATCCGCTTTGAGGATATCAAGAAGACACGTCATGCTATTGTTACCGCTGATGACGGTACAGAAGAGCAGTACCCTGTACCATTCGGTTACAGAATCAAGAGAGGCGTTGAGGACGGCGTTTATATGGAAGCCGGCGACGCTATCACAGAAGGTTCATTCAATCCTCATGACATTCTCCTTGTTAAGGGCGAACAGGCTGTACAGAACTACATTATCAATGAAGTTCAGAAGGCTTACCGTACACAGGGTGTAGATATCAACGATAAGCATATCGAAGTTATTGTACGTCAGATGATGAGAAAGTTAAGAATTGACGATCCCGGCGATTCTTATCTCCTTCCCGCATCAATTATCGATAAGAACGAATTTGCTGAGATTATCGAAAAGCTCAACGAAAGAAAGGCAAACGGTGAGGACGTAACATATCCTACCTGCTCGCCCGTGCTTCTCGGTATCACAAAGGCAGCTCTTGCAACAAGCAGCTTCCTTTCCGCAGCTTCCTTCCAGGAAACAACAAGAGTTCTCACCGACGCCGCTATCCACGGTAAGGTTGACCCGCTTCTTGGTCTTAAGGAAAATGTTATTATCGGTAAGCTTATTCCCGCAGGTACAGGTATGAACCCTGTTGAAGAACCTGCAGAGGAAACCGAAGAGGTTGAAACAGATGCTGTTTAAGCATATTGCACAAAACCGCTGTTAACAATTCATAAAAAATGGCGAAAGCTACGAAATTTCAGGTATCATTCCGAAATTCTTGACTTTCGCCTTTTTTTTGTGTATAATATTGAATGTTGCGGGACAACTATGCCCGCCGTAAAATTTTATTGGAGGTGAAATAATGCCAACCTTTAACCAGCTCGTAAGAAAGGGCAGAGAGGTATCCGAAAAGAAGTCAAAGGCTCCTGCACTCTTAAAGGGTCTCAACACTCTTAAGAAGACAGCTACCGACGTACAGGCTCCCCAGAAGAGAGGCGTATGTACAGCTGTTCGTACTGCAACCCCTAAGAAGCCTAACTCCGCTATGCGTAAGGTAGCCAGAGTAAGACTTTCCAACGGTTACGAAGTTACTGCTTATATCCCCGGCATCGGACACAAGCTTCAGGAACACTCTGTTGTTCTTATCAGAGGCGGACGTGTTAAGGACTTACCTGGTGTACGTTATCATATCGTACGTGGTACACTCGACGCACAGGGCGTTGACGGAAGAATGCAGGGTAGATCCAAGTACGGCGCTAAGCGTCCGAAGGCTGGTGCAAAAAAAGCGTAAGTAACTTATAACTTAAGTTAAATCAACTGCCGCATTTGCGGGTATTATATATAATAGTACCTCGGAATGCACGGCGGGAGGTT
>JAFUNV010000155.1 GCA_017472865.1 Ruminiclostridium sp. | reverse complement strand
GTTTCTACTGCGTAAGGCGTACCGTGTATCTCAAAACAGGAAATATGACCTACGAGCTTACAGAAAAACGCATAACCGAACTTATAAAGAAATTTGAAAGCAAGGGCTTTTTCGAGATTTGCAGAGGGTACTGTGCGAACATCAGCAAAATAAAATGCGTGAACAGCATTGATATAGAAATGGACAACGGCGAAAGGCTCCCTTTAAGCAGACGTAAAGCCAAAGAGCTTATGCTGAAAATTTCGGAATATGTTACGGAAAGGACAGAGCTATGATTTTTACAGACCTGATTTTCTGCATCATAAAATGTCTGCTGTCCCTTTTGTTTGTCCGTGCTTTAAGCACATCGAAAAACACCGCCGTAACGCCGTTAATTATGGGTGTTACCGTTTTTTCCGCCGTATCTTTCGGCGCATCATTCTTACCTTACTGGGCATATACGATTATCTCCGTTGTTGCTCTCACATTAGCGGAAACAGTCCTTTCTGAAGACAATTTTCACAGAATTTTTGCCCTTTCGGTAACCTGTACCTATACCTTCTCCATAACCGAAATAATCGGGAAAAGCCTTTTTATATGGGGAATGGGCGGAGATTTTAAGATAGTATTCTTCACCAGTATTCTCAACCATATCATAATCTGTGCTGTTGTGACAGCAATGGGCGGCGGAGTGCTTTACGCCATATACAGACTCCTTTCTGAAGAAAAGACAGACGCCATAAAAGAAGTCTGGCTGCACTTTTCTTTTGTGATATCGGTCTTTCAGTTTGTAGCGGCAGTCTTTGTCAGCTTTTACAGTCTTGACGGCTCGCAGACAGATAATGCTCCGCTTATAGTGATTGTTTCGGTTGCGTTTCTTATAATGAGCCTTATGGTTATGAATTTCTTCACGGAAATCTGCAATGCTTACAAACGTGAAAAACAGATATACACTCTGCGTTCAGATTACAGTGCTGTAAAAGAACAGCTCGCCGTACAGTTCCAGACATCAAAGCGGCTGAAAAAAATACGGCACGATATTAAAAATCATCTTATAAATGCCGCAATGCTTATTGACAGCGGCGAAACGGATAAGGCAAGAGAGCTGCTCTATGAAATCAGCGAAAGCGCGGATAAATTACAGCCCGTTCTTTCTGAAACCACAGGTAACAGCCTTATAGACGCAATTGTTGCATACAAAGCCGCAGTCTGCGAAAGCAAGGATATAAAATTCAGCTATTCACTTGAGCTTCTCCCAGAAATAAAAACACCCCTTTCGGATATTTCCTCTGTGCTTTCAAATCTTCTGGACAACGCAACAGAGGCGGCGGAAAAGGCGGAAACCGCAACCGTCAATGTACGGATTTTCTCCTACAAGAACTACATAACAATTATCGTAAAAAACACCTTTTCACAGGTTTACAGACAAGATACGGGAAGGCTTTTTTCAAAGAAAAACGACGGCGACAACCACGGACTCGGCATGGAAATAATAGGAGAAATCTGTGAAAGAAACGGAGGAATTTACAAGTACAAGACTAGCGGAATGTGGTTTACTGCAAGTGCGCTTATGAAAATGTAGCGGGTGAAATTATGAAGGCGGCAATCTGTGAGAACGAAATCTTGTTTGCAGAAAAGCTCACTCCGTTATCCTTACGATAACGGAGTTTTTCCTATATTGGTTTCAGTTCTTCTTAGTTCAGATTGCCGACTATCTTGTAGTCTGTCATTTCATCAACTTAAATCTCATCACCCTTTGTCTGGAGCGCTTTTCAGCAGTATTACAACCAGATAAAAGTGGTGTTTTTGCCTTACTTCATAAACACAAAGCTTTCAAGCTCGAAGAGATTTCTCTCCTTGTACCAGTCCACAAACCAGCCTGTGTAATTATGTTCTATTTTAAAGAATACTGAATGTCTGCCTGTCACATTTTTTACAACAGCTGAATATGTGCCGCTTGCCGCGCCGATTACACATTCACCTATTTCCGTGCCATCCTCGCCGTCAATGAGTATTTTAATTGTGGCATTACAACCCGAACCGTTTACCTTTACAGCGAATTCCATTGTTTCGGAGCTGTAATCTTCGCCGAAATCGAAATACTTGTATCCGATAACACTTTCCGGCTTTATGTTTGTGATTACCCTGGTGAAACAGTCATGCTCAGTTACAAATCCACCGCCTTTAAGAACGCAGGCGATATCAGCGGGTGTTACTCTGTACGGATTGAGGGAATCTTCAAAACCAAGCGAGGTCATTTCAACCTGCGGGATTGTTCCGTCGGGAAGTATCTCGATTTTTTCAACACAGGCACGTCTTGAAGTAATAGTTGCATTGGTCATTCTGTGATAGAAAATATACCACTGACCGTTTATACAGCAGATTGAGCCGTGGTTGTTACCTGCAGGGTAATCAATACCGTTGTCAACTATTGTACCACGGTATGTAAAAGGGCCTCTGGGTGAATCTGATGTCATGTATTCAAGCCTGTTTCCTTTGTTAGGCGAATAGATAAGATAGTACGTATCACCGACTTTACGCATCGAGCAGGCTTCAAAGAATCCCTTTTCATCATTTTCATCGGCCGGTATTATATCGGGTATGTAGCTGTCGCTTATTACCTCATACATATTGCTTTTAAGCTCAGCCATGTATGATTTTTTATATCCGCAGTAAATATATACTCTTCCGTCATCATCGACCAGCACTCCCGGGTCAACAAATACGCCGTCCTCAACAAGATTATCGGACAAATCATACTTGTATTTTGACAGAAGCCTGAAAGGCCCCTCGGGCTTGTCACTTACGGCAACACAGCCCTTATTCCACAGAATATAGCAGTAAAGATAGTATTTGCCGTCCTTTTCCACAACGTCAGGAGCATAAAGCGGATAGTCTGTCCAGTCGGTATCAGAGGGGTGGTCGCGGTCGGGTCGGGTGTGAAAAATATCGCCGTGACATACCCAGTTATTAAGGTCGTTTACAGGTGCCGACCATACTTTTAATTTGTAGTCGCAGAAACTGTCTGATCCTGCGTTATCGTGGGAGCCGTAGATATATACTCTGTCGCCGAATACTCTCGGCTCGCCGTCAGGAATATACTCCCAGCCGGGAAGAAAAGGATTAGCCATAATTTACTCCGTTCTGCCGTTACAGCGGCGGTTTATTTTTCTGAAAGTGATGCAATAAGGGCCTTGTCGGATTCTCTTTTTATCTGACAAATGGTGCGGCTGTAAAAATTGTTGCTTGTGTCCCATAAAACAGGCACAAATCCGTATTCATTCAGCTTATTCAGTACAATTCCGAGACATTCGGTGCTGTCAGTATGAATTGCGTCGGGTGCGAAATTCGAGGCAGGGTAGATGGATGTAGTTTCGCCTAAAAATACGGGAATGCCTTTATCTGTGAATGCTTTTTTGAGCAGTTCGCACTGGCTATCGATGTAATCCAGCCAATCCTGTCCGCCTACCTTGTTGCTCCAGTATACGGCGTTATCAACATAGTGAACCGACACCATAAGTCTGTCTGAAACGGTATCTGTGGGAACAATAAACTCCGCAGATGTGGTGAGGTCGATATTTGTCCAGTAGCCTGATACAATAAGCACACGTTCGGCATTGTTTCCCCCTGTTGCACGTACAGCGTCGACGAAGGTCTGATTAAGAGTATTTGCCATTTTAAAACCATCTTCTCTTTCAGGCTCTACGAGCTGACCGTTTTCGTCAAACTGACCGCCGCCAAGATATTCGTTGTAGCCCTCAAAAACAAGACTGTAAGGATATTCCTTAAACTCCTCCGCAATCTGCGTCCAGAGATTTGTAAAAATCTTCTGACAATCCTCAAGGCTGTTTCTTCTGATGATAAATTCATCAAAATGGTGTATGTTTATAACCGTGTAAAGTTCTGCATTCTGAGCGTAATCAACGATTTCACGAACTCTTGCCATGTATTCGGGATTTATGGTGTATGTACCGTCATTTTCCATCATATTGCCCCAGAATACAGGAATACGTACAGTGTCAAAGCCTGCCGCCTTAATTCCGTCGATAATCTCCTGTGTTGTTATAACAGCACCCCACTGCCTTTCATAATCAGATGGAGTATTGCTTCCGCATACGGGAATCCAGTTATAATCTATGGTTTCGCAGCCGCCCGAATTATACGCCTCCATTGTGTTTCCCAGATTAAGACCTGTTCCCATTTTTTCGGCCATTTCCGTTGCTGTGATAACCCCGCTGTCAGCAGTTCCTGAAGCTGAGCAGCCGGATGTTATAATCATCACTGCTGTCATCAAAGCGGATAAAATCTTCTTTTTCATAAAAATCTCCTTAAGTTTTTTCTTGATTTTATTATACACAGTACGCTGTATACGCACTAATCATATATTGCTGTAATTATATCAGATTTTGCTGTTTTTGATATAATAATTCTCTTGAAAAGCTGTATAAATCGTGTTATAATCTTTATGTGACAGCAATTTTTGAAAAGGTGATACAGCTATGCATAATACCGCTCCTGAAAATATTGATTTTTACCGCACACCGTGCTTCTGGATTTACGATAGTCCCGAATACAAGGAATACCCCATGCACTGGCATAATGCGGTTGAAATACTTATGCCGACCGAAAATATTTTCCCTGTAATCTGCGGCGAAACAGAGTATATCCTGAAAGAAAATGATATACTCATAATTCCGCCGGGTGAGCTTCATAACCTTAAAGCACAGCGGGGAAGAAGAATAATAATGCTTTGCGACAACACCATGCTTGAAGGTAATCCTGCTCTGAGTGAGCTTAACACGTTCTTTTCTCAGCCCGTATGGATAAACAGCAATTACGACAGCACGTTTATATCGGAACTTAACGGTATTGTTATGGATATGGTGAAAATTTTTGACAGTGCGCCGCCTTTCTGTGAAACCTTGTTATTTCAGCGGATTGTAAAACTGCTTCTGAAAATTGCGGAATACAATACAGTTGCAGAAAAATATGCAGATAACAGCTCCGATATAATGATGCGGATAAAGAAATATATTGACAGCTTTTTTGAAAATTCTATAACTCTGGATACGCTTGCCGAAGCTCTGGGGTACAGCAAATATCATATTTCGAGAATTCTGAACAGTAACGGCGTTTCATTCAATGAAATGCTGAACGCAAAACGGATTAAAGCCGCCGAAACAATGCTGCGTGATAATAACAGTGCGGTAACGCAGATTGCATTTAATTCGGGCTTTACCAGTATAACCACATTCAATCGTGTATTCAGAAAAATAAAGGGTTGTACTCCTACCGAGTTCAGAGAAATGTATCGTGAGAAAAACATTTTTTAGTTTTTTCTGAATTTAGTATTGTCATTTGTCGGAGCATAACCGAAGTGTTTAATATACGCCCTGTAAAAATTTGAATAATCTCCGAACCCGCAGCTTTCAGCGGCATTTTGAGCCGAAGAACCGCTGCGGATTTTTTCTTTTGCCGCAGTAAGGCGCTTTTTTGTTATATACTCCCATGGTGCTGCTCCCGTAGCCTGTCGGAAAACTCTGCTGAACTGCGACTGGCTCAGATAAAAATGTTCAGCAAGTTTATCGACAGAAATAGTGTCGTAAAGATGATTATTCACATACGCAACAATCCGTTCAGCGGTACTTGGCGGATTATACTCCCCGTCACCTTTTCCTGCGAATGCACGGCTTATTATATCCAGCAGCATAATCAGATGCGTTTTTATAGTTAACTGCCTGTTATAGTCATCTCCGTCACTGCACATTTCAGAAAACAGTCTGCTTACAAGCTTCATATCAATCTCCGAATAGCTGAACATATTGTTTTTTCCAAGAGGCCGTTCGGTAAATGCCTTTGTCAGCTCTCCTCGGGGGTCAATGCTGTCTGCAAATGAAAGCGGAAAGTTTACCGCATAGCGTTCGTATTTTTCACTGCCTGTAATTCGTGGCTTATGCGCTTCAGCGGGGCGTATTATCATCAGACTGTTTTCGTCAAGCGGATATCTTGAACCCTCAACCAGATATTCCACATTTCCCGAAACAAAAAAATATATTTCGCATTGCTCGTGGATATGCATTGTAAAATCGCTGTCATCAGGCTGTTCATCGACTGCCTGTCTTATATAAATATTATCAAAGCTATATTCTTTAAGCATAATATCACCTCTGTTCACATTGTAGCATATAATGCGCGGATTTGCAATATTAAAAGCGCAATTTAACAATGGCAATGCAAATACAATCGTGGTAGAATAATATCAACAACTAAAAGGGAGGTAACCTTATGAGCTTCAGATTAGCTGCTTTTGCAGATGAGGCAGACGGCAGAATTTCAGAGCAGATAAAAGCCATGACAAGAAACGGCATAGAATATCTTGAAATCAGGGGTGTGGACGGACAGAACATTTCCGATATCAGCGAGGAAAAGGCAAAGGAAGTGCGCAAGCAACTCGATGACGCGGGACTGGCTGTGTGGTCATTGGGTTCGCCTTACGGAAAAACCGGTATCTGTGATGATTTTGAATCGCACCTTGATAAATTCAGGCATGGGATTGAACTTGCCGTAATTCTCGGTGCAACGCATATCAGAATGTTCAGCTTCTATGTGTCGTCAGGCGATGAAGCGCGATACAGAGATGAGGTTTTTAAAAGACTTGATAAAATGATTGATGCCGCGAAGGGAAGCGGTATTATTCTCTGTCATGAAAACGAAAAGGGTATTTACGGTGACATTGCGTTGCGCTGCGAGGAGATTCACAAGGAATTCCCTCAGCTTAAAGCAGTATTTGACCCTGCAAACTTTATACAATGCGGACAGGACACGGTTGAAGCATGGAAAAAGCTTGCACCTTATGTTGAATATATGCATATCAAGGACGCTATGGCGGACGGTTCTGTTGTTCCCGCCGGAAAGGGTATCGGAAATCTTCCCTATCTGCTTGGCAACTACAAGGGCAATGTTCTGACCCTTGAACCGCATCTGTCGGTTTTCGACGGCTTTGATAAGCTGGAACCGGCTGAGAAAACAAAAATGGGATACTGCTACCCTTCGTCAGGAGCAGCTTTTGATGCGGCTGTAAATGCACTTAAAGAACTTATATAAAGGAGAATTATTATGGATAAAATCAGACTTGGTATCGTAGGACTCGGTAATATGGGCAGCGGTCATTTTTACAATGTCTTTGGCGGAAAATGCCCGTCTGTTGAAGTAACGGCAGTATGTGACATTAACCCCGAAAAGCTTGAAAAGGCAAAGGATTATCCAACGGTAACATGCTTCACCGACAGTAACGAAATGCTGGACAGCGGACTTATTGACGCTGTACTGATTGCCGTTCCCCATTACGACCATCCCACAATTGCAATAGAATGCTTCAAGCGAAAAATTCATGTACTTACGGAAAAGCCTGCGGGTGTTTACGCAAGACAAGTGAGAGAGATGAATGAAGCAGCTGAAAAATCGGGGGTTAAGTTCGGAATCATGTTCAACCAGCGCACCAATCCCATGTACGCAAAAGCGCGTGAAATCGTGCAGAGCGGACAGCTGGGTGAGCTTAAACGAATGGTGTGGATAATCACAAAATGGTACAGAACTCAGGCTTACTACAACTCAGGAAGCTGGCGTGCAACCTGGAACGGCGAAGGCGGCGGCGTGCTGCTTAATCAGGCGCCGCATAACCTTGACCTCTGGCAGTGGATTTTCGGAATGCCCAGAAGAATACGCGCATTCTGCGAATTCGGTAAGTATCATAATATTGACGTTGAAGATGACGTTACAATTTTCGGCGAATACGAAAACGGCGCAACAGCAACATTTATTACAACAACGGGTGACGCCTGCGGCACAAACCGACTTGAAATATCCGGCGACAAGGGCAAGATTGTAATAGAGCATGGAAAGCTCTGCTGGTGGAAGCTTACTGTTCCCGAGCGTGAATTCTGCTTTTCCGCAACAGAGGGCTTTGTCACACCCGAAAACACGTACGAAGAATTTACCGCACCCGAACCCGAAGGACACCCTCAGGTGCTCGAAGCCTTTGCGCAGTCAATTCTGAACGGTACAGAAATGATTGCACGAGGAGAAGAAGGTCTTAATTCCCTTTCAATTTCAAATGCCGCTTACCTTTCTGCATGGACAAACGACTGGGCAGAAATCCCTACCAATGAGGCTCTTTTTGAAAAATATCTTGACGAGCTTCGCAGAAATGAGAAATGCTCAAAAAAATAAATACCGCTCACGGCGAAAGCATAGATACTCTTCGTGAGCGGTGGAAGGTCAGATGGTAATGAATGTTGTAATTTTAATGCTGGCGGTTACAGCCTGCTACACAATAAGCTCCCTAAGTGATAAATACGCAGTATCGGAAGCAAAATTCACAGGTAATGAGTTCACATTCCTCATGTGCTCGTCAATGTCGGTTTTTCTTGCGCTGACGCTGCCGTTTCAGAACCTTTCATTTACTCTGACCTGGCAGAGCTTTGCCGCAATTCTTCTGATTTCAGTTTGCAAGCTTCTTGAATTTCAGATGAGCGCGCTTGTGCTGAAGCAGTTATCAGCATTTGAGTTAAAAGCGTGGCTTGGCGTAACGCTTTTCCTGTCATATATTACAGATATTCTGTACGGTTCTGATTTGCGCCTGCTTAAAATACTGTGTATTGCCGTGACAATTACGGGGCTAGTATTCATAGCAAGGTCGGGCAGAGAAGGCAAGGTGGAATATCGTAAAATTGCTGTTCCGCTTGTGCTGTATCTTGCCGCAAAGTACGGCTACGGACTTGTAATAAAAGCATTCACGCCTTACATTTCACCCACTGTTCAGCTATTGCCTGCGCTTGTGTTGATAGCAATAATTATGCTGTTCAGAATAAAGCCGTCGGACATTATGAAAAAGAACAGTAAGGGCGCGCTTAAGGTTATTCTTGCAAGAATACCGAATACTGCGGGAATGCTGCTCGAAAACGCTGTTATTGCCATCAGCCTTGCAAATTATTCTTTTATTCAGCCTATGATACTTGTATCACTTTTCCTGATAGGTATTCTGCGCAGAGAAAGTCATTCAAAGCTTAATCTTATAGGCAGCGTGATTTGTGTTGTGGGCGTGGTAATGTTTCAGATTCTGTAAATATAAAACAGGCACATGGAGCTATTCCGTGTGCCTGTGCGCATTTATATGCTATTTCAGATATCAGTCTTCCAGAGACCGTGAAGATTACAGTATACATATACAGCAACGGGCTTTTCATCTGCGAGTGCGAAAGTTGCAGCAGGCACGCCGCTTACTTCAAGATTCTTACGCTGACCGCCTCTGTCAGTCTGGAGATATACCCAGAGAATGCTGTGTTCTTCAGTCATAGGGTGTGCGGCCGAGCCGATTTCAACCTTAACGGTATTTTCTTCAACTGTTACAACTGGAATGTGCTTTTCATGACTTGCTTCAACATCACCGGGTTTAAGCTCTGTCATCTTATGTCCGCAGCACATCATGGGTACGCCTGAATCGTTAATCATTCCTATCAAGTTTCCACAGTGTTTGCAAATGTAAAATCTGTTGTTCATATTCTTGTCCTCCGTTTTGTTTTTTATAATAACATAATTTATAAATAAATTCCGTGACTCAGCCACAAAATTATTTGCCTGCAAGGTATTCTTCTGCATAATGTGCGGCAACCGCTCCGTCTGCCGCCGCTGTAACAACCTGTCTGAGAATCTTCGTACGTATATCGCCCGCGGCAAAAACCCCCGGAGCGCTTGTACGGGTAGATTCGTCCGCAATAATATATCCGTTTTCATCAAGCTGAACGTTACCTTTGAGAAAACCCGTTGCGGGCTTTCTTCCTATGCTTACAAAAACGCCGTCGCAGAAAATCTCCGTTTCTGTATCCGTTTTTACATTCTTTACTTTTATTCCTGTTACCCTTGTATCAGTTATAAATTCGGATATTGTACTATCCCAGACAAACTCAACATTTTCCGTCTTCATAAGCGGCTCGTGGTATATTTTTTCAGCCCTTAAAGTATCCCGCCTATGAACAACAAAAACCTTTTTTGCAAGCCTTGAAAGATATAACGCATCAGCAGCCGCAGAGTTACCGCCGCCGATTACTGCTACAGTTTTTCCTTTATAAAATCTGCCGTCGCAATGTGCGCAGTAATGAACACCTTTACCTATAAGCTCCTGTTCACCTGCAATTCCGAGCTCTCTGGGATTTGCGCCTGCAGCAATTATCACTGTTTTTGAAAGAAATTTGCCGTCCGTTGTTTCAACATACTTTACAGGCTGTGAAAAGTCCACATCACTTACCTCTGTATATTCGGTTTTTGCACCGAAACGTTCTGCACCATGCTGCATTTTCATACCGAGAGTAAAGCCATCTATTCCCTCGTCAAAACCTGGATAATTGTCTATATCTCCTGTAAGCGCCATCTGCCCTCCGGCGGACATACGCTCTATAAGAAGGGTGTCAAGTCCGCCACGCGCCGCATACAGTGCAGCTGTGTATCCCGCAGGGCCGCCTCCGATTATAATTGTATCATAAATATGCTCCATAAAATTTACCGCACCTTCTTCCCGTTTTTTATTGACATATTCCAAAAGCAATAGTAAAATAAATTTAAGAATTTTCTTTATGAAAGGAGCTGTCTTATGGCACCAGCTAAGTTTGAGCCTGTATTCAGCGAGGCCTTCCCTTTCTGGAACAGCATTACAGATGAAGAACGAAAATATATATGCGAAAACTCCGTTGCTTTATCATATCCCAAAGGAACAACTATCCATGACGGAACCGAATGTTCGGGCGTTTTCTTTGTGCGCTCAGGTTGTTTAAGAGTCTATATCATGTCCGATGAAGGCAAGGCTGTAACGCTTTATCGTCTGCATGAAGGCGATATGTGTATGCTTGCCGCTTCCTGCGTGCTTCAGGCTGTCACTTTTGACGTATTTATTGATGCAGAGG
>JAFUNV010000154.1 GCA_017472865.1 Ruminiclostridium sp. | reverse complement strand
GGCGTTTTAGCTGAAGTTCGTAAAAGAGAACATTACGAAAAGCCTTCGGTAAAGCGTAAGAAGAAGTCCGAAGCTGCTCGCAAGCGCAAGTTCAAGTAATGCGCCTCATTACTCAAAGGATTTAAGCGGACTCGGTTCTGAGTCCGCTTAATTTTATGCTTATTATCTCCGAAAGGAATTGAAGAATATGATTTTTAAACCCACTTTATGGGTAAAAAACGTACTCAGTATAGATAAGGCTTTTCTTGAAGAGCACAATATCAAGGCGCTTATCCTCGACCTCGATAACACACTTTCAATGCACGGCAATCCCGCGGCTGAGGAAGGAATACCTGACTGGCTGGACAGTATGCGTGCTCTCGGCATAAAAATGATGGTCGTTTCCAACAATACACGTAAGCGTGTTGCACCTCTTGCCGCAAAGCTGGGGCTGGATTTTATATCCTCAGGTGCAAAACCGCTGACTTTTGGTATAAATAAGGCAGTCAAAGCTCTGGGTGTGCCCAGGGAAAATATAGCTGTGGTAGGCGACCAGATTTTCACTGATGTTATGGGCGGAAATTTTGCGAAAATGACCTCAATACTGGTTGAGCCCTTCCATCTTGAAAAAGGCATACTTTTCAAGATAAAGCGAGTAGCTGAGGGACTTGTCTTCAAGCGTGATTTCAGCAAGCTTGACAGATTCTGATACGAAAGGAAACTTTTATGATAACATTCGGACCGGGCGGTAACTCGGAAAGCTTCGGCAAGCGCAAATTTCCCGAACAGCTTCCCGAATATCTCGCATCAATGGGACTTAACGGTTATGAGATAGAGTGCGGCAGGGGAGTGCGTATTGCGGAAAAGACCTACAATCTTTTGCCTGATATTGCAAAAGAAAATAATATTTATGTGACTCTTCACACGCCTTATTTTATATCTCTTTCAAGTGAAAATGAAGAAACGCGCCTTAAAAGCGTAACATATATTGAGGAAAGTGCACAGGCGGCGCACAGACTTGGAGTAAGAAAGATAGTGGTACACTCCGGCTCGTGTGCGAAAATGCCGCGTGAAACAGCACTGGAGCTTGCTAAGGATACTTTGAAAAAGGCTCAGACAAGGCTTGATGAGTTGGGATTATCTGAAATCATAATCTGTCCCGAAACCATGGGTAAAATCAATCAGCTCGGCACTCTCAGCGAGGTTATGGAGCTCTGTAAGGTTGACGAGCGCTTTCTACCCTGTGTTGATTTCGGACATCTCAATGCCCGTACACTGGGCGGTATAAAGGGAAGCGCCGATTATGCGGCAATACTTGATGAAATTGAAAACAAGCTGGGATATGAACGCCTAAAGAATTTCCACGTTCATTTCAGCAAGATTCAGTACACAACGGGCGGTGAAAAGTGTCACCTTACCTTTGCGGACAATGAATACGGTCCTGATTTTGAGCCGCTGATGGAACTGTTTGCAAAGAGAGGACTTGAGCCTTCGGTAATCTGCGAAAGCGCAGGTACTCAGGCAGAAGACGCGGCGGCAATGAAAAAAGTATATGAGGGGTATCTGAAATGAGAATTTTTGTTGTAAACGGACCCAATCTTGATATGTTGGGAAAGCGTGAGCCTACAATTTACGGTGCGGATACGCTGGACAGCATAAATGCAGAGCTTTCACAGCTTTGCAGCGACATGGGTATTGATGTAAGCTTCTTCCAGTCCAACTCCGAAGGAGAACTCATAGATATAATCCACAGTGCAAGAGAAGAAGCAGACGGAATCGTTCTTAATGCGGGTGCATATACTCATTACAGCATTGCAATCCGCGACGCTATTTCCGCAGCGGAAAAGCCCTGCGTGGAGGTACACCTTTCCAATGTGCACAAGCGCGAGGAATTCCGCCATAAATCTGTTATTTCGGCAGTTTGCGAGGGTGTAATCTGCGGCTTTGGCAAGGACGTTTACAGACTCGGTATTCTTGCTTTATACAGTAAATTAAAATAAAGGATTCTGATATTATGTACATTACAGAGAGAATTGCGGCAGAGCTTAAGGACGAAACCCATGCCGCACTGATTACAGGCGATATCTCACGCCGTTATGTTTCGGGTTTTTCTTCATCCGCAGGAATGGTTTTTGTTACAAAAAACAAGAGTTATCTTATAATTGACGGCAGATATTTTGAAAAGGCTGAACAGCAGGCAAAGGGTTGTGAGGTACTTCTTCTTACCGATCTCCGAAAGCAGCTTTACGCTATTATTGAGGAGCATGGAATTGAGGTTGTATCAATCGAAAGCAAGACTGTTACGGTAAGCGAGCTTGAGGATTATAAAAAACTGTTCAATACCCTTACCGTCGACGCTTCATCCTGGCTTTCGGTAACGATTGAGCGTATGAGAATAATCAAGAGCGAAGAGGAAATTCTCAAAATCGAAGCAGCACAGCGCATAGCAGAAGCGGCTTTCTCCAAGCTTATAACTTCAATCAGAGTAGGAATGACCGAAAAGCAGGTGGCTTCTGTTCTGAATTTCTACATGATGGATTTAGGTGCAGACGGTATTTCCTTTGATACGATTGCCGCGTCAGGTGTTAATTCAGCCTGCCCTCATGCAGTCCCCACTGATAAGCCTCTTCAGAACGGCGAGTTCCTCACCCTTGATTTCGGTGCGGTTGTTGACGGATATCATTCTGATATGACACGTACGGTTGTTATCGGCAAGCCCGATGATGAGATGAAGAATATGTACAACGCAGTATGGGGCGCCAACACTGACGCACTTAAAGCGGTAAGGGCAGATATTACAGGCAAGCTTCTGGATAATGTTGCACGAAGCACTCTTGACGCATGGGGATATGAAAAGTATTTCACCCATGGTCTCGGCCATGGTGTTGGTCTTGAAATCCACGAGTCTCCGAATGTTTCGCCCAAGAGCCCTTTTACGCTCCGAGAAGGTATGGTTATCACAATCGAGCCCGGCGCGTACATCCCTCATAAGTGCGGTGTGCGTATTGAAGATATGGTTGTTGTTACCTCAGACGGCTGTCTGAACCTGACAAAAACGCCCAAAACACTTATATATATATAAAATTTTTGTTTATTATAAGAAATTTTGCAAAAACACTTGCATTTTTGTGAAAAATAATGTACAATATAAGAGATATTTATGTATCATCACAAGGAGGCTGCCCGAGACTTCGGGTATGTTCGGAATAATAAATGCCTCCATAGGAAAGGATAGGTAATAAAAATGATTACAGCAGGCGATTTCAGAAATGGTATGACTTTTGAGGAAGACGGCAACGTAATGCAGGTTGTTGAATTCCAGCACGTTAAGCCCGGTAAAGGCGCTGCTTTTGTAAGAACAAAGACAAAGAACGTTATTACAGGCGCAGTAGTAGAAAAGTCCTATAACCCTACAGCTAAGTTCCCCACAGCTTTCGTTGAAAGAAAGGATATGGAATATACTTACGCTGACGGCGAATTATATCACTTCATGGACAGCGAAACATACGAAGATGTTCCGATCAATGCCAGCGAAGTAGGCGATAACTTCAAGTTTGTAAAGGAAAACATGACTTGTAAGATTCTTTCCTACAAGGGTAAGGTATTCGGTGTAGAACCCCCCAACTTTGTTGAACTCGAAGTAACAGATACAGACCCCGGCTTCAAGGGTGATACTGCTACTAACGCTACAAAGCCCGCTGTTGTTGAAACAGGCGCAGAAATCAAAGTTCCGCTCTTTATCGAAATCGGCGATATGATCCGTATTGATACAAGAACAGGCGAATACATGGAGCGCGCAAACAACAAGTAATGAATCCATAAGGAGGAATTTGAAATGGCTATGACAATTGCTGAAAAGGTTTCCTATATCAAGGGTCTTGCAGAAGGCATGAAGCTTGACGACAGCACAAACGAAGGCAAGGTTCTCGGCGCTATCATTGATGTACTCGGTGATATCGCTCTCAATATCGAGGATATTGATTCCGACCTCGCTGACGTTACCGACGTTGTTGCAGATTTAGAAGAAAGCGTTTATGAGCTTGAAGATGAAATCTATGGCGACGACTGCGACTGTGACTGCGATTGCGATGACGATTGCTGCTGCGACGAGGATATGTACGAGGTTACATGCCCCGCTTGTGATAACTCTATCACTGTTGATTTCGACGTAATTTCCGCAGGCGCTATTGCTTGCCCTAACTGCGGCGAAACTCTCGAATTCGATTTATCCGCACTTGACGACTGCGATTGCGACTGCGGCTGTCAGGAATAAAAATTAAATAACAACAATATCATGTTTCAGGGCGGAGTGCAATTCTCCACCGGTGGTAAAAGTCCACGAGCCTTTTGGCAAGATTCGGTGTAATTCCGAAACCGACGGTATAGTCCGGATGGAAGAAACATATAACCTAGTGTTATTGCGCCCCGATTGTATTTCAGTCGGGGCTTTTCCATTGCGTATGCCCTTTAAGAAAGGTCATTATTATGAAAAATAAGAAAATACGTTTTATCACAATCACTGCCGTTCTCGGCGCATTATCCGCTGTGTTCCAGATGTTTGAAATACCTGTTCCTGTGCTTGTCCCGGGGTTTGTTAAGCTTGACTTTTCCGACCTGCCTGCAATTCTTGCTACTTTCCTGGTATCACCTGTTTCAGGCGTAGTGGTGTGCCTTATCAAGAACGTCATACACATTGCTACTTCCAGCTCGGTTGGTATAGGCGAACTTGCCAATTTTCTTACAAGCGCCGCCTGTGTTCTTCCTGCGGGCATAATTTATGCCATTAAGCCAACAAAGAAAATGGCGGTTGCAGCTATGCTGGCAGGTGCTCTTATTTCGGGTGTCATGAGCATTTTTATAAATTATTTCATTACATATCCCTTCTACATGAGTGCATTCGGACTTACAGAGGAAGCACTTATCGGTATGTATGGTGAGGTTGCGGCGCTTCAGCAGGAGATTTTCGGCATAAGCGCGGTGCCTGCGGTTACTCTCTGGGACGCGCTTATCTGGTTCAATGCTCCCTTTACGGTTCTGAAGTTCGCGATCTGCTCATTTGTGGTATTCTTTATTTATAAGCCTCTTTCAAAGGCGCTTAAAAAGAACGAAAACTGAAATGAAACAAGCCCGTCGGGGCTTGTTTTTTTGTACGGTTCGTGCTATACTTAAAGGCGAGCCGCCTTTCGCCGCAAGAGTAATTTCAAATCTCGGTTTGTGCGGCGGTGTTCAGACTGATTTTCAGAAAATGTTAAAGGAGAACATCATGATATACACCGTAACCTTTAATCCTGCAATTGATTATGTAATACACACATCACCTATAAAAACGGGCGAGGTAAACCGCACTGCTTCCGAGCATATTTTCTTCGGCGGTAAGGGAATCAATGTCTCTTTCGTGCTGGCGGAGCTTGGCATAAAATCCGTAGCTCTTGGCTTTACGGCAGGTTTTACGGGCGATGCAATTGAAAAGGCGGTCAGAGAAAAGGGAATTGAAACGGATTTTGTTCATATAAACGATGGTTTTTCACGTATCAATATCAAGATAAAAGCTGATGAAGAAACCGAGATTAACGGTCAGGGCCCGAAAATCACTGAAGCGGCTCTGAATGAGCTTTTCAGCAAGCTTGATAAGCTCCGTGAGGGTGACACGCTTGTTCTTGCAGGAAGTATCCCAAACACCTTGCCTTCTGATATATATGAAAAAATACTGGCACGCCTTGAAAATAAAAAAATACGCACCGTGGTTGACGCATCAAAGGATTTACTGCTGAACGTGCTTAAATACAAGCCCTTTCTGGTGAAACCAAACAATCATGAGCTGGGCGAAATGTTCGGCGTGAAGCTTGCAACAATGGAGCAGATACAGTACTATGCCGCAAAGCTGAAGGGTATGGGTGCGCAGAATGTGCTTGTATCGATGGCCGGAGACGGTTCAATCTTATTGGACGAGTACGGCAATTTCCATACCTGCGGCGTATGCAGCGGGACGGTGAAAAACTCCGTTGGGGCGGGGGATTCAATGGTGGCAGGCTTTATCGCAGGCTGTGACAGCGGTGATTACCGTCACGCACTTAAGCTTGGAACAGTATGCGGCGGCGCAACAGCGTTTTCCGACGGTCTGGCAACAAAGATGGATATAGCAAGGCTTATGAGTGAGATGGAATAATAAAACGGTCGGCTGATGCCGACCGTTATTCATTTTCACACCGCAACATCATGCGCCTTGCAGATAAACTCCACAAACTGCTCTTCGGGGATAGGCTTGGAATAGTAATATCCCTGAATATAGTCGCAGTTAAGCTCGGTGAACTGCTCCACCATTTTCTCGGTTTCAATACCCTCAACAACAATTTCCATATTCATATCCTTCAGCATCTTGACGGTATTCTGAAGGACAATCCACATTTTCGGGTTGTTCTGCTCATCAACGAAGGATTTATCCAGCTTTACAATTTTCAGAGGGAGCTGAACAACACGCTTCATGTTTGAATATCCTGTGCCGTAGTCGTCCAGTGAGAAGCTTACACCTGCTTCACTGAGCTTGTCAAGATTGTTCCGCATTGCATTCTGTCCGAAGCTTACAGCGGTTTCGGTGATTTCGAGATTGATTTTATCGGTAGAGAGGTTGTACTTATCCAGAGTTTTCAGCACCTTATCCGCAAGGTCACCGTGCATACACTGAGCAACGGAAAGGTTGATTTCAATATAATCAAGACCCAGCTTTTTAAACTCATCACTTGCAATAAAACGGCACACGTCATCAAGCACAAAGTCGCCTATCTTATGAATAGCACCGCTTTTTTCCGCCGCAGGTATAAACATATCGGGCGGTACAAAACCATATTCGTCGTCAATAAGGCGGAGAAGAGCCTCCGCGGTGGAGAATTTTCCTTTTTCTACGGAATAAATGGGTTGGTAGTAAACCTTGAACTTGTGATTGGCGATAGCGCGCTCGATAATGATATCAATGTTGTTGGCCATGTTGAATTTTTCCTGACCGAACAGCTCGGAAGCCATAATCACGCGGTCGCTTTCGCGTTTGCGTTCATGGAAGTTTCCTCCGAAGGAGGTTAAAGTTGTAAAATCCTTTACATCCTCGGGACAGTTAACAATACAAATATGGGGAATTGCGTCAATAGACAGATTATTGATGCTGATATTTGATTTAAGCGCTGTAAGCAGCATAGATGCTGCGGCATTGATTTTGTCGGAATAAGAACGCTCTACAACTATTCTGAATCTTCCGCGGTCGAGATAATAAGCGTCGGCATGTATTCTGTGATATCTGGAGGTGTTTTCGATTTCCTGCGCAATGGTACGGAGAAAAGCAACGGTAGAGTCGTATGTAAGCATCGACTGGATTGAGGCAAAATTACCTATGTTGAGCATAATGATTGAGAAGCTCTTACCTGTTGCGAAGGAGCGCTTTACATTGTCAGCATAAGCGTTGTAATTGCCGAGTCCTGTGCGTGCATCAATAATTTCTTCAGGACGCTGGGTTGTCATTGTTACTATAAGCAGTGAGAGTGCTCCTGTGAACATTTCAACAACAAATGCAGGGCAGAAATACTGGATAATTATTGCAATTATCATCATCGGAGCCATTGCGCTTATTGAAATAATCTTGAGAGTGGTAAGATATTTCCTGTAAATATACAGATATACAAGTCCAAGAACCATATAATATGCAGCAATTATATACAGAAGGAAGAAAAGGTCGGCACGGTGATATTCATGATTTGAAACGCTGAAAACACTGCCTGTAAAAAGATTATAAATCAGCAGCATAAACAGGAACGTATAAGGTGCAACAAGCATAATCTTCTGAACAAGGCTTTTTTTGAGCTTATGCCATGTGTCTGCAAGACTTATTACGTAAAGTACATACATGGGTGTTGTCAGATTGTGGAACAGAAGATATCCTGTGTGTGCGGCGTAAAGAGATGCCGCACCTGCTGTTCCGCTGTTATCAAGCAAAACAGCCCAGATGTTGAACCCCACCGACAGAAGCATTGTGCTCAGAATGCATAAGAACATTGCATTGGACGAACCGTGCGTCATCTTTCTGAGTATAGTTGAAAAAAGCAGCACTATGAGCAGAATAAGTGCGCATAAGTCGAATTGTATAAGTTTATCCAAAGTATAACCCCTCCCTTGAAACCATTTCGGACTGGTTACAATTCACATATATTTTAATAATAACATATTTATACACAAAAGTCAATATTAACTCGTTTTTATAATGGAGATTTGTTGAAAATGAATAAAAACCAAATGATAAATATACAGAATAGTAAAATTAAATTTTGCAAATACAGTATTTAAGTATTATATTCAATTTAAAGTGTATATAAGATGTCGGAATATTGCACAAAAATACTTGACAGTTAGAAAAACTTATGGTAATATATAATATATGGTATGATTTTCGGTCTTTTATGTCGAATCGTACAAAATCTGCCGAAGGCAGAATGATTTTATAAAACTTAAGGAGTATTGCCATGTTCAAGACTTTTGAAGAAGCAAAAAAATTCTGTACAGATAATCAGGTAAAGATGCTTGATTTCAAGATGGTTGACCTTGACGGTCGCTGGCGACATATCGCTATTCCCGAAAGCCGTTTTGTGCCCGACCTTATGGAGTCAGGTATCGGCTTTGACGGTTCCAATTACGGCTTTGCTCCCGTAGAAAAGAGCGATATGATTTTTATTCCCGACCTGTCCAGCGCTTCCCTTGACCCCTTTGCAGAGGTGACAACTCTCTCCATGATAGGCGATGTATACGTTATCGCTGAAAAAAATTACCGCTTCAATCAGGATCCCAGAAACGTTTCCAAGCATGCTGTTGAATATCTCAAATCCACAGGTATTGCCGATGAAATGATTATCGGACCTGAATTTGAGTTCCATATTTTTGACGATGTAACATACAGCGTAAAGCCTGAGGATATGGGCTTTACCGTTGATACACACCAGGCTTCCTGGAATTCTGCATATTCCGATATGAACAATAAGGGTTATATCACCCCCGGTCACAGAGGATATCACGCAGACCTTCCCAATGACGTTACCTATGACCTCAGAAGCCGTATCTGCCTCATGCTTGAGGAACGCGGAATCAAGGTAAAATATCACCACCATGAAGTCGGCGGTTCAGGTCAGGTTGAAATTGAAGTTGAGCTTGGCGAAATGACAAAGATGGCAGATAACACCATGACAATCAAGTACATGGTAAAGAATGCCGCACTTCAGGAAGGCAGAACAGCAACCTTCATGCCCAAGCCTATTTACAGCGAAGCAGGTAACGGTATGCACGTTCACATGCTTCTCTTCAAGGATGGCAAGCCTGTATTCTATGACCCCAACGGTTATTCTGAATTATCTGATACAGCGCTCTACTTTATCGGCGGTCTCTTAAAGCACGCACGCTCTCTCTGCGCTTTCACAAACCCTTCTACAAACTCCTTCAAACGTCTCGTTCCCGGTTTTGAAGCTCCCGTTACTATCGGTTACGCTACTTCAAACCGCAGCGCAGTTGTGCGTATTCCCGCTTATGCCAAGGCTCCCGATAAGCGTCGTTTTGAGCTCAGAAGCCCTGACGCTACCTGCAACCCCTACTATGCATATTCCGCAATCCTCATGGCAGGTATTGACGGCGTAAAGAATAAGATTGACCCGTCCAAGTGCGGCTGGGGTCCCTTTGACTTCAACCTTTATACTCTTTCCGATGAAGAAAAGGCAAAGATTGAATCTCTTCCCAAGACTCTTGATGAAGCACTTGACGCTCTTGAGGCTGACCATGATTACCTCACAGAAGGCGGAGTATTCCCTGATAGACTTATCGAAATCTGGCTCAAGAAAAAGCGTGCAGAAGCAGCAGCTATCAATAAGATTCCTCACCCTGCTGAATTTGCAAACTATTATGACCTTTAATATTATACGCTTTAAGGGTATGGCGGCTTCCTTTTCGGGAAGCCGCTGTGTGTTTTATTGACTTTTCGTCTTAATATATGGTATAATTAGCAATATCGAAAGTTTAAGGAGCAATAAAATGTATTTTGATGATTTTAAAATCGGCTATGAATTTGAAATGGATCCTGCTGTTATAGAAAAGCAGCGTATGCTTGATTTCGCTGAACGCTACGACAATATCCCTCTGCATACCGATGAAGAATATGCAAAAAAGACGCCTTTCGGAAAGCTTATTGCTCCGGGGGTTATGTCATTCCTTGAGGTCTGGGCGAAGTATCTTGAAATTGACCTGTTTGCTGACGAGCTTATAGCGGGTAAGTCTACAAAAATCGAATGGTACAAGCCTGTTTTTATTGATGATATCCTTACAGGTAAGGGTAAGGTTACTGGGCTTACAGAACGCAATGAGCGCAACGGACTTGTGGAGCTTACCATAAATGTCTATAATCAGGACGGTGTACTTGTCCTGTCGGATATTACGGAAGCGGTTGTAAAGAAAAGGCAGAAATAGTTCTTCAAAAGGTCAAGAAAAATCTCTGTGGATGTGATATACTGTATAATACTTACAGGAGGATAAAATTATTATGTATAAGGATTTGTCCCTTCAGTGGCAGCGTGTTTTTGCTTTGGAATGGATATCTCTCTGTGAAGGAAGCAAAGCAATAGCCGCAGTTATCGCAGATAAAAATGGAAATATACTTTCCGAGGGCAGAAATATGATTTCTGAAAATGGTGTGCCTAATCCGTCAACAGCTCATGCCGAAGCGGAGGCAATTCGAAACTTTGATATAACTGCTGCAAATATTAAGGAGTGTACGCTTTATGCGGGCCTGGAGCCGTGCATAATGTGTATGGGAACGCTGGTTATGGGCGGTATACGCAGGGTTGTAATTGCCGCAAGGGACGATTTCGGCGGAGCAATGAGTCTTATTGAAAAATTCGACTTCGCAAGGCGAAAAAACATAGAAATTGTATGGCTGGATAATGAGCTTGGAGATATGCAAAGAGCTTTCCAGACTGTGCGAGAGCTTTTATACAACACCGACGAGGCTAAAAAAGCCCGTATGCTTGCGGACTTTTCAGTTTATAACAAGACTGGTGTTGATGCGGCGTTAAGGCTTGTGAATGAAGGTTATTTTAACAAGGACGCGCTTCCGCTTCTTACTGCGGAGAGTGTGTTTGACAGACTTATGAACACGATGAAGCAATGATAAAAATACCGTGCATGATTTTCCACCATGCACGGTATTTCTTATACCTTTGATATTTTAATTCTGAAAGCTGCCGAAAACTCAGGGAGAGGAAGTCTGTATTTTTCCATAAGCTGAGGACCGCAGGAGTTGGAGCCTACACCGGCCATCATATAATCCACACAGATTACATTACTGCCACATTTTTCAAGCTCAAAGTTGTGCTTCTTTCCGGCAAGCTCCTCTTGGGTATATTCCGAAGCGTTGAAGGAAAATCCGTCATCTGCTTCAAAGCGTATCTGTGTATCTGTGCTTCTTACCGTCATGTGCTTACAGCCGAAGTGAGAGGAGTTTTCCTGTGGACGGGTGTAATCCTCGTGCATTTCGCTTACAGGTGCGCTGAAATTACCGAGATATGAAGCCTGATGCTTGTCGATATAGCTCTCAAAAGGACCATAACCGAAATAATCTACATTGCAGAAGACTTTAGGCATGAAAAGTCTCAGACCAAAGCGGGGAAGAAGTGTAACCTTGTTTGAGGTGCTGACCTTGCAGTGTATTTCAAGCTCGCCTCCGCCGTGGATTGTATAGACAGTTTCTATACGAGCAAAGGGCTGATGAATACTCCAACCAAAGGAATGTGAAACATTTATGACAACACTGCTGCTTTTTTGCTCTGTCTTTACAGAATAGATTTTCGGTATGTAATCATTGAGGTGAGCCCTGTACCAGTCACCCTTCATAGTATCGTTATCCGTAGGCGCGCGGAAGAAGTTGAATTCCATAGGCTTGTCAAGAAGCTCAGTTCCGCCGCATTTTATTGACTCAAAAGCACCGATTCGCTTGTTGAAAATAAAGGAATTATCACCTGCGTTGATTTTTATATAAAGAGGTTCATCTTTAAATTCTGCACTGCCTTCGCTTGAAACGGATACCATTCTTGTTTCCGCTTTATATGCACAAAGCTGGTCGAAGCAGCATTCATAACCCTTTTCGCACCATAATGTATCTTTTTTGTAATTGAATATAAATCGGATATATGTGTCATCAGGGTAGGTTTCACAAAGTTCGGGGATAGTAATTTCAGCTGTACTGAGAGGTTCAAGGCTGAAATCAAAGCTTCCTTCTGCAAGTATGCCGCCGTCACAGGTTATTTCATATCTGCCGCTCAGAATGTCGCCTGCATCTGCAAAATTCAGATAGCTTCTGATTAAGAACTTATTGAAAACATCTGTTTTTTCAACTCTTACAGGACGGAATACCTGCTTTACCTCAAACAGTCCCGTGTGAGGCCTGCGGTCGGGATATACAAGACCATCCATGCAGAAATTACCGTCATTGTGTCTTTCTCCGAAGTCACCGCCGTAGCCGTACTTTTCTTTTCCATCTGCAGTTTTTCCCAGAGAGAAGCCATGGTCGCACCACTCCCATACAAGCCCGCCGCAGAGGCGTTCGTTTGAAACGAACAGGTTGTGATAATCCTCCAAATCTCCGGGGCCGTTGCCCATAGCGTGGCAGTATTCACAGAGAATAAAGGGTCGTTTTTCCTCCTCACGTCCGAGGAATTTCTGTATATCCTCTATTGAGGTGTACATTTCAGAAACTAAGTCAAGAATATCATCAGGGGTGTCGTCCAGCTTATGAGTGCTTTCATAATGTACAAGTCTTGTGTCGTCAAGGCTTTTTATAAGTTGTGCGGCGGCGCGGAAATTCGCACCGTAACCGCTTTCATTGCCCAGTGACCAGAAAACTACGCAGGGACGGTTTATATCACGCCTTACCATAAGCTCGGAGCGGTCAACGACTGCCTTTTCAAAGCGTTTGTCGCTTGCCAGCAGTGCGATTCCGTTATAACCGTTTTCCCATTTGAAATTGTTGTAAACTTCAACACAGCCATGCATTTCGAGGTCGGCTTCATCGATTACATAGAAACCGTATTTGTCGCAAAGCTGATAGAATAACGGGGAATTTGGGTAGTGCGAG